>CAKVBX010000020.1 GCA_934725685.1 uncultured Bacilli bacterium
TATTTTTGTCCGGGATTTCATTCAGAAGGCGGGACATTCGTGGGATGCAGCAACACTAATGTTTATCCTTTTCTTTTAAGTTTCAAAAAAATGATATGTTTGCATTGTAAATCCTAAACTTTTCATAGCTTTATACTACCATCATCCTTGTTTTTCGTGTTCCATAGGGTTATGACGTTCTCGATTTCTGACTTGTCCACGCCAACGGCCTTTATGATTTCCTGCTGGAGCGCCGTATATGCATACTTCATGGCATAGTGGCCGTTGACCTTGTACATGATGATCTTGTCCAGCGCGAAGAGCATCTTCTGGGTGCTTAGGTTCGTCCTCGATTCCTTGTCATCGCCGTGAACTCCCCTCTCAGGACCGCCGTGACGAATCCCATCATGTGCTTTGCGTTGAGGGCGCCGTTGTTCTGGGCATAGGTCTTGTTCATGTCGCTTTCGCTTTTCACGATCCGGAAGCTCTTCTCGATCTCGTCCCTTTCCCTGTATGCCTTCAGCATCTCGGAAGGCTCCATCTCCATGGTCGATACAATCCAGAAGTATCCTGCCTCCGAAAGCATCCCGTCGACGCTCTCCCTGTTGACCTCGACGCTTCTTATCTTTGCGTTCCTTCCCGCCGTCTCAATCCTGAGATAATTCCCATAGGTTCTTCTCAGCCCTCCGGTGCTGTCGTCCGCCTTTCCCGCGAGGGCCTTTTTGGCGTTCATGAGCTTCTGTTGATAGTGCTAATGTAGAATTGATCAATATCGCTAATGTTGAATTGACCACCTTCATTCATCATGAAAGTGCACTTTCATGATGAATGAAGAGCGCCGCTGTCGCATCATCTCTATGGAGGTGACCGATCATGCGGACAGACTTGATAAAGGAGATAAATTACATCAAAATGTGCGAAAACATCAAACCGAACTTCTCCGCGCTTGCCAGGACATACAAGACAAGCCAGAACACGGTAAAGAAGTACTATTATGCGAAGGAGGAAGCGACGGATCATAAGAGGGTCTACAAAAGCATATTCGACTCCTATGAGGACTTCATCCGCGAAAGGATAAAAGCCGTACCCGAATGCACCTATGCCGCCTTACTGATGGTTCTGAAGGACAAGTATCCGGAACTGGCCGGTGCAAAATACAACACACTGACCGCCTTCTGCAGAAGGAAGAAGCTTAGCATCAGCAAGGAACAGAGGGCGCACGTCCTCTACGAGACGCCGATGGGGCATCAGCTCCAGGTGGACTGGAAAGAAGACATCACGGTACATACGAAGGAAGGGAAGGAACTCTTCTTCAACATCTTCTCCGCCACTCTCGGTGCATCCAGGCTGCATAGGTTCGTATGCTGAATTCTTATCACGCATTGTACAAATGTACTGAACCCCAAATGTTGGACTCTAAACAGACCTAATTCATTGATTCGTCATGCTATAGTTCTATTTAGAGTCCAACATTTGGGGTTCAGTACATTCATCCCTTATAATATTTCCATGCATCTTACCTTCTTCTTGGACCGGAAAAATAAGCCGGAGACAGCGAAAGCGCAGGTCTTCTATCTCATCGTCTCCCTCTTCGAAGGAATGGTCATCTCCTTCCTTACGATTTTCCTGAACCAATGCAGAAAGGAACTCCTCTGGACGGATACGATGTCCTCCTTAAGCCTTTTCCTTCCTCCCTTTGTCGCTTCTCTTTCCATCTTCATCTGTTCCTTTTTGGTTTCGCATCAGAAAAGGAACCTTTTCCTGATGCGGATCCTTCTTTTTTCCTCCTTTTTTCTCATCCTTGCCTTTTCTCTCACCGGACTGTTTCTGGATAACGGAATCACAGCGGACGGTGTCATCAGTGACCCGGGGAGATATCGCCTTCTTTTTCTCCTGTTTCTTGTCTTTTCCTCCCTCTTGATGGGAATCCATTGGTCCTTCCTCTCCTTCCATTCCTCCTGCATCGCCGATATCAATTATGCGGAAAAGACAAGATACGGACACGTCTGTCTCTACGGCGTCTTATCCGGAGCCATCGCCAGTCCGATTGCCGGATATCTTGCTGAATGTCTCTATGTCGGATATAAAGGCTATCTCTTTCTGTTCCTCCTCGCCTCTCCGATCCTGATTTTGCTCTTTGTCTTCACCTATTTCTTCCGGCCGTTCCCCAGTAATCTCTTCCATTCCGATGAGGATGAACGCGTGAAAACCGGCCTGCTTTTCAAAAACAGGAACTATGTCTTCTATCTATTTCTCGCCTCCTTGTGGATCCCTCTGATCTGGGCGAGCAACTCCCTCACCTCCGATTTATGGACCAGCTATGAATCCACGACATCCACCCTCAACGCCTTCAATTCCCTCACCTGGGGTTTCTATCTCAGTGTCTCCTACTTCTTCGAATTTGTCATCATCTTCCTCAATACCCATTTCGGAATCGGAAAGAAGGTCTCCTTCTCTCTCACCCTGGCTTTGCTGATGATCTTTGTGGAGACTCTATTATTGGGTGTCCTCTCCTATTTTTATACCGGAGAGAGCGAGGCAAGCCTTTCGCTTGCCATCGCCATCATCCTCTTGCACTCCTTCAAGGGAATGTCCAACGGTCTCTATCTCACCAGCAACATCGCGATACTCACCCATATCCTGGGACCGAAAAAGAGAAGGAAGGCCGTCTTTATCGCTCCCTCTATCTTCCAACTGGTCAACTCTGTCCTTCAGCTCTCCTATCCTTATCTCAATTCCATGCTCTATACCGCCTTCTTCCTCATGGCAGGAATCGCTTTCTTCGGGTTCCTGCTCTCCCTCTATTTTGATAAAAAGCACCTAAATTTTCCAAGCAAGGAGCAGAACAGGAAACAGAAGGAATAGGTTTCTAACCTATCCTTCTATCAGACTGATTGGGATGGTGTAGACCTGTTCGTTGATCGGCCGTATCCGATCGGTGCAATCGATGACAAAACCTGTCTGGATGGGGAGATGGAACTTATCCAACACTTTGAAGTTCTTGTTCGGCTTGCTGGGATTGATTCCTTTCTTGATCTCGATTGGAGTGATTCTTCTGTTCTGATAATAGATGACATCAATCTCCTTTTTGTCGATGTCGCGGTAATAGAACAGCGTGTTTTTATAGTCCTTTCCGTGGAACTGATGATTCTTGATGAGTTCGCTGACAACGAAGGTCTCGAAGAATGCACCGGCCATCGCTGATTTCAATAGCATCGCGGCACTAGGCCAACCGCAGAGATAAGCGGCTAACCCGGTATCCATGAAATAGAGTTTTGGCGCTTTGATAATGCGGTTGGATTCGCTTTTCATGAAAGGCTCCAAAAAGGCGATGAGGCCTGAGGATTCCAGAATCGATAACCATCGCTTGATGGTTTTCACATCGATACCGACGGCGGAAGCTAAAGAGTCATAGGCAATTTCCTGGCCTGTCCTGAGTGCGACATAGGAAAGGAAGTTTCGGAATGTCGTTTCGCTGTCACCGGAGATGAGAAGCCTGACATCCTTGGTGAGATAGGTTTCCAGATAGGACTTGAAGAAGGTCTCCCGGTCTATATGACAAAGAACATATTCCGGAAATCCTCCCTCGAAAATCTCATCAAAGATTGCATTTCTTGTATAACTGGGATATTTTCCTTCTCCTTCCTTTTCTCGGAAGATATCGATATCAGGGATAAACAGAGAGCCGCTTTTTCCTTTTTTCTCGGCGAGGCTGAAGGAATTCAGTTCCATGATGCCGACATGGCCTGCCAAAGATTCCGAAATGCTGTTTTTCAGAACATACTGATTCGATCCGGTCAATACATACATCAGCGAATGCGGCTTATCCTCCATGACCCACTTCATCTTTTCCTTATCGATGATGACCTTGATTTCGGATAAGAGATTCGGCGCCTTCTGAATCTCATCGATGACGACAGGCCAGGGATGATTATCCAGAAAGAGCTTTGGATTGTTTTTGGCTAACAGAAGTTCCTCCGTATCATCCAAAGAGACATAATGGTATCCGCTTTGAAAAATCCGATGGACCATCGTCGATTTTCTGCATTGTCTCGGTCCATAAATGGCGATACATGCAAAATCTTTTTTGACTCTTTCAAGCAATTGTTCTTCCGTTCTCTGATGGTACATAGATAAACCTCCGATGAAAACGGGTGTGGACTCCCGTTTTCATCGGACTTTTTCCGGCAATCAAAAACCTCTCACCCTTTTCGGAGTGAGAGGCTTTCATCTCAGTGTTCTGCTTCCGCTTTCTTTTTCTTCTTGATTCGGAATGTGGATTTCCGGATGAAGATGTCGATGAGATAGAGGATTACGGAGAGAAGGAAGAAGAACAACATCGTGGAAGAATAGGAGACATGGGAGATGTCGCTTGCGCTGACTTTATACTCATAGGCATCTTCTCCCTCATAGAGAGTTCCGTTGCTGTTCTTGACGAGTTCATTGAGGAGCGTATCTCCTTCCGTTTCCGGAAGGACATCGTACTCTTTGGAGAAGTCGTAGTAGAAGTAGAACATATCGGTCTCACTCTCCTTGTAGGAGCCGTTCTCGAGCTGCTCGTAGAAGGTCGCCTTGACCTCATACTTGCCTTTCTCGGTGAGCGGTGTCTTGCCGTTGTAGACCATATCCTTGCTGTCATAGACAAGATCGGTCTCATTTTCGTTTCCGCTAGGATCTTTGCAGACCACATGGATTTTTCCGGCCTTGGTGGATTCACCGACCTTGACTTGCAATCCCATCGTGTATCCGTTGTGGGAAGTGGTGAGATCCATCAGCGTGGAGATGGAACGGTCCGGAAGAGACTGATAGATACTGTTCTTGAAGAACGTCTTTCCGGCACTGGAATTACGGAAGTCGTCCGTCCAGTCGGAAGCGAGGTTGCTGGTGAAGGAGGAGACCTTTCCCTTTCCGAAGTTCCAATAGGCGTAAAGCGGAATGGTGGCGACACCGGTCGTGTTGCCTTTTTCGTCCTTCTTGATGTACTGAATCGTCAGAACCGTATTGGTCGCTCCTTTGACACGGCAGTAATTATATCCCTTGAGATCCGGCAGATTGCTGACTTTGTCCAAGACAGGATCATTGGGGAGAAGGTACTGGACGGAGGCAGTCTCGTTGATTTCGGTATTGCCGATTTCTCCGGAGACGGAAGAGAGCATGATGTTGACAAGCCCGGAAGCGGTACGGCAGAAATAGTAGGTGCCGTTACCGATGTCGGCGAGGCTGGAGAGGAGCTTCTGACCTTCGCTGCTGGAGATGTTGATGAAGGAGCAGATGATGTTGTCGGAAGCCATGTTGCGGACAATTCGCTTGAGCTCGGAATCGGATTCGCTCGGAAGACCGTCGGTCAGGGTGATGACGTTCTTGTATTCGCATTTGGAATCGATAATCTGATTGTTGGCTTCTCTGAGACCTGAGCCGAGCATGGTTCCGCCGCCGAGGTTGATGCCGTTGATGGCCTTGATGATGTCATTCTTGTTCTTGATGGAAGTGAGCGGCTGATGGATTGTGACATCGGAGGAAAAGGAGATGATGGAGACATAGTCCTTGTCGGAAAGGACATCGAGACATTTGATGGCGCCCTTCTTGGCGATGGTGAGACGGTCATCACTCTGCATGGAACCGGAGCAGTCGATGAGGAGGACGAGTGCTTTGGCACCGTCGGATTCATATTGGACAGGAAGGAGATCGTTGTAGTCGTTGATGGCGCTGGCGCCATTGGAAGTGGTATAGGTGGCACCGAAGGTAAGAAGGCTCTTTCCGTACGTCTTGACTGCGGCATTGAGGTTCTTGGCGAAGTCCTCGTACCGGTTCAGAGTGAGAAGGTTGATATTGGAAAGGACAATTTCATCATACTGAATGAGGTCGGTAAGTTTGTAGGGAACGACACTCGTATCGACATAGGATTTGATGGTGACATTGCTATCGTATCCGCTGATGGACTGGAAAGCCGTGAGGTCATCCTGGGTGTTTCCGATGAAGAGAACGGAGAATTTGTCGGTATATTCCTGAGAGAACGTGACATGGTTGTTTTCCGAATAGGTGTCGCCGTCGGTGACGACTTCGACTTCGTATTCGACCGTGCCGGTTTCCGTTCCGGTGACATAGAAGGTGAGGACGTTGAGTCCGGGAGCTAAGGTCGTCTCTTTCTCTTCCTTGATTTCGCCACCGGTCTCCAAACGGACCTTGGCGCTTTTCTCTTTGGAAGACTGAAGAAGAACTTTGACTTCCTGCTGACGGTTGGTGTAGCACTTGTCGACATAATCGATGCTCTGTATGGAGACTTCGTCATCCAACGTATCGTTGAGATAGACGGCATCGATTGCGACGTTGTCGGAGAGGACGGAAGCGATGACATCCACCGCATTGTTATCCGTCTCGATACCATCGCTGACTAAGACCATTTTCTTGACCGCATCCTGACTGAAGAGAGTCTTGGTATAGGTCAAGGCAGAGGCGATATCGGAGCCGTCTGAGGAGAAATCCGGATATTTTTCTTTATCGAAGACGTCTTTGATGCTCTTATATTTTTCTCCGGGCTTGAGATAGACCATCTGATCTTTTCCGAAGCAGACAAGGCCTGGTTCGGCCTTGGAGGCCTTGGCTTTGTCAAAGATGTCGGAGACGGTCGCATCGATTTTCTCGATGCTGTTGCGTTCGGAATCGGAGCAGTCGACTAAGACATAGAGCTCACTCTTGCTGTCTCCTTTGAGGATACGGATATCGGCAAAGGAGAGGGAGAGCGTACAGGCTAAGACGAGGTGAAGAATGAGGGAGATGATATTGTTGGGACGTTTTTTCTTGAGTTTCGGAATGAAGAAGAATCCTAAGACGACTAAGACGGCTAGTGGGAGCATGATGTAGAGGAGATAGGGATAAGTGATTTTAATATTGTTCATAGGCGTAGATCCCCCAATCGGCTAAGAAGAAGACACAGGCGACAATGATGATGGGAATGAGGCTATCGTAGATCGAGGCGCCTTTCTTCGTTGTGGTATCGATGACCAAGGAAAGAGCTGAGTCATCGACTTTCTCCGGGTCACTTTCCTCTTTCGGGAAACGGACGAAGAGGCGGATGGTCTTTTCGCTGCCATCCTCGTAGAGAACGCTGGCTTCATAGGTGCCGACACTTTCCAGCGTATAGGTGAGATAGTCGCGGTTTGCGCTGAATTTCTCTTCCTTTCCTTCCGGTGTCTTGATGGTGACCGAGGTCATGCTTGAAGAGAGGGAGAGAACCATCGGTTCATCGATTTCGTAGGTGTAGTTCTCGAGAATTCTCGGGTTGGCATAGGCGAGTGCATTTCTCATGAGAGCGAGGAAGTCATACTTGAGTGGGAGGTTGGAATCGTGAAGGTCGAAGGCGAAGACGACCTCTCTTTGCTGATTGTCGCTCTTTCCGGCAAAGACGAAAGGTAAATTCTCATAGGAGAGTACCGTGGTGAAATCACGGGTCAAGGAATAACGGACATACTTCTTGACGACGATGTCGTTGTGGACGATTCCCTTGGTCAGGTTCTGATAGAGAAGGGAACTGGAGTTGTCGGTGTAGGAAAGATGGACACCTTCGTCTTCCTCAATGGTCTTCTGGGCGACAAAACCGGTTCCGTCGAGGGTGGTGGCGCTGTTGAAGAAGAAGAGGGAACCTTCGCTCGGAAGTTTGGTCGGGGTGAAGGAATCGAAGACATAGAGATCGTATCCGGAGGTAGCGGTGTAGTTGGAGGTGGAGACGACATTCAGAGAGTTCTTATATTCGGTTCTGTTGTTGATGGCAGAGAAGACACTCGTCAGATAGAAGGGATCGTCGGAGACGAGAAGGACTTTGGCTAAGGCGGTATCCTCGTTGTTGTAGACAATCATCGTGTTGTCCAAGGACAGCGTGTCCTCATCTTCGATGACAGCCTTGACGGACTTGATGTCCGTGAATTCCTTTTTGGCATCGGAGTAATTCAGCTTGAAGGAATACGGTTTTCCTTTTTGGACGGTGTACTTTCTCGAACCGACTTTCACATCGTTGAGATAGAAGCCGACCGTCAGGTTCTTGTCGCTCTGATACGAAAGGGCAGAGGCGTCAATGGAGATATTGATGCCGTCGACCTTATAGCTCAGGTCCGAGATGGCGTAGTTTTCGGCAGAGACGGAGCAGTCGACAAGATTGATGTTGGTGAGATTCTCTTCCTTCTTGTCGGTCATCAGGTAACAAAGGTTGACGTTATTGCGGTCGATGACTTCCTGTGCTTTGCTTAAGGAATCGGAGAGATCATTCTTCTGATAACCGGTCTTCAGAGAGTCGAGATAAAGGGAGAACTGATCTTTGTCCGTGACATTCTCACAGACGACTCTCGTCTCCTTGGACGCGTAGATGAGAGAGAAAGAACTGCCTTTGTTGCACTCATTGGCACGTTTGGCGATTTCCTCCTTTGCTTTGTCAAAGCAGGTTTTACCATCCTTTTCCATACTCATGGAAGCGGAACCGTCGAGAATGAAGAGGACATTGTCGCTCTTGCCTGGAGTAGTGATGACCGGATGGGCAAGACAGACTGCCAGAGCGGAGATGGTGATGATCTGAAGGAGAAGGGAAATGAGATGCTCGAAGGTATGCAGGGGGCTTTTCTTCTTGAGGAACTTCTTGGAGAGGTCCCAGAGATAAGTGGAAGGTGTCGTCGCCTCTTTGTATTTGTTCTTCAATAAATAGATGATGATAAGGACAGGGATGGCGAGAAGAACCAGGAAGGCTAAGGGATATTGAAAACTCATCGGATGATCCCCCTTTGATTCATTCTGTTGAGGAAGAGCTCCTTCATATCATCCTTGGTAGATAACAGGAGATATTCGGCTTCTCTGGAGTGGCAGAAATTCTCTGCTTTCTCCGTGACATAGGCTAAGGCTTTCTTATAGGCGGCAAGGACATCGCGGTTGATGTTGTCCTTGAAGAACTTCTGATCATTCTCACTGTCGTGAAGAATCATCTTTCCGCGGAAAGTCGGATGAAGTTCCTCATCGGAAAGAAGCTGAAGACAGAGAACATCTCTCTTCTTCCCTCTGAGATAATCGATCGCATCTGTGTAGTTGTTGTCGGTGAGGAAGTCGGAGATCAGAATCGATTTTCCGTCTCCGTATCCGACCATCGACTTCAGAATGGCTTCGGAGATGAACGTCTCCCCTTCGAAATCGACATGGTTGAGCTTTCCGATGGAATTGAGGAAAGCATCCTTGCCGATGACATTCTCAAGAAGAGGTACCGCCTGGGTTCCTTTGAGAAGATAGATATTGACCTTATCCATATCCTTTAAGGAAAGATAGGAGAAGGCAGCGGCGAGACGGAGGGCGTATTCGCCCTTTCCGCCGGCTGCCATCGAAGCCGAACCATCGATATAGATTCTTGTCTGCATCTGTCTCTCATCGAGATAGAGCTTGAGATACATCCTTTCAAACTTGCCGTAAAGGTTCCAGTCGATTTTTGTGACATCGTCTCCTTCGATATAGTCCCTGTAGTCGGCGAATTCACAAGAAGAACCATATTTCTTGGACTTATGGTTTCCACCGAAAAGACCGGCGACATTATCTTTTACCGATAAGGAGAGTAATTCGATTTGCTGAAGAAACTGTTCGTCGATCACGTTTTTCATGGTTTATTTTTTCTTTCTGATTTCCTTGGTCAACAGGCCGATGACCTTGTCGATGCTGAGGTTGTCATTGATGGCATTGTAATTGATTTTGATTCTGTGACGTAAGACTGGATAGGCAAGAGCGTCGATATCATCATAGGAGACGTTGTAGTTTCCATGGATGAGGGCACGGATCTTCGCGCCGGTGATGAGTGCCTGGCAGGCACGGGGAGAAGCACCATAACGGATGTACTTCTTTGCGGTTTCGCTGGCATCATCGAGTTCGCTGTGGGTGCTGTGGACGAGTTCCATAGCATAGGTGAGAACCTGCGGAAGAATCGGAACCTGTTTGGCGAGCTCTCTCATTTCGAGAATGGTCTTTCCATCGACGACCTTGGTTGCATTCTCCTCCATGGAGGCCTGGGTCATGTTGACGATGTCGCCGAGCTCATTGACACTCGGATAATCCATGATGACCTTGAACATGAAACGGTCCATCTGGGCTTCCGGAAGCGGATAGGTACCATCCTGCTCAATCGGGTTGTCGGTGGCTAAGACGAAGAACGGCTCGGCCATCGGGTAAGTGACACCGCCGACCGTGACCTTATGCTCCTGCATGACTTCGAGCATGGCGGCCTGTGTCTTCGGTGTGGCACGGTTGATTTCATCGGCGAGAATGATCTGAGCGAAGATCGGCCCCTTCTGGAAGGAGGTCACGAGGTTGCCGGATTCATCCTTACGGATGATGTTGGTGCCAGTGACATCGTTCGGCATGAGGTCCGGTGTGAACTGAATACGGGAGAAAGGAAGGTCGAGAGTCTGTCCTAAGGAACGGACAAGACGGGTCTTACCGGTTCCCGGGACACCTTCGAGAAGGACGTTGCCGCCGGCGATGATGGCAATCACGACATTGTCGATGACTTCCTCCTGGCCGACGATATCCTTGTGGAGTTCTTCCTTGATTTTTTTGACTGATTCACTGAATTCTGTGATTAACGCTTCGTTTTCCATTGTTTTCGTTGCCTTTCTGTTGCTTAGGGGTTGGTTTTGGAATCACTGCCGTAGAGGGAGTCGAAGTAATCGTCGAGCATTCCGTCGAGTTCGCTGTCTCCGCTCTCTTTGCTGTCTTCGTTGGCATCATTGCGGGAGCCGGCGACGACATCGCCGTAGCTGGAGTATCCGTTTTCGTCGGTATAGACTTTGTCGTCACTCGGATAGTTGGTCTTACCGCTTCCGCCGCCGGCACCATCAGAGTCGGAACCGGAGCTGCTATCGGACTTGCCGTCTCCTTTTCCGCCTTCGCCGGAACTGCCTTGATTGTCTCCTTCTCCATTTCCGGATCCGCTTTGATCGCCGTCTCCGTTCTGGTCGCTGTCCCCGCCGTTATCGCCGGAGTCATCTCCTTTATCATCGGAGTCATCTCCGCTCTCATTGCCGCCCTGGCTATCATCGCCGGCTTCGCCGTCTGTTCCGGAACCGTTTCCGTTTCCATCCGAGCCGTTCTCACCGGATTCGCCATCTTTGTCGGTGGTCTGATTGTTGCCACTCTCTCCTCCTCCGTTGCCGTCGGAAGGATTGATGAGGCTCTCCATATACTTCTTGACGTTTTCGGCGAGGGTGGAGTTTTCCGCCTGAGAAGCGAGACAGGCGTTGATTTCCTGGATGGCTTTCTCGATGGCTGTGATGCTGTCGGCCTTGGCCTGGGCTTCATCGATGCCGTTCTTGGTATCGCCGCTGAGATATTTGCTGTACTTCTTTTCGATGTTGGTGAAGCTTTCCGTGAGATGGTTCATCGAACGGAAGAGGTTGTCAGAGGTAGAGACAAAGGCTTCATCCAATGCATTGGTGATGGTTTCGACGAGGTTGGCTATATGATCGAGCAGCTTGTCTTCCGTATAGACGGAGCGGGGAGCAAAGTGGCTTTCGAGCTGTGTTAGAATCTCAGCGACTTTATCCTGGTCACCGTTTAAGATGGCTTCGCCGAGCTTGGCGAGGAGGTCATTCTCGACTTTGGAAAGCGCCTCACCGATTTCTTCCTTGGAATTGGCTTTGTCGAGGGCGACATCGACTCTCTGTTCGGCCTTGATGACCTTTCTCATTCTGGACTGGATGTCGGTATCATCTTCAAGCTCTTCAATCAGGTCAGCGAGAATCTGATTCAGCTCTGCCTTTAGTTCCTCGCTGGCGTTGCTGTTGTTGATCAGGTCCTGAATCTGATCGCGGATTTCATCCGTCTTATCGTTGATGGTGTCTTTGTCCGGAACGTTATCACCGCCACCGGGGTTCTCTGCATGTTCAAGGACGGGAGTGAAGAAGCTGGCTGTGAAGAGGGAAGCGCCGAAGACCAAGGCCGGGATGTTGATGATGGCCAAACGGACGGGGAGCTTCTTGGGATCCTTCTTGGAAAGCTGAATCTTGGCATCCTCTCTCTGCTTTTCGTAGAGGATTCCGTTCTGACCTTCGAAAGCGACCATAGAGGTAACTTTCTCCTTCAGTCCGAATTCCTTGTCGATGCGTTCCGCAATCTTTTCATCGTTCGGTTTTCTGACGAAGAACAGAACGAGGAAGAGGACGAGTGCTACGACAACACCGATGAGGATGCTGTAGTAGAAGGCGAAGTTCCATTCGAGAAGACGGGAGAGACCGATAAGAAGTCCTCCGGTCACAAGTCCCAAAGAAAGGGAGAGGAGAGAGATTTTCAGATAGAACTCTCTCATGAGTTTGTTTTTACATTTTCTGAAGTTTTCATCCATAAGGTTTTCCTCCTTTATTAATGAGAAAGCGTGGAAGGTGATTTGTTGATGGAAACGCGGTAAATTATAAAGTAGAGAAAACAATAAGAAAAAAGAGGAAAAATCAGGAAAAACAGAATGATAGGGCTATCATTTAAAAAAAGTGCAAACTTTTATATGAAAAAGTACAGAATCATAGAACTGAATTCAAATGTAAGCGGTAACAAGTTTTTGGTTTTCAAACTGGACAAAGAGGCAAACTTTTTAAGCTTTACATTAAATTTCAATAAAATTTTAAGAAAAATAACTTTGATTTTTGTAATAACCTTTAAAAAACATTGAAAAATAGTAAATTGATTAAAACCCAGAAACTGACATCATTTTTAATTTGAACCGCTTACATTTCTTTCGAAAAACACGGAAACAAAAGAAGAGAAAACACGAAGAAAACACAAAAATACGATTCCTTTTTTCAAAATGAACAGATTTTGCATTGATTTTTATGAAAAACTAAACTTTTTCTCACAAAAGAATGCTGAAAAAGTGAGGAAAGCCCTCAGTTGTCCCTTTTCCCTCCGTTTTTATAATCTTGCTTGTTAATTTTAAGGAGTAGAACAAATCATGAAAAAAACAAAAAGAATGCTGCTGATTTCTTTAGTTTCCTTAGCTCTTGTCGGATGTGACGGAAATATTTCTTCTGCTACGGATAAGACGACCGAAGCGCCGTCGACTTCTCAGAAGACGGAAAAACCGGAGACGGATGCGCCGGCTTCCACAGCCAAGCCCTCTACGGATACGGCGGCACCGGATACGAGCGATACCGGGAAAGTGACGGAACCGACTTCCGATTCGACAACGGAAGAACCGGGCGAAGATGAGGAACTCTGGGGCGAAGATATCGCCGGACTGATGAAGAAGCACCTCGGCGGTGCAATTCTTCCGTATGTCAGCCTCGGAAGGACGATGGATGGCACCTGGAAGAGAAACCTCGGTGACTATGGTCTTCTCACCATCATCGGAAGCAAGTTCAATAAAGATGTTCTCGACAAAGCGGAGACTGCCTATAAAAATGCAGCCGGATGGACCGCGGATAAGACGAGCGTCAATTTCCACGCCACCAATGATGATCTCCACCTCACGGTCGATATCGACAGTGATGACTACGGCTATCTGAGACTCGTCGCCACTTATGACGAACCGTTCGATCCTTCTTCCCTCACCGAATGGGGTGAAGATGTTCAGGCTGCCATCAACAGCGAATTAGGCGGACATGACCTTCCCTTTATCTATCTCGGTCTCACTGCACCTGATGTCGAATGGAACAATGCCACGAAGACACTTTCCATCGATGGTGGAAAATGGACGGATGATTATCTGACCCTTGCCATGACCAGCCTCACGGCGAGCGGTGCCAAGAACGTCAAGAAGACAACAGAGACCTATGGCGATGTCGTCAGTGCCGACATCGAATTCGATGACGGCTCCTCTTTTGCCATCACCCTTTATAAATCCGGAACCACGACTGTCTTTTTCCCGCATCTTTCTGTCTTCTACAAAGAAGCCTACAATCCTGTCGCCGGTGCCTCTTGGCCTTCTTCCATCACTTCCCGTTTCGCTTCCAGCTTCGATAACCATGCCTTACCATATCTCTATCTCGGCAGCGACTCCCTTTCCTCCGATTGGAACTCTACGACCAACAAGCTCACCATCACAGGCGGTGTTTTCGACGCAAGAATGTTCGCATCTGCTAAGACCGCTCTTGAAGCCGATGGTTATGAGACGCATGACGAAATGTCTTCTGCCGATAAACAGAAGTCCCTGATTGCCTCCAAGACCATGTCCGACGGCTGCACCATCAGTGCAATCCTCTTCGGCAACGGAACGATGGCAAAACTGGATGTCTACTATTATTCTCCTCTCACCAAGCCGGAAGACTGCACCGATTTCGGTGATACCGTCAAGGCGACGATGGATAAGTATCTCGCCGGACACAGTGCGGATTTCCCATATGTTTATCTCGGAAGCAACACACTCGATACCACATATGACAACTATGATGCTGCACTCAGCCTTACCGGCGGTGTCTTTAACGGCGCCATGATGGATCAGTTCGTCAAAGACTATGAAAAAGCCGGCTTCACTGTCATCCATAGCAGTGATAGCGTCAGCGGAAGAGTGGCGACTGCGACAAAGACGTTAGACGACAAGTGTGTCCTCACTGCCCATATGGCCGCAAGCTACGGCAAGAAGTCTGCCATTCTCGTTCTCTCCGTCGTGGAAGGCTATAACCCTCCGAGTGGGGACGAGGATGTCGATTGGTCCGATAAAATTCAGGAAGCGATGGAAATCGAACTTGGCGGCAATGTTCTCCCTTATTTCTACCTCGGTTCTGTTGCTCCGTCTATGGTCGAGAGTGCTAACTGCATCGAATTGACCGGTGGTTCCTGGAGCAGTGAAATCATCACCAACATGAAGGCCGCTCTCAACACGATGGAAGGTTTCACCTGGACATTCAAAGATTCTACGGATAAGACAGAAGGCGAAGGCGTCGATGAAGAAGACAATACCATCTTTGTCACACTTTACAAAAACAGCAGAGGCAAGCCTTATTTCAAAGCGACCTATCTGAAGACCTTTGTCGTTCCGGAAAATGGTGCCTGGAGTGATGATATGAAGACGGAGATGACAGAACATTTCGGCGAAGTTCTTCCTTACGTTTACCTTGGAACAGAAGAGGTCGAAGCCGGTTGGGATAGCGGTTATTCCATCGCGGGCGGAGCCTGGGACGATAAAATCTATGATCTCGCGGAAGAAGCCTTTAAGAAAGATGGTTATACGCTCAGTGATTCCGAGAGTGACGGAGACAAAGGTGCTCTTCTCACGGCTTACAAACATCTCAGCGACGGCAGAACGATCCGAATTGCCGTTGGTCCTGATTACTACTCCAATGCAGAACTTGATGCCTATATCGATGATGCTGTCACGGTTCCGAGCGATGTGACTTGGAATGCAAGTGTTCAGACCATGCTTGACTCCTATCTCAATGGTCATACGCTTCCCACCCTCTATCTCGGTGAGACGGCGCCCTCCAGCAGAAAGAGAACGTATAGTGGCGTTGAATATCTCCAGTTCTCCTTCAGTTCGAGTACCTGGAAGGAAAACTATACGTACAATGCCTATCAGGTTCTCAAAGCCAGTGGATATGATTGCACCTACTATTCCGTTATGGATTCCTCCAACACCGGTGCGAAGCTTGTTGCCAAGCATACCTACGAGGATGGTGCTACGGTGACTGTCACCTTCAAGAACAATTATGGCAGTTACTCCAACCTGCTTGTTGCCTACCAGGACCCGTTCACTCCTTCTGCGGAAAAAGAATGGGCTCCGAAAATCAAGAACCTGATGGAGACAAACTTCGACGGTCATGTCATTCCGTACTTCTATCTCGGCAGTGACAATGTCTCTTATGCCTATTCCCGTTCTGATCATCTCTTACAGTTGAGTGGCTTGATTTGGAGCAATCAGATTTATGATTTGGCTGAGGAAGCTTTGCGCGGTGATAAGTCCTTGACTTGGAATATCTATTATGATTATTCCTTCAATGACAATATTGAGGGCAAGACTTTGGTAGCCGTTGCGGAAGAACCGAATACGAAGAAGCATTTCACGCTGAAACTGTATAACTACACCTCTGGTAGCAGAAACAGCTATGGCACCGAAATGCCGATGGTCGAAATCTATTACTTCTAATGAAAAGAAAGAAACCAGCCCGAAGGCTGGCTTCTTTCTTTTTTATTATGTATGCGCTTACAATGTAAGTTGTTTTTTCTTTGCTCTCATAGAAAATGATTTGCTCTTTTCTGAAGCGAAAACAATTTAAAATATTGAAAAAAGCTTAAAATATCATGATTTCTATCTTATTTCTTCTAATTTTGATTTCATTGTGTGCCCTCTTGCTAACCGCTTACATTAAAGCACAATTGTTTTGGAAAAGGCGATTTCTATTATGATTTCGTTTTCTTTTGTTCAAAAAGCGAAGAAAAATACCATTTTTTCTTCATTTCCATTCATTGGGCAATGAAAAAACAAAACTTTCCATCCTTTTTTATGATTGCAATAATCTTTTTATATCTCGGAGGTTATCAATCAATGAAAAAGAAAAAAATAATGTTGACGGCAATTCTCAGCATGCTTCTGGTCGGCTGTGGAAATGCCACGAGTTCTGCAACGGAGACCACCCGTCCGACCGAAATTGCCACGGAAGCGCCGGCGACAGAGAAGCCGACTGTTCCGACCACGGACAGTGAACTTCCACCTATCACCAGTGATTCCGAGTCCTTACCGGATACTTCCGGAAGCGAAAGTTCCGGAACGACGGACGATGATCCTTATGATTCTCCATGGGGACAGGATATTGTCGATCTCATGCTTAAGCATCTTGGCAATCAGGTGCTTCCTTATGTGAACCTCGGCAAGAGCGTCGAAGGCAGCTGGAATGCCAGCAAGAGCGTTCTCACAATCATGGGTTCCATCAGCATCAGTAATAAGAAACTCCTTGAGATTTCGGATGCTTTCACCGATGCCGGTTACACCTGCTCGGAAGTCACGGCGGATAGCGTCACCATCACCGGTTCGAGTGAAACGACGCACATCTCTTTCAGTGTCGCAGAAGACAAGTATGGCTATGCAAATATGACGGTCACCTATGATGAGCCGTTTGATCCGACCACTGCCGATGCCTGGAACGAAGACGTCAAGGCTGCTTTCGACAAGTATCTCGACGGCCATGCCATTCCGTATGTCTATCTCGGTACGGCAAACAACATGAATGTGTCCTGGACAACCGGTTCGAGAACCCTTGTCATCCGCGGTGGAAAGTGGGAAGAATCCGTCCCTGTCCAGGCAGAGGCTGCTTTTGCAGGCTATGAGATGACGAAGACTGTCGATGCGCAGGGAAGAACTTATCTTGTTTTCACAAAGACCTTCGAGGACGGCTGCAAACTGGATGTCACCGTCTATGCGACAAGCAGCAAAACTGATCCGCTTGCCGATATCAACATCACGTTCTCCGAAGTCTTCGATGTGACGACGGGCGGTACGACCTGGAAGGATGATGTCAAGACAAAGATCAACACCTTCGACAATCACGAGGTTCCATATATCTACCTCGGTACGAAGAATCCGACGGCCACTGCGACAGGTACCACCGTGACGGTTACCGGCTATGATTTCACCGAACAGGTCATCGCTTCCGCGAAAAAGCAGTTTGAAGATGCAGGATGGGAGACCTATCTCGGATCTTCTACCTATGGCAATACGATCTTCGCCCTCCATACTTATGAGGATGGCTGCACGATTCAGGCGCAGGTCCGTTCCAACAACACGGTCCCGACTTCCGGTAAGGCTGTCCTTGTCCTCAATCACTATGGCAAACTGACAGTTCCCGCTGATGCGACGGACTGGGATGAGGCGACAAAGGCGGCGATGGCGGACAAACTTGTCGGTCATCAGATTCCGTATACGTATATCGGTGCCACCATCAAGACCTCTTTCGACACTTCCGCGAAGACTCTGAAACTGACCGGCGACAAATTCAATCCGACCATGATCGACAACTATAAGGACGTCCTCACCAAGGCGGACTATACCGTCACGATGTCGACCAATACCTACGGCAGAGTGCTGACTGGTGTCCAGGAGACGGATGCCGGTGTCATGACCGTCACTTTCGCGACGCCTTACTCCACCGGTTCTGCCATAATCACTGCCACGTACCGTGAAGCATTCTCCGTTCCGAGCGATGGCGCCTGGACGACAGACGCCGAAGATGCAATGAAGACTGCATTGGACGGCTATGTCTTCCCCTATTTCTATCTCGGTTCCTCTTCTCCTGTCGTGACTGCAACCCGTACGGATGACGGCATTGTCACCATCGTCGGCGGCGCCTGGAACGATCAAATGATCGATTTCTTCAAAAAAGCGTTAGCCAGTGATACCGCCCTTAACTGGGAAATGATCGATGACGGATACACTTCCAACACCTTTGAGGCACAGGCCACGAATGAGAAAGGCGATCTTTACATCGCAAAGCTGTCCAAGGAAACCAAAGGAAACGGCCAGCTTTACATCCGCAGAAAAGTCGCTTTTGATGCGGATATGATAACCGCATGGTCGGAAGCGGACAATAACGCCATTAAACAGGTCCTCGCCGGTCATGAGATGCCTTTCATCAATCTCGGCTCGAAGGAATATGATGTGACGGCCGGCTCATCGACGTCTCTTCCCTATCGAATCACGGTTGCAGCCAAGGAATATGCCACTTATGACACAAAGATTCTCGATGCTGCCGAAAAGACCTATCAGGCAGATGGCTGGACGCTTGTAAGAGGCGTCAACACTTATGGAGACTGCCTCTACGGCATGAAGAAGTTCGATGACGGCAATACTGTCCGCTTCGTTGTTGAAAAAGCCGGAACGGCAGAATATGCCGAACCGAGAGTCGTCTATTATCTCGACGTCCCGTTCCTTGATGCAAAAGCCGAGGGCTACGACTGGAATCTCACGGCTACTTATAAGGCCAACATTACCAATTCTATCGGTGAGGTTGACGTTCCGAAGCTCTTCTTAGGAACCGATTCCACGGTCAAGACCACCAAAGGCACCAATATTGTGACAATCACCGGAACACTCAACAAGAACAATGCACAGGGCGGAAAAGGCAACAACGGCTATGTTCTTAAAGCGGAAGAGGATCTCAAGGCGGCTGGCTTCACGACAAAGTTTGCCATTCTCTCCACCAACAATTTCTCCTCTGTCACTGCGACCAAGGTGATTGACGGAAAGACGATGAAGATTACTTATACTATCAGCTCCACCGCCATCACGATGAAGGTCTCCTATACGGACGGCTATGAAGAGAGCGAAGCCCTCAACTGGGATAAGAGCATCCTTGCCGATATGAAAGCCAACTTCGGCGGCCATGTCATTCCGTTCTTCCAAACCGGTAAAGAAAAGCCGACAGCATCCTTCAGCAATACGCATGGTACCTACTCGATGACAATGACTGGCGGTATCTTCGATGATTCCATCTACGCCAGTGCGGAAAAAGCCTTCAAGGCAGATGACTCCTTCGGAAACGAATGGACCATCGGTTATGACTACGCCTATAACTCTTCGATGGATAAGGTCATCAAGACCTTGACTGCCTCTGTCACGGATAAGACGACCGGAAAGACGATGGTTGTTAAAGTTTCCTATACTCCGGACACTGTCGGTGATCCGATTACGAAGGTTACTGCATTCTACTTCTGAGCTATGTGATATGAGAAAAGAGGACTCCCTCCGGGGAGCCCTCTTTTCTGTCTGCATCAATAATTCTTAGCAAAACATATTTCTAGATGTTTCTAGGAAAATATTTCGATAACTATCGGCATTTTACGAATTCAGTCTTTTATCATTTCTAGATATTTCTAGATAATTTCTAGTCATTTCTTCTGCGATAAGGGTCAATCAGTTCACGATTGGTCAAATAATGATTTGCTTTTCCAATCTGCTTTTTGAAGAGATATCCTTTTTCTACTAGTTTTTCCAGGATATCTTTTCTGAGGTGAGTGGATGGCGTGATATTGAGGAACATACCGATTTCTATGATGCTTCTGCTTTTCCAGAAACAGCAGGATAATATTTTCTCGTCGTAAGGGGAGACGATATCACTGACAAGATGGATGTCAGGGTACGGATTGTCCTTACCGATGACACCTTCCCGGTAAGTGAGGTCAGGCAAAGTCAGGGTGAAGAAATCATCGTTGGATGTCACAAAGGGCTGATGCGAAGGGGAGGCATTTCTGTATTCTTCTGCAATCTTATCAAATCCCGTCCCTTTTGCTTCCATGTAGTGGACAGCCTCTAGTATTCTGCAGATGGCTTCATTTCGCCGTTTCGGCAGAATGGCGGCGATGTTTTTTTCCTGTTCGAGACGTTTTCCTCCAATCAGAGATCCAGGCGATGTGATTTCAAGTCGATCCGGGAAGATGTCCACCTGAATTTCGGAACCGGCGATGAAATAGTTGCGGTGTGCGAAAGCGTTGACGATTCCCTCAAAGAGGGCGCGACTCGGATAGGAAGATAAATCGATTCGGCTTGTCGCTGTCTTCTGATAACCTACGGTGGAGTGATTCTTGACAAATTCGACTGCCTTGTTGATGATGGTGAGGAGGCATCCACGATAGGTTTCAGAAGCCAATACGACATCACCTCCTTTATTGAATCCGGAGAATTTGGATGCCTTGATTAAGGTGATGTCATCTACATTGTCGTCCTTAAAAAGCAACCCTCCCTTGGTCAGTCTGTCGTTGCCGTCGAGAATTCCGATGGACTCGAGCAGTTTATTGTTGAAGCTCTTTCCAGGATTGGCTTTCACAAATTCGTCTTTGAGTGCCTGAAATTTGTCTTCATCGTAAGGAATGTCGGTATTGACAGAATCGTAGGAGATTCTTGTGCTTTTGATCACGAGATTGGCAATCTGCTCCGGCGTAGCAATTTTTGCACGGCCGAACTGACGGATGAAACAGGCCGGAATACCATTCGTATGGACATAAACCGGCGTATTCTGATTTTTCTCGACGTCGATTCGAAGGAGATATTTTCCTGGCATCGCTGTGCCTACTGCTATTTCTTGGAGTGTCAAATCAATCGTGGGTTCGATGCGCTCCTCTACTTTCTGATAAATGAGTCTTGTTGTGGCATCGATTTCCTGATGTGTCATCGGTTCGATTTCGTGGGTTGCATCATTGACGCCGACAAAAATGGTGCCGCCCTGGTTGTTGGCAAAAGCGACAATTTCTTTCAGCCATTTTAATTCATTGTCTTCCTTGTTCTTGTCTAAGCCTGTCATCAGGCGGGCCTTGAATTCTGTCGTATAGTTTTCGATATCCTGTTCCGGAATGATTTCTTTGAACTGCATAGCGTTTCCTCACTGGTAATAGTTTACGACATTCAAAGGCATATTTCTAGATGTTTCTAGGAAAATATTTTGATAACTATCGGCATTTTATAAATCAAGTCTTTTATCATTTCTAGATATTTCTAGATAATTTCTAGATAGTTTTATGCCCGGAAAACAATAGAAAATCGGCTCCGCCTTAGAGGACGGAACCGATAGAGAATCGATCAGAGCGGATAGGAGAAGGTATAGTCGCCGGCTTCAAGATGTTGATTGTTTCCCTGATAGGAGAAGTCCGCTTCGCAGTTGCTAGGGACAGAGATGTGGAAGAAGACCGTATCCTCCTTGATTTCCCATGCGGAAATGATCTTTCCGTAGTGGGAGACATAACTGCCTTTGGCCCAGGGAACGCTCTTGTCGACACAGGGACAGACGAGGAAACGATTCGGAGCGATGACCTTGATGCCGAGCATGCCGGAGAAGAGCCATTCGACCATGGCGCCCTTGGAATAGTGGTTCAGCGAGCAGATTCCTTTGTCGGAATGTTCTCCTTCCCATCCTTCCCAGATGGTGCCGGTGTCGTTTTTGGCCATGTAGAGCCAACCCGGCATCTCTTCGTTGAGGAGGAGCTTATAAGCATACTTCGGATCGATATCCTGTAAGACATCGAGGATGAACGGGGTGGAGAGGAATCCGGTTCCGAGTCTCCAGTGGTAGTGATCGAGGGCTTCGATGAGACGCTGTTTTGCAAACGCAGTCTGTTCTTCGGTGAGCAGGTTGAGTTTCAAGGGACGGACAAGCTTGGCCTGCCTATCGGTATCGAGGGTGTAATCCTTCTTGGTGACGAGTTCCTGGTAGGCCAATTTCACGCCGTTACGATACTGCTTCAACAGAGCCATGTTTTCCTTGCGACCGATGATTTCGGAAATTTTCATCATGGTGTCGAGGACAAAGACGGTATAGGCCATCGATTCTTCCGGATGTGGCATAGCGAAGTCGAGCCAGGAAGGCTCTTTGACATCGATTGGTTCCGCCCATTCACCGTATGATTGTCCGGTGTTGACACCATATTTTCTGTTCTTCTTGGAGAGGTGGAGGGGTTTGGCGTAGAGGACGTAGATGCCTTTCGCTCTCCCGGTTCTCTTGATCATGAACTTGGCATACTTCATCATGCGGTCATAGTTGTCCTCAAGGATTTTTCTGTCGCCGTATTTCACATACATGCGGTAAGGCGTGAGGACCCCGACATCGGCCCAGCCGACACTGCCGTTCATGACATTCATGAACCAGTCTTCAGCGGAATAAGGGGCAATCTGCGGAAGGCAGCCGCTCTTTTCCTGGCGGTCAAAGACATCGCGGATGTGCTTTCTGGTGAAGGCGGCATAATCGGAAAGATAAGAGGCTGTCGGGAAGAAGACCTGCGAGTCTCCGGTCCAGCCCATTCGTTCTCTTGTCGGACAATCCGTCGGGATGTCGACAGAGTTGCTTTTCATAGAATTGATGGTATTGCGGTAGAAAATGTTGATGAGATTGTTGGCGGAAGAGAAGGTGGAAGTATCTTCGATGTCGGAGTGGATGGCAATCTGATGGATGTGGAAATTCTTGACGCCTTTGCTCATTCTGACCGTCGCATAGCGGAAGCCGCCGTAGAAGAAGCGGGTATGATAGACGTTTGTTCCTTCCTTGCAGGTGAGATGGACTTCCTGAAGCGGGGTTTTCTTTCCTTTGCGGACGCACTGGACATTCTTTAGGGTTACTTCTTTCTTTTCGTCGATGAGTTCGCCTAAGACGACATCGATGTGCGCTCCTTTTTCCGCTTCGGCTTCCATGGTGATATAGCCGGCCGTGTTGCGGACAAACTCATAGGTGGTATCGCTGTCTTTTTCATAGACTTTGATCGGGTCCGTCGGTGCTTCCTCGATGACAGGGACGTTGTCGCTACTCGAGATAAGACCTTTGTAGTTTGTCTCCTTGGCAAAACGGGTGAAGGAAGGCGTGAGGTTCATGTCGACGGTTTCGCCGTCCTTGAGGTCGGCGAAAAGAATCGGGGTGTTATTGTCCCAGTAGGTATCTTTGTCGGAGAGGACCTTCTCATTTCCGCACTCGAGCTGGAAGAGAAGCTTGGTTTCCGTTCCGAAGACACAGGTGAAACCTTTGGCGCCGATGCTTCCGCGGTACCAGCCATCCGCCAGAAGGACGTGAATGGTGTTTTTTCCGGGGTGGAGGTAGGAAGTGACATCGTAAGTATCCATCTGGACGCGGACTCTGTAATCGGTAGAACCGGGGGCGAGGATGTGATTGGAAACCTTCACCCCATTGAGATAGACTTCATAGAGACCTAAGGCAGAAATATAGAGGAAGGACTGGGGAATCTTGTCGACATGGAATTCCTTGAAGAAGCAGTCCACGGGATAGCGGCGTTTTTTGCTGGCTTTGTAGTTTCCTTTGATCCAACGGGCGGAGAGCTCCTCTCTCTTGGGGAGGAAGGAAAAATAGGCTTCTTCGGATTCCGCTTCGTTTCCCTCTCCGTCAGAGACTCTCACTTTCCAGGTGATGTAGTCTCTTTCTTTTCTTTCTTCGGGATAGAGAACTTCCATCCGGTCGGAATTGGCCGGAATGGATTTCTCTTCTCCACCATTGACACGGTAGAGGACTTCTGCCTTTTTCTGTTTTTTCACGCCATCGAGTGTCCAGGAGAGGGAAGGATGATCAATGTCGATTCCCAATGGATTATTGAGATATTCAGTTCTGAGATGCTGGATTTTCATACTTTGCTAATTCTTCCTGGAACCGGCGATAGATCTTTTCGCCTTTTTCCTTTTCCTTGGCCCAGAACTCCTCGTCTTTCTCCTGACGTTTCTTTGCCTTTTGAGCAATCTTTGCTTTCTGTTCTTCGGAGAGTTTCGCTTCTTTTTTGGCTTTCTTCTCATCAGCCTTTTTCTGCTTCTCTTCCTGTTTCTTCCACTGGGCTTCCTTCTTGGCCTCGTTCTTTTTCTTGGCCTCTTCTTTCTTGCTCAGGGCTTTCGCCTTTTCTTCTTCGTAGGAGAGATGCTTCTCTTCGCATTTTTTCTTCAGTTCAGCAAGCATGGCTTCTTCGGCTTCGTGCTCTTCTTCGAGAAGCTGGAGCTCATTTCTCTTCTCGGCAGGAATCCATTCCTTCCCTTCTCTTTCATACTCTTCCTGCTCTCTTCTGACAAGTTCGAGCTGCTCTCTGTTGATGGTCTTCTCAATACGGATGAAGAAGAGAAGGAAGGCACATAAGAGACCGGTGATGACTTCGAGACCGACAAAGGAGAAGGTGAAGAACTGATTGACACTGTCGTTCTGGATGAAGGCGACAGAGGAAGTCTCCGTGAACTGGGAGAAATCGGTGAGCTGTGTCTTCAGATTGGCGTAGAGTTCAGGATGGGCTAAGTATTCCGCATAGGAGACCGGAGCCTGATAGCCGGTCTTGGAGAGGCACATATTGAAGATGCCGGTACAGATACCGGCGCCGGCAACGGCGATGATGGAATAGATGGACATGGCAAGGCCGTCGGAACGGAAACCGGTCTTCCATTCGAGATGGTCGAGGGCATCGGCAAAGAGCGCCATGAAGACATAGGCACAGGGTAAACTGCCGATGTTCTTGATGAATTGACCGGCTAAGACAATCGGAAGATTGGTCGGGAACAGATAACAGATGAGGGAGCCAAAGGCGAGAATGAGGAAACCAATCATGGTGACATTTTTCTTGCCGAAGCGCTTGGCAAGCGGCCAGACGGCGAAGATGCCGATACCCATCGGAAGTCCGCCTAAGACGGAGATGAGGGTCTGTGTGATGCCATCATTGTATGTACCTAGAATATAGTTGCAGTAATAGACAAGACCGATGTTCTTCATCATCGCTCCGACCGTAGAGACAAGGAAGTAGACAAGGAGGAGAACGACGTATTTATCGGTGAAGACGGCTTTCAGCTGGAGACGGAACGGAATCTTCTTCTCTTCTTCATCCTTCTTTTCTTCGGTGATTCTTTCCTTCGTGAAATAGTATTCGAGGAAAGTGGTCGGAAGAGCGAGGATGGAGAAGACACTCATGACGATAATCCAGAGCTGTTTGTTCACACCGAGGGAGGGCATGATCAGCATCGGGAAGACAAGGGCGACTAAGATGCCGCTCATCATGATGGTGGCAATTTGGTTGAAGACACTTAAGGCGCCGCGCTGGGTGGTGTTTCTGGTGGAGAGCGGGACCATCAGGGAATGGGACATGTTATAGATGGTGTAGGAGAGGGAGAAGAAGAGGTTGTAGCTGAGCATGACCCAGATAATCTGCACGGTTTCGTTGGAACTCGGGATGGTGAAGAGAAGGATACCGCTGATGGCTAAAAGTGGGGCGCTGATAAGGAGCCACGGCCTCGCTTTGCCCTGCTTGGTTTTCGTGCGGTCGATGATGGCACCCATGAGAACGTTGGTGATGGCATCGATGATTTTGGAAACAATCGGGAAGATGGCCAAGAACCAGCCGCCCCAAATGGTCGTCATCTTGAGAACATCGGTGTAGTAGATATTGAGATAGGTGGCAAGAATCGCATTGAGAAGAAGGGCGCCTGCCGGTCCGACAAGGTAGCCAAGCCATTTTTCGGAATTCGTAACATTTTTTGACTTGATGCGAGAGTTGAAAGCTCGCTTATTCATGAAGCTTAGCATATTTACTTATCCTTTCTACAGATTAGAATCAAACCTTTGAAGAAGTGATTGTTGACCATCTCCTTGATGCCGCATGCAAGATTGTATTTGAACATGCCACTCGAGGAATAGCATAAGCTTCGCAAGGAATTGTTCGGCATCAGCCTATAGACGAAGAGACCGGCTTTCTTCTTCCGTTCCTTCTCCGGTCCGTCCTTCATCTTGCAGGCTTTCTTGTACTGATGAAGACCGACACCGGCGGTGCATTTACGGAAGAACTTTCCAAAGAGAGAGGTGTAATCTCCCATTCTGGTTTCCAAGGTGATTTTCTTCGGAACCGTAATCTTCTCCAAGGGACGTCCGAGCAGTTCTTCATAGACTTCTGTCGGCACTTCTCTGATGTTTTTGGCATCCTTGTAGTAGCTGAGGACTTTTCCTGAGTACGGATTCTCGATGGTTTCTCCCTCGAGATGAAGCATGGCTTCTAAAGCGAGATCCACGGAATTGGTTCCAACAAGGAAGGTGTAATCTCCGTCTTCAAGAACGAATTCCTTTCTCTTCACGTCGTAGACCTTGAGTGCCTCGGTGGGAATTTCAATTGTGACCTCTTTGCTCTCTCCTTTTTCTAGGAATACTTTACGGAACCCCTTGAGTTCTCTTACCGGCATCGGCAAATTGCCTTTATGGCTGACATAGACTTGTGCAATCTCTTTTCCGTCATAGGAACCGGTGTTGGCAAGTGTGAACGTGAGAACGATACTGTTCTCTTTCTTCTCAGTCTTCAGATTGCTGTATTGGAAGGTTGTGTAGGAGAGACCATAGCCGAAAGGATAGCGGACGAGTTCGGGATGCTCAAGATAATAGCGGTACCCGACATAGATGGATTCGTAGTAGACTTCGTTTCTGCTTTCGGTAAACTTTTCGCCGAATGGGACATCCTTGTAAGATTTGACCCAAGTCTCCGCAAGTTTTCCGCTCGGAGAGACATCGCCGAAGAGGAGATGATAGCCGGCTTCCGCACCGCCTTCTCCCGGAAGGAGGAGGTCGAGAATGGCATCCGCTTTATCGAGGCAGTCAGCTTCGATGGCACTTCCGTTATGGAGGACAAGGACGACTTTCTTATGAAGTGCGAAGATTTTTTCGAGGAGGGAAACTTGGTTTGCAGGAATCTTCATGTTATCTCTATCGAATCCCTCAGATTCAACATAATCATTGAGACCACCGAAGAAGAGAATCTCTCGGTCGTCCTTCTCCAACTTTTTAAGAACTTCTTCTTCCAGTTTTGCATCTGTCTCATCCGTCTCTTCCCGGAAGCCCTGAAGATAATCGTATTGGACCTTTTCCCGGTCGAAGACTTCTTTGTGGCTCAACAGTTTATAAGGGTTGAGCAAAGCGGAACCGGAGCCCTGATAACGGATTTTCGTGAAGAAGTCGCCGATGACGAGATAGGATTTCTTTTTCGATAACGGCAGTAGCCCTTCGTTTTTCAAAAGGACTGCTCCTTCTTCTTCCACCTTCACGGCAAGCTGATAGTCTTTTTCGAAATCGGCCTCTTTCCGTTCGGTTCTGGTCTTGTCGATGGTGGAGAGGATACGGTTCACGGATTGATCGAGAAGCTCTTCTTTGATTTCTCCGGACTTCACTTTTTCCATGAGCAGGGTGACGGAATGGCGAATCTGACCCGGCATCTCCAAGTCTGTGCCTCCCTTGAGACCGGTGTCTCTGGAGACGATGCCGCCCCAGTCTGTCATCGTGATGCCGTCGAATCCCCAACGCTGTCTCAGCATGTCAATCTGGGTGTAGGTATTCTCAGAGCAGTGCGTTCCGTTGATTTTGTTGTAGGCAGACATGATGGCCAGCGGATGACTCTTTTTGACAGCGATTTCGAACGGTTTCAGATAGATTTCCTGTAAGGCACGTTCATCGACGATGGAATCACCGACAAAACGGTATTTTTCATTGTTGTTGCAGGCGAAGTGCTTCAGACAGCTGCCGACGGGATTCGTCTGAACACCGGCGACATAGGAAGCAGCGAGTTCTCCGGAGAGCAGCGGGTCTTCGGAATAGTATTCGAAGTTACGGCCGGCAAGCGGATTCCGCTTGATGTTGATGGCAGGGCCTAAGACAACGTTGATGCCGTAGTGGATGCATTCCTCGGAAATGGCCTTTCCGATTTCATAGGTGAGATCTTCGTTCCAGGAAGAAGCGATGACGACACCGGACGGGAAGCAGGTGGAAGGAAGGGTGTTGGCGATGCCGCTCAGGGAGTTTCCGCCCGCTTTCTCGATACGGAGACCATTTGGGCCGTCCGATACCTTCAGGGAAGGAATACCTAAGCGTTCCACGGGATAGGTGGACATGTTGGTGTAACCACAAAGGAGGTTTGCTTTTTCCTCCAATGTCAGTTCTTTTGTTTTCTCTGTAAGTGACATATTGTTACCCTCGGTGATATAGATTATAAAGCGGTTACTTCAAGTTCTATTGCACAATATTCCAAATGTTTATATAATCGAATTATGAATATCGATATTGATTATGTCTTGCGGAGCTTTTCATCTTTGATGGGTGTTCCGGTAAGACATTATGAAGACAAAACAGAAGTTTTTTTCTATTCCCTGATAAAATTCCATTATGATCCATTCCTTCTGGACGAGGAAAAAGTCCTCGACCAGAAGGAGGAAATCGGATATTATCTGGATGAGGATGATTTCTATTACTGCTATCTCAATCATGGGAAAACAACCATTGTCATCGGACCGACAAGGAATACCCCTGCCGAAGAACAATGCCTGAAACTTCTTGCACTGCGACTTGAAATCCCATTGGACAGAATCGGGGAATTCATGAAGAACATGTCTCTCCTGTCGACCATTCCGTTCAAATGTGTTCTGGAATCCCTGACGATGCTTTACTATATCATGACAGGGGAAAAGAAGAATTTGGTTTCCCTGTTCTTTGATGAATCGAAGGAAACGAACGAAAAGGTTCCACAGATTACCGAAAAATCCATCGTCCATAGCTCCTATCCTATCGAACAGGATATCCTTCATATCGTAAAAAGCGGAAATGTCCAGGCCTTGGAGAGCTTCATTTCTTCCGTTCCGAACTTTAACGCCGGCATTCTTTCCCCGGATGCCCTGCGGCAGGAAAAGAACTCCTTCATTGCAACCATTACGCTGATATCCCGTGCCGCAATCGAAGAAGGGGTTCAGGTCAATGAGGCGCTCAGTCTTTCCGATTACTATATCCGAAAATGTGAATCCTGCAGCAAAGCAAAAGATATTTCCACCATTTATTACGAGATGACGAAGACTTACACGGAGCGGGTGAGGATGAGAAAATCCATGTCACCGCTCCAGTATCAGGTGCTGTCCTACATTCAGAAACACCTTGACCGAATGATTTCTTTGGAGGAAATCGCGGAAGCCTGTTCCTTTTCCAAAAGCTCCCTTTGTCTCCGCTTTAAGGAGGAGACCGGAAAGACGGTCAGCAATTATATCCATGAAGTCAAGATTGGGAAAGCAAAAGAACTCATCGAGGTGGGATTATCGTTTTCCGCCATCAGTTATTATCTTGGTTATTCTTCTCAGTCACATTTCACAAAGACATTTGAGAAAATTTCAGGTATCACACCATCTGATTATAAGAGAGCTTGCAAATTTAATTAACAAGCCATTTAAGTTTACTGAGTTGTTTTATAATTCCGACTTTACCAGTCGGTTCTTATCGGGATGAACGAATCAATCGATTAATAAAAAACACGGATTGCTCCGTGTATTTTTCGATGGCGGAGCAGAAGAGATTTGAACTCTTGCTAGGTTATACGCCTACTGACGGTTTTCAAGACCGTTCCCTTCAACCACTTGGGTACTGCTCCGGATAAAACAAAAAAGCCATCCTTTGGGATGGCTTGCTTTGCGAACATGGTGGGCACTACAGGGCTCGGACCTGTGACCTTCCGCACGTCAAGCGGATGCTCTCCCAGCTGAGCTAAATGCCCAAAGCGTGGTTAATTATAAGGGTTTTCCTAATCGGTGTCAATAAGTTTTCGACAAATTTTTAAGGCTTTTCAATTTCGTAATCTTTAATATCAAGTGAGACAAGTATTATGAGTGGGGGAGGTAGGGGAAGGAATGCATTCCTTCCCCTACCT
>CAKVBX010000021.1 GCA_934725685.1 uncultured Bacilli bacterium
ACTAAGAAGGATGTAGACAATCTCTTCGATATCGATGTTTAACACTAGAAATCCAGGGGTCTAGCCCAAAGACAGGTATTATAAAGCCTAGGTGTTCCAAAGTAAACAAAAACTTGGTTTTTGGAAAGGACTTTCCTTCCTATGCCTTCTTTTTCCGTGTTTTCTATCATTTCCAGTCGATGGAATGATAGAGGGCGAGGTATTCCTTCGCGGACTTCTTCCAGGAATAGTCCCCATTCATGCCATTCTCGATCATCTGGGTAAGACGGTTCTGATGATAGAGAGAGCAGGCGGAATAGAATGCGTTGACACAGCCGAAGTAGTCTCCGTTACTGAAGACAAAGCCAGTCGCTTCCCCTCCTCTTGTCACATCCGTGACGGTATCATTGAGACCGCCGACATCGCTGACGATCGGAAGCGTGCCGTAACGCATGGAGATGAGCTGGCTCGTTCCGCAGGGTTCGAAATAACTCGGCATAAGGAAGAAGTCACTCGCCGCATAGAGCAAGTGGGCGAGATTCTCGTCGTAGCGCTTGACGAAGTAGACGTTGGGATACTGAAGGGAACGGTTGAGGAATTCATCTTCCATCTCGCCGGTTCCGATGACGATGAGTCTGGCGTTATGTTCGGCAAGGTGTGGGAACAAATCCATGATTCTCTCCACGCCTTTCTGCGAGGAAAGCCTCGTGACGGCAGAGAAGAGGGGGCCGTCGAAATTCTCGTCGATGCCGAGTTTCCTTAAGAGTGCGCGTTTGTTTTCCTTCTTTCCCTCACGATAATCGTTAAGGGAATAGTTCCTTGCAAGAAGCCGGTCGGTTTCCGGATTCCATAAGTCGGTATCGAGGCCGTTGACGATGCCGGAGAAATCGTAGTGACGGCACCAGTCGATGATGGCGCCGAGTCCACCAAAACCGGTGTGATCATTGAGCAGTTCCTTCGCATGTGTCTTGCTGACCGTGTTGATTTTGTCTGCGGACATGATGCCGGTCTTGAGATAGTTGAAGGAATCGCCGAGTCGGACATAACCGGAATCATAATACCCAGTAGAGAGATTGAAGTAATCGTAGAGATCCTGTCTTGTGGCCCAACCCTGGTAGGCAGGGTTATGGATGGTAAGGACCGTGCGGATGGATTTGGGATTGTAGCTTAAAAGGAGCGGGAGCACGGCAGCCTGCCAGTCGTTGCAGTGGACGACATCATATTCGTTGTGACGGGTCAGGAACGTATTGACGGCCATCACAAAGCACGCAAAGCGTTCTTTGTCGTCTCCGTATCCGTACATGTTGTCCCGGTCAAAGCGGTCCATCGCCAGGAAATAGAAGGGGACCCCTTCATATTCATAGCGGAAGACACCGCATCCCTGATTTCTCCAGGACATGTCGAAATCGAACTGATCATAGAAGCCGTGCATGACTTCCGGAAATTTTTCACGGATGGTCTTGTAAAGCGGCATGATGACTGAGACATCCTCACCGAGATGGTGAAGTGCCTTGGAATAGGAACAGATGAAGTCTCCTAAGCCACCGGATTTTGCAAAAGGAAGAGCTTCGCTGGTGACAAGAAGGATTTTCATCAGATGACATCTCCTTTTTTCACATAGACGGGGTTCTCGAGGGTTCCCTTGACTTCGTTGACATGGATAATTCTCGCATCGCGGTCGACCACGACAGAATCGAGATGGGCGTTCTCACCGATGATGCAGCCGGAAGAGATGATGGAGTTCACAATGACGGCGCCTTTCTTGACGACGACATTACGGCCGAGGATGGAATTGCGGACCGTGCCTTCGATATTGCAGCCGTTGGCGATGAAGGCCTTATCGATATCGGCATCGTTGCCGTACCGGGTCGGCGGGGTATCGTAGGTTCTCGTATGGATCGGCCAGTTCTCTTTGAAGAGGGACGGGAAGACGGATTCATCGAGAAGTTCGAGAGAATACTCGAGAAGATGCGAAAGCGAGTCATAGCAGCGGACATAGCCCTTGACTTCGACTGCACGGATGAGGACGGAAGCGGAGAGATAGCTTAAAACATCAGTGAGATTGAAGAAGGAGGAGGTGCCGGAAGCATATTCCATAAGGGATTCGAGCATCGGATAGTCTAGGATGATGCTGCCCAAGGAAATGTTGCCGTCATCGCTGTCGCCGCGGTTGAGCGTCAGGCCTCTTACCTTCCCTCTGGGGGAGATATCGACCTTCTTCTGATTGATGAAGGAAGTCTTCAGTCCCTTTTCGATATGAGTATAGAGGAGGGAGACGCGGTCACCGGAAGCGATGTGGTCTTCGAGAAGCTTCTCATAATCACACTGGTAGACCATGTGCGGAGAGGCGATGATGATATAATCCGGGTGCTGTGCCTTGAGAAATTCCATATTTTCGAAAAGGCAGGCGACATCGGTGTTATAGCCCGGATTTGCGACATTGGGTTCATCGTAGAGAACGGAGAAATCACCGATTTTGGTGTTGGAAATCCAGCTTCTTCCGTTTCCGACGTGTTTGGAAAGGGAACGAATGTGGTTTTGACAGAGAATGCCCATGGACGGGATGCCGGAGTTCAGGAAGTTGGAAAGCGGAAAGTCGATGAAGGAATATCTGCCTAAGAATGTGGTGGACGCTAAGGAACGGTGCTGTGTGAGCGGACCGAATCCCGGATTGTTGAAGCAGTCGACCAAGCCGAGTACTTTGTATGCCATAGTTGCCTCCTTATTCTTCGACGACGTTCACCAGGACGACGTCATCCTTGGTGCCGATTTGATCGGTGTCGATGGTGGTATTGAGTCCGACGAGCGCATAGTCGAGGGTCACGCCCTTCTTGATATGGGCACCGGGAAGGATGACGGAGTTTCTGATGCGGCATCCTTCTTCGATTTCGACTTCGCCGCAGATGACGCTGTGGGTCACATCACCGCGGACAATGGCACCCTGGTTGATGATGGAATCCTTGACGTGGGCACCCGGAGCGATAAACTGCGGACGGCTGGAACGGTCGGCGGAATAAATTTTGAAATCCGAGGAAAAGATATGGAGATCACAGTTGGGATCGAGCATGTCCATATTGGCTTCCCAGAGGGAGTGGACGGTTCCGACGTCCTTCCAGTAGCCTTTGAACGGGTAGGCGAAAAGACGCTTCCCCTGTCCTAACAGGGTTGGGAGAATGTTCTTACCGAAATCATGGCTGGACTTGTCGTCCTTGGCATCCTTGATGAGAGCCTTTCTGAGCAAAGGATAAGAGAAAATATAGATACCCATGGAAGCGTAATCGCTCTTCGGCTGTTTGGGTTTCTCCTGGAATTCAACGATTCTCGAAGTGCTGTCAGCGACGACGATGCCGAAACGCGGTGCCTCCTCTATCGGGACGCGGATGCAGGCGATGGAGACATCGGCATCGTTTTCCTTGTGGAAGCGGAGCATGTCGGAATAATCCATCTTGTAAATGTGGTCACCGGAAAGGATGACGACATATTCGCAGCCGGTCTTGTCGAGCCAGTCGATGTTCTGATAAATGGCATCGGCGGTACCGGAGTACCAGCTCGCACCATGCGGTGTCTCTCTCGGAGGGAGAATGGAAGCCAAGGCATTGGTTCCGTTGAGACCCCAGTTTCTGCCGCTGCCGATGTAGTTGTTGAGTGTGCTTGACTCATACTGGGTCAGAACACCGACAGTGTGAATTCCGGAATTGGCGACATTGCTGAGCGGAAAATCGATAATGCGGTACTTTCCGCCGAAATAAACGGCAGGTTTTGCGATGGTGGTCGTCAGAGATTTCAGTCTGGTTCCCCTTCCACCGGCAAGAATCATCGCAACCATCTCTTCGTTTTGTGGCATGTGGACCTCCTTCTGCCATGGAATAGCTGACTATCTTTAATTATAGAATTAACTAACTTTAAATGGAAGGGTTTTCATAACCTCTTCTCAAAAGAAAACAGGACGAATCCGATCACTGAGGAAAGGAACGGAGCGGAAAAGAACAGGTGGCACAGGAAGAAGAAAACCGGGAAGTCCGCTTCTCCTTCCTGGATGGAGAAAAAGGGACTGAATGTTCATTTATTGGAGCAACCTATTCCATAGAGTCGGATTGCTATTCAGTTACGTTCTCAAGGAAAAGGACCAGGCGAATGCCTGGCCCTTATGGTTATTCTTTCTTCTCTTCGGCGTCGACGACCGGTTTGACATTCTCGTCGACGATGGCAGGAAGCGTCGTGATTTCACTTTCCTTGCGCTTATCCTGATAGATGTCGATATAGGATTTCTTTCTTCTGTCATCGTGCATGGTGACGAGGATGAGATCGACGCAGGAGACAAGGTCACGGAGCTTTTCGCTCGGCGTGGAGAGAATGGCCTGCAATCCGAAGTCGCGAAGCAGGTCCGTACTCTGGCGGATACGGGCGGAGTCCATCTTGGAGAAGGCTTCGTCGAAGATGACAAGACGCAGCGTGTTGTTGTCGGCGGCGTTGTTGACACGGCAAAGCTGGGCGAAAGAAGCGAGGATGGCGATGTAGAACGGAGTCTGAGTCTCACCGCCGGACTGGGAGTTGAAGGACTTTCCTAAGGAGAAGGTCGTCTTGTTGCCTTCGAGACCTCTCGTGACAATGAGATCGAAGAGGATGTAGGTGGTATACGTAGTGAAGAGTTCAACGTTCCTCGTGATCTGTTCCTTCTGTTCTCCGGTGGCGGAGGTGGAGGAGGAAATCAGGTTGAAGAGGTCGTCCATAGTCGTGCGGTACTTCTCCATGAAGAGGTTCTCGGCATCTCCGACACGGAGAAGGAGTGGGTCCATGATCATGTCATAGTATTGCTGATAGGCCTTGTTGGGACTCACGACGAACTGATAGGAGTCTCTTCCGAAGTGGGAGTCTTCCAAGGCGCGGTTAAGTTCCTCAATCTGGGCGCGGACCGTCTCGATGGCGGTTCTGAGCTTATAGATGAAGTCGTCCTTGAATTCACGGATGGAATCCTCATGTGCTTTTCTGATCTTGGCCTCATAGTCCGGAAGCATCACCTTGGAGATATTCTCGAGTTCCCGGTCGAATTCGGCGTTGGACTTTTCGTTCTGGACGTCGTAGTTGAGACGGTACATCGTGCAATAGGAATCTCTCATGCGCAAGAGAGACTGCCTGTCTCTGTTGATCTTGTTGGAATTCTGGACGGATTCGCGGAAGGCTTCGGCACGGATCTGAGGCAGGGTGAGGTGCTGTTCGTCGATGAGTTTGGAGAAGAAGGGCTCATAGTCGTGGTTAACGGCGTCAGCGGGGAAAGCTTCGAGAGCTTTTCTCGAATCGCTGATGGAAGCCTCAATAGCCGGGATTTCCTCAGAGTTGAGGCGCTTAGTGTCAGCAAAAATTTGGCCTCTTTCGGTCAGGATTTCATTGCGTTTCTCCTGGATATCTTTGATTTGGGCGTTAAGCTCCTGAATCTTGCTGTTGACGGCGCTCATGTCTCCGCGGGTGACGGAGTTCATCTCGTTCTCGACTTCGAGGACGTTGGCCTGAAGTTCATCGACATCCTTGATGCGGTGGAGATCAGACTCATAGGTGTTCGTCTCCGCTTCGGACATGACGGCCAGGGTGGTGAGATTGCTCACACGGTTCAGGGCATCGCTTAAGAGCGAATAGGTCTTGTTGATTTTCTGATAATCCTGGCTGGAAAGTGCTTTGGTGGAATTGCTCACGACCGTTCCGAGATAGAAGATTCTCGCATTGCCCTTGTTGAGGTACCAGGTGGCATAGTTGCGGTATCCGGTGCAGTCGGAAAGGAGACCGGAGCCGGAGTTTCTCGCTTCCTCAAAGGTACGGCACTTTCTGATGCGGCCGAGGAGGTAGTCGGTATAGACTCTCGCGGCATCGTCCTTGGTGTCGATAAGGTGGGCGACGGAATCGTCATTGGCCGTGATGCCGGCACGGAGCAGGCGCTCGGTATCGACTAAGGAGACCCGGTAGTACTGATACTGATCGGTGAGTTCCTTGAGGATGCGGTTTGCCTCTTCGTAGTAAAGCGGGTTGACGAAGAAGTTGAACTTCTGGGAGAAGAGGACGGCTTCGAGGGCCAAGGACCACTCCGGGTCGTTGACGTCGACGAGGTCACAATAGATGTGGACATAGGCATCGGAATGTCTCGCACGGAGCTGGGTTTCGAGGTTCTTGCGGATTTCGTTGTAGGCGATGCCGAGTTTCTCGAAGGGCTTGTGTCCCTGATTGACGGCCTGAAGGTCGTTCTGAAGGGTCTGCAACTGTTCGCTCACGGAATAATATTCGCGGGTGATCTGGTTCTTAACGGCAATCGCCTGGGTGCGCAGGACATCCATGTCGTCGCGGAAGAGACGGACGGCGGAAAAGTCGATTTCGTTGTCTTTGAGGGCGCGGTTGAGGTTCTCGGCCTCATAGGCGACGTTCATCGCGGTATCGAGAAGTTCGCCGAAGCTCTCTCTCACGTTCTCACCGAGGCGTTCCGGATTGAAATCCTTGTAGTAGTTGACGAAGGATGAGCAGACAGAAGCGTAGGAGTTGGCGTATCTCGCCAAAGAATCGGTGACATTCTTCACCTGCATCTGGATGGAGGTAATCTGTTTGAGAATGCCGTCCTTCTTCATCATGAGCTTCTCGGTGAGAGAATAGTTGTCGCTCTGAAGAATCTTGGCGTTATAGGAATTGAGGTCGGAATTAAGGTCTTCGAGCTGGGAATCGAACCGCTTTATGCTGTCGGAAATGAGCATGAGGCGGTCATTATCCTTCTTCAGTCTCTCGTTGAGATTGTCGAGTTTCTTTCTGTTCTCTTCGTAGGAGACACGGGCAGTGACATAGTTAAGCATGTCGCTGCGCTTGGTATAGGTGGTGAATTCCTCGAAGATGTTGTGAATCTGGGTGAGGGCTTCGACCTTGGTCTTGAGGTTCTTGGCTTCGTTCTCCAGGATTTTGTACTGTTCGATGTTCTTCTGCATCGGGGTGATGTCGACTTTGAGGTCGGCATCGCAGATATATTCGGTGATGAAGGAGGAGATGTTGGAAATCGGAGCGAAGGAGACGGCCTTCTTGAACAGGGAGAAGTACTTATCCGGAAGGTTACCGAAGGCGACCTTGGTAAATCCCTGATATTCCGTATCGGTATCGAAGAAGCGGAAGTGGTTGGGTTTGTATTCGTTTCTCACATAGGCGGAGAGTTCCTTGAAGTTGAGGGGACGGACCTTGTTCTTCTCTGCCGTCTGACTGTTGGTGAAGTTATTCTCCGGGAAGGCGGAGTCGAGATAGAAATAATGCTTGTCGATGCGGTCGGAGGTATCGACGTCGAAACAGGCGCCGACGGTGAAATAGCTCTTCTTCACGTCATCGTAGATTTCGATGGCGATATAGGAAGTGAAGGTGCCTTCTCTTAGAACGATGACGGAGTTGTCATCTTTGACGCCGGTCTGACCGCGGAGATAGGAGATGAGGTTACGTCCGCTTCTTCCTTTTTCGTTGGCGGCCTTGTTGAAGTTGTCCGGTCTTGTGGTACCGAGGATGACAATCTGCATGGCATCGATGATGGTGGATTTGCCGGTGCCGTTGGGGCCGGTGAGGAAGGTGATGTTGCGTACATCAGTGGTGATGTTGGTGAAATAATGCCAGTTGATGAGGCGGAGTTTGGTGATGTTCTTCATTCTGCACTATCTCCCTTCTTGCTCAGGTCGAAAAGGGAAGGGGTGTTGTTCTCCTCTTCCTTCGGAGCGGTGAGCATGGAATAGAGCGAATTGAGTTTTTCGCTCGAGATGACATAACGGATGGTCGGAAGGACGAAGAAGGAATAGGAGGGGTCGCCGTAGCTGTTGTTGGCCTTGGTGACGATATTGAAGGAATCGAGCATACGGAGAGAAGAGGCGATGGTGGTCGGAGAGAGTCGCTTGCTCAAATTGGAAAGTCCCATCTGGCTCACCAAGGAGTTCAGGGTGACATTGCTCATGAGGACTTCCGTCTCCTGTGGGGTCTTTTCGATGGCGCCTTCGTAATAGGAGCGAAGGGCATAGACGACGAGGGTGGTGGTCGGGTCGAAACGATAATGGTTTCTGTCGGCACCCGAGGTCACGAAGATGACGCCGTCTTCATCGCTCTTGGAGAGCTGCATATCCATGTAGGAGAGATAATCCTCGAACATGGAATAGTAACGTTCGATGAAAAGATATCCCGGATCCATACGGAACATCTTGGTTTTTCTGTCATAGCTTCTGCGGACGATATAGCACTGGTAGAGAAGATCGTTGATGGTCTCGGAGAAGATTTCGCGGTCCGAACGCGACATTTTCTCATAATCTTCTTGAAACATTCTTCTTTCCTCCTTTCTTCGTCAGACGGTATAACGGCATGTAATAACCGGCATGTTCGACCCGGTCTTCCACTTTCTCGGCCTTATACGGCAGGACGCCGAGCGTCGATTTTAGAATGGAGAAGATGGTGAGAACGAGGGTATCGGTATCCTCGATATCGATTTCATTGGTACAGATTTCATCTTTCCCATTCATGCAGCGCTCGAGGAATTCCTCGACGGCGCGGTCGGAGAAACGGCTCACTTCGCTGTTTAAGGTATCATTGAGAAGCTGGGCGGTATCATCCGGGAAGAGATCGTCATCCAGAGTCAAAGGTTCCCCTTCCTCTTCGGCCTTTCCGCGGCGGAAGGGCATCGTCATGGAGCAGGAATCGACACATCCCTGACGGAAGAGCATGACGGAGGAGGAAGCCTCCTTGAGCAAGGGCATCTCCTCATAGCTGAGGGCCGGATTCTTGCTGATTTCCTGAGAGAGAGCGAGGATGATGCGGTCGATTTTTCCTTTGACGGTCTTATCGGTCGCCGAAAGATAATTGATTTTCTTCTGGACGGCCTCGGTATAGTTGGCGTTGGCGTTATCGATCTCATTGAAGGCGGTGGCGAGATGGGAGAGCGTATCGATGACGGACTGGATGAGACCGATGACTTCATTGGTCATGGTGGCGACATCCTTGCCCTTGTTGCTGATTTCGTTTCTCGCTTCCTTGGTGATGAGGGTGAGGATGCGTTCGGAGTGGAGCCAACGGTTGAGGATGGCGATAGTTGGCTGGGCGTAAAGACCTAGCGAGTCGAAGGTCTTCATCGGATGATAATACTTCTCGGCGATATCGACACGGTATTCGTCGAAGTGCTGCTTCAGGGCGATGTTCGGATCGAGGACATGGGTGAGCTTGTTGCCGAAGACGAGAATCTGCTGTCGTAGCAATGTGACGGACATCTCCAGGGTATCGGCATTGTTCTTGGCGTTAATGAGGGAACGATACATGTAGTCATCTTCCTTCTCATCCTCAAGCTTGAGTTCGGAGTAGGTCTGATGCACCAAGGGAAGGTAGGCACCGGCATCGCTGGTGAGTTCGTTCAGAAGCTTGATGAACTGGATGGAATAGGCAGGAATATAGATGTATTCCACGTTGTCCTTGGGGTCCTTGGAAATGATGTACCAGCCGCATTTGGCAAGTTTTCTGACGACATAGTTGACCTTGTCGCTAAGAAGTTCGCCCGGTTCCTCACCGGGGGTCGGAATTGTCATCTCCACCTGTTCGGAAGCGGATTTGTCGTCAAGTCGGTCAGTCTCCACAGAAAAAAGATCCATCATCTCCTGTCCCTGGGACTTGAGGAAAGCGACATAGTCCGCTCTTTTGATGTCCGTATGATAGATGCGGAGCATATGGTAAAGGGAGACGAGAGAGAAGGCGTAGACAGCCTTATATTTCCTGGAAAGAGGGGAGAACAGCTCTTCCGGAACTTTATCAAATAATCTGTTCAAAATCTATCCACCTTTTCGTTGTTTTCAACTATATAAAATTATATACGATAAGAGGCTTTCGATACAATAAAAGCGATGGGAAAATTACGGAATTCAAATAGGGAAAAAGGCGGATTTCTCCGCCTCATTTGTGGTAGGACATGACTTTCTCGGCCTTTTTCTTCGAATAGTGGTTCATCTCCATGATGAGGGACTCTTCTCTTTCCTTCATCCGCTCGATTTCCTTCTCCATTCTGTCGTGAACGAGTGTCGCAATCTGTTCCCCGGTAAGCGAGGAATATTCCTCCTCCCGGATCGGAGGGAGGATACAGACCTGAATCGGATAGCAGTGGTAGTGCATCTTCTGATTGAGGACTCTGTCGGTGTGGACCATACAGACCGGAACGATGGGAAGTCCTTTCTTGGTGGCAAGTTTGAAGGTTCCGGCATGGAAGGGAAGGAGCGGGAAATCCGGCGCCTTGCTTCTCGTCCCCTCCGGATAGATGATAAGGGAGAGGTCGGATTCGTCCTCGAGTTTCTTATGGATGGCAAGGAAGGTCTTCAGTTCGGCTCTCAGGTTCTCCCGGTCGAGGAAGAAGCCGTCGACACATTGGACGACATTCCCGAAGACCGGCATTTTCTCAACTTCCTTCTTCGCAACGACGGTGAGTGGCATGTCGGAGATGGCATAGAAGAGAATCGGATCGATCACCGAGCGGTGATTGCCGACATAAAGGGCCTGTTCAGAAAGCAGATTCTCTTTTCCTTCGATGACAAAACGGATGCGGAATCCGCCCTTGGAGAGTTTCTTCGCATAGCGGTGAATGACTCCGCTTCGCTCTTTCAGAGAATATTTCTCCGGATGCTTCTTCATCTTCTTGAGAATGTGATTCGCATGAAGAACGAGCGGTCCGGAGAACAGTCCGAGTCTCAGCCATTTGATCATTTCAGGGGTTCCTCCTTGATGACATTTGCCTTCTTCTGTCCGTAGACTGCGACGGTCCTGGACGGAACGATGGCAAGACGGGTATAGAATTCGTTGTCTTCGACATAGCCGGCCTCATTGAAGATGAGTCTCACATAGTCGGAAAATTCGGCCATGACGGCATCCGGGGTCGGGTTATAGACGAAGGAGAGAATACAGAAAGGGAGATCGTAGATAATGCGAAGTGCACCGCCCTGGAGATTGACAAAGCTCATGTGCTGTGGGAGATCCTGATAGGATTCTCCGGCGAGCGAGATGAATTTCTTCTTCATCTTCACGGCTTCCCGGAAAAAGAGATAAAGGTCTTTTCTCTTACTGAGGACTTCGTAGTCGAAGCCGTTATCCCGGTCGCCGGAATTGTAGGTGTTGGATTTTCCGTTCTTGCTCAGTCCGATCTCCTGTCCCTGATGGAAGAAGGGTATTCCGGAAGCGAAGAGGACGGCTATCGTAATCATCTTCAGCCGTTTTAGAAGATCTTCCTCGCTCTCGTCGGGGCAGGCAGCCTTCATCTTGTCATAGAGGGTATTGTTGTCGTGGCACTCGACGAAGTTGAGGGACTGATGGTAGTCGGAAAACATCGGGGCGAAGGCGAGAGGATAGGAGGAGCCCATCATGACATGCTTGAAGCCGTCGACGTAATAGCCATCTCCCAAAAGATAGCCTTTCACCTGGAGTTCGGAGGAATTGCTCTTTCCTTTTACGATGTCGCGGAAGCGGTCGTTGAAGAAGGCGACATGCGGCATCTTATCGGAGTTGAATGAACTCGCTTTCTTGTCACCGGGCAATGGAGTCCACATATCCCATCCTTCTCCGTAAAACATGATATCCGGGCGAAGTTCTTTTGTTCTCTCATAGCCTTCTTGGATGGTATCCACATCGAGGATTCCCATCAGGTCAAAGCGGAAGCCGTCGACGGAGAAGAAATCCACGGCATGGAGAAGGGAGTCGATGATGAGTTTTCTCGCCATGTAGTTCCGCGATTCGATGTCGTTGCCGCATCCGGTGCCGTTGCTGAGCGAGCCGTCCTGGTTATGGCGGAAGTAGTAATTGGGAACGAGGAGCGAAAGAGAGTTGAAGCGGTCGGAATAGACATGGTTATAGACGACGTCGAGATTGACGCGGAGTCCGTTCTTATGGAAGGTCGCAACGAGTTTCCTCAGGGCGATTACTCTTTCGTAGGGGTCTTCCGGATGAATGGTGTAGCTGCCTTCCGGAGCAAAGAAGAACATCGGATCATAGCCCCAGTTATAGGAAGCTTTCCTGTCGTTGTCATTGACGGTCTGGAAATCGAGGACGGGGAGAAGCTGAATATGGCTGACACCTAAGGATGAAAGGTAATCCATGCCCATCGGTAAGCCTTCTTCGTTCTTCACTCCCTCTTCCGCAAGGGCCTGATAGGTCCCGCTTTCGTTTCTTCCGGTGAGACTTGTCATGTCGCGGACCGAGCATTCATAGACAATGGCCTTAGAGACATCGTCGAAGGCAGGGAGGCATTCCCGGTTATCGGAAATGGATTTCACCCGTTTCGGATCGAGGACAAAGGCGCTTCTCGAGTTGCTCGAAAGCGCGTAGGCATAGGGATCGACCACACGGACGACGGAAGAGAAGATTTCGCATTCATAGACGTATTCTGCCTCATCGAGGTTTCCTTCAACCATGGCGGAAAAAACACCGGTTTCGTTGTCTCTTGTAAGAAGGACGGCTTCCTCCTCTTTCTTTCCTTTCCGTCTCAGAAGGAGAAGGACTCTCGTACTGAACGGAGTATAAAGACGGAAGACCGTGTTCTTCTTCGAATAGATGGCGCCGAGTTCCCCGTCATAGCGGAACTTCTTTTCAAAGGCGGGGTCCATCGCCAAAAAGGAGATATCGACCGGAATGAAATAATTCTGTTCGGTCACGACTTCATAGCGTTTCCCAACGACAAAGGGAGCTTCCTTGAGAAGGAAGGTATAGATAAAGGAAGACTGGCTCTCGCTTTCGGAGACCGGAACGAGAGGAAAGGCCTTCTTCCCGTCGATGTAGAGTTGAAAGGAGACGAGACGCATCGGGCAGAATTCCTTGCGGATATAGACTTCAAGGACTTTCTGGCTTTTCGCCGTAGCAGAGAACTGACGATCCATAACCGACCTCACTTACTGAGGATGACCGCCGTTCTCGGGAAGGTCTTGATTTCATCGATCAGCTTGCGGAAAGCGGAATAGGAAAGGCGCTTCGCATGACAGATCAGAGCCGGATAGACGACGCGGTTAGGATAAGAGCGGGCAAATTCCTTCAACAGGAGATAAGGGGAGGAGAGAATGGCAAGATTTGCGGCATAATACTCTTCCTGAACGCGGTCATAGAGGGCATTGGTGATTTTCTTGGAAAGTCTGGGGAGATAATTGGCGAGGAAGTTGGTGACTTCCTTTGCAGCATCGCTACGGAAAGTGAGAAGGAGGTAGCTATCCTCTCCCGCCTCGACAAACTCGGCATCGATCAATTCGCTTCTGAGGTCGGCGATGCCGGAGAGGAAGTAGTTGTTCTTCCTAAAAAGCAGATCGAGCAGGAATTCGTAGGAATAGAACATGGTCTCGCCGTAGGCTTCGTAAAGATCCTTTCTCGCCGGGAACTTGATGGCGTAGGAAAGAAGATTGACGCTCTGCTTCTCGATGGTGATGAGTTCTTCCGAAACCTTGGTGTAATTTTCCGGATTCGGTTTCTCGGGCATCTTCTTCTCCATGGTGGAGACAGAGAAAGGCATCTTCTTGATGGCAGCGATGACAGCCTTCGGTTCAACATCGCCCGAAACATAAATCGCCATTCTCTTCGGGACATAGTAGGTGGCCTGGAATCTTCTTAGGGCGCTCGCATGGATGAGTTCTCCCTGTCCGGAGAGGGGACGGATGCCGTTCTGAATGGGAGACTTGAAATAGAGTCCCTTGACAGCGAGGCGTTTTGCTAAAAGAAGGGGATCATTTTCCTCTTCCTTCACCCTGTTTTCATCGAGGACACGGAATGCTTCGACTTCCTTTTCGGTATAGTCATAGGAAGAGAGTTTTCCTAACACCTGGGAGAGGGCAGGAAGCAGGTCTTCGGAATTGCTCGTGAGCGAGAAGGTGGAATAGGACTGTGTCACTTCGTTCTCGGCGATGATGTTCTTCAGCGCCTGTTCTCTCTTGAAGGATTCGTCGAAGAAGACGTTGGAAAGATAATAGGATGTGCCGAAGGGGAACTTTCCGGAAACGGAATTCTCTTCCTGATAGCCGCCTTTGGAAATGAGGACGGTGACGGAGGTCAGTTTCGACTTTCTCGGGATTACATAGATTTCAGCTTCATTGGCGAGGCGTTCGAGATAATAAGGGGCACCGAGATGTCCGTAATCGTTCTTAATCATGCTGTTTTTCCTCCTTTGTGGCATTGAGGGTGATGAAGGAAAGAGGCTTCATCGCATGGAAATGGGAAAGAACTTCCTCTTCCGAATTCTCTTTTCTGAGGAAGCATTCTTCGCTGATGGGAAGGGCATAATCCTTGTAGTGCTCCATGAAGGAGAGGGCAAGGGAGGAATCGATCGAACGGGAAAGGATCATCTTATTGAATCCGATGATGCTTTCGGGATAGGAAACGGAAGCTTCCGCTAAATCGATGCATTCCTTGATGGACAAGGGAAGTCTCGTCAGAAGAAGCGGGAACTTTCCTTTTTCGCATTCGAGGTAGAGACCGGCTTTCGTCTCGGATAACAGGGTGGTCATCACCCGGACCTCGGAGCCGAAATAACCGGTGATTCTCTTTTTCAGGGCAGAGGCCAAAAGGAAGAGGGCCTGGTTTTCAAGAAGATAGTCCTTCTCATTCTCAATTCTGCCCTTGAGGGAGAGAAGATAGAGTCTTCCCTCTTTCTCACAATCCGGAAGGACAAAGTCGTTCTCTTCCAAGGAGAAGTCGTTAACAAGAGAAGAGGGGCTCTTCTCCGTGCCATCGAGAGTGAGAAGCGGTTCCTTCTTCAGCGGTTCCCCTAAAAGAAGCAGATCCTGATAAGAAGACGCTTCAACCTTATCGAAGGCATCGAGCACTTCCTCAATCTTGATGTCACGGACGATTTTTTCGTCGAAAAGGACGGAGGAATAGTCCGCTTTGCTCTCGGAAAGGAGGAAGGAAAAGCCGTCTCTTAAGGCATGCTGTCTTCCTAAAAGCCGTTCCTTGCTGACGGCAAAAGTCTTCTCATCACTGGAGAGATTGCTCTTTTTGAAGTGAAGCAGCAGTTCGTCTCCGATTTTGTAGGGATTCTTGAAGACATAGGATAAGCCCTGGGTCTTGCTCTGAGAGAGCTTTGCGGTAAGAAGATAGCCGCCACGGAAATTGACAAGGTCGTAGAGCAAGGTCCCGCCGGCCAACGAACTATAGCATTTTTTCTGGGAGAGGAAGGAAAGATTGAGAAGTTCCGTAAGAAGAAGCAGGGCTTCCTTTTTCACTTCCCCTTCCTTTTCATAAATACGGCGCAGCACGATGCGCTGTCCGAAGCTTTCGTTTTTCAGAATGGTTGGTTTCATAGATTCTCCTTCTGGCGGATGGTTATGGCCGCCGGTCCTAAGTTGTATTCGCCTCCGTAGCCGAGCATCAAGACCTGCTCACTGACTAAGGATGCCAGATAGCTATCCGCCTTGGAAGAGGTCAGCTGGAAATTGCGCATAACGCTCTCCTTGGCCGTGATGCCGGTCTGGATGACAAAGTCCTTGACATCTTCGTAGAGCCGTTTCTGTGGATCGATTTCTTCGACGGCATCTTCCTCGTCATCCTCTTCCTCGAGTTCGAGGAAGGCGCGGTCATAGACAGGATCTCCCGCCTTTTCCTTGACATAGGCGAGGATGCTGTCGATCTCCTCGTCGGAAAGATACGGGGACTGGGCACGTACCAAGGACTTCCTTGCGGAATCCTTGAAGAGGAGGTCACCTCTTCCTAGCAAAGTCTCGGCGCCGTTCTCATCGAGGATGACACGGCTGTCGACCTGTGCCGAACAGGACAGACCGATACGGCACGGGACATTGGCTTTGATCATCATCGGAACCGTGTCCTTGCTCGGACGCTGGGTGGCGATGATCATATGGATGCCGGCGGCTCTGGCCTTCTGGCCGATACGCTGGACATTGTTGACGACATCTTTACCGCCGGTCATCATGAGATCGGCGAATTCATCGATGACGCAGACAAGATAGGGCATCTCTTCCATGACGGCTTCCTGACCTTTTCTCGCCTTATAGTAGCCTTCGATATTGGCAACACGGTACTTGCTGAAGACCGTAAAACGGCGTTCCATCTCATCGACGAGCTTCTTCAGGGCAAGAACGGCCTTTTCCGGTTTGGAGATGACAGGACAGAAAAGGTGGGAGCATTCCTGATAACGGATGAACTCGACCTGCTTGGGATCGATAAGGATGAGCTTCATCTGGGAAGGATAGTTTCTCATGATAAGTGTCATAATCATGGAGTGGACCAAGACGGATTTTCCGGAGCCGGTAGTTCCGGCGATGAGGAGGTGCGGCATCTTGTTGAGCGGGCAGGTGATGATGTTTCCGGAGATGTCCTTACCGATTGGGAGCAGAAGGTTGTCGCAAGTGTTGGTCTCGACCGATTCGAAAACATCCTTGAAGGAGACGGCCATCGGTGCGGCGTTTCCAACTTCGATGCCGGAAGTATTGCGGCCTTCGACGACGGTCTCGACACGGACGGACTTGTCTCCGTTGAGAGAGCGCTGCAGTTCATCGACGAGAGAGGCGATGCGGTCGCTGCGCTCTCCGGGTTCCGTCTCGATGTTGAAACGGGTGACGGAAGCGCCGACGGTATAGGAAACCGCCTTGGCTTTGACATCATAGTCGCGGAAAACGTCGTTAATGACATGGACTTTCTGATCGGCCGCCTCTTTGTTGATCATCATCTTGGCGGAATCATCGTGCTCCTGAAGCAGGGCATCAGTGGGAAGCGGATAGGAGTAGAACTTCGGCGTATCGGAGACAAAGCGGAGAAGAGCCGCCTTTCTTTCATTGCGCTGCCGCTGTTTTTCCTGGATGGCTTCGATGGCTTTCTGCTGTTTTTTCTGGAAGTATTCCTTCTCTTTCTCGTGGAGGAGTTCCTCTTCGGAGAGTTCGTTCTTGGGTTCCGGCGGAATCGGTTCCGCTTTTTTCACGACGACAGGCTCGTCTTCCTCTTCGGGTTCCTGGGCGATGATGACGGTCTGCTCTTTCGCAGCCTTGGGCTGTACGTTTCTTGCGACAGCTTCCAAAGGATTAACGCCTGGATAGACCGAGTTCACGGCCTGAGGCTGAGGCTTTTTCTCTTCGGCGGCGGGAGGTTGAGGAGAGACATACATCTGATGGCGGACCTCATTCTTGAGGGGAACTTCCGGAATAATCGGTTCAATCGCCGGCTTGTCCTCTGGGATGGAATCCGGTTCTTTCCGATAGGGATTTTCCGTCACGGTCGGTTTCTCTTCCGGTTTGGGTGCCGGTTCAGGTTTGGTTTCTTCCTTCACGGGTTCTTCGTCGGGAAGCGTGAAGTCCATAGAGGAAGTGTCGAGGATGGAGGCTTCTCTCCGATAGCTCTCCTTGGGGTCACGTTCCGCATTCTCATCCTTCCGTTCCGGTTCCTGGATAAGAGGAGCGGAAGTGACACCCGTTTTCTCTTCGGGCTTTTGTTCTGCCGCAGGCGATGCGGAGAAATCCTCCGTCTTGAAGGATTCGAAAACAGCGGTTTCGAGCACAGAGGTGGCCCGTTTCTTCTCTTCCTTTTCCCGTTTCTGCATGACTTCTCCGAGCGGTGTCTTCAGACTCGGATCGACGGCGACATAAGGAGTCTTAGCCTGTTCCGGTTCCCGGACAAGCACTTCCTTTTCCACTCCTTTTTCCGGATGGAACGGAGAATTGTAACTGACTTTTTCCTCTTTTCTCTTTTTCAGAGCTAAGACGAGGTAGGAAATGGGAAGGAAGAGGAGAAGGAAGAGCCCTAATAAAAGAATGGCAATGAAAAAGATGGTGTTTCCGATATCACCCCAGACAGAGCGTAACAGCATAAGAAGGAAGAGGCCGATATAGCCGCCTCCCAAGGAAGTGACCGCTCCAAAGGAATCGACGGTGAATGCTTTGGAAGCAAAGGATTTCATCCTGCTCATGTAATAGCCGGTGAAAGAGGAGAAGGAGAGATTCTCGTTTCCTTTAGCTAAGGAAAGAGAGCCTAAGGCAAGGGAAGAGAGAATCAGGAAAAAGAGACCGAGCAGAACAAAGGCTCTGTGTTTGCCCGGATTGCCCGACTTCTTAAAAAAGATGAGGGTGATACCCATCAGGAAGAGAATCAGACAGAAGACCGGGAAAAAGAGGCCGAAGAGGAAAGCGAAACTATAGGAGAAAAACTCTCCTACGGCAGTCATGCCGGAAATGGCAATCAGAGAGAAAGCGACAAGAAGGATACCGAAGCAGATTCTTCTGTGGTCCCTTGCGGAAATGGAGTTCTTTAAATCTGATTTCTTACCCATAAGATACCCCCTTTATATATAAATATAAATAAGTTTACTGCAACTAGTTTAGTATATCACAGAAGCATTGCTCTTTGACCCACGGCAAAAGAAAATCTCCGGCTAAGCCGGAGATTTCAAAATTCACTGTTCGTTGACGGTTTCGACAAAGCGGAGCACACCGGCATAGCCGTCTTCGTTCTGCTTGTAGACACCGGCGTATTCTAGGACCTTCATGAAGACAAGACCGACCTCTTTCTGTAGAATTCGGTCGATGTTGTTTTCATCGATGACATCATATTTCTTCTCGAATTCTTTGACCCATTCATAGTGGGAGGAGATGCGTTCATCCGAGGAAAAATCCTTCTTGGCGAGGATGGCTTCCCGAACTAAGGAAAGTTCGTTCTTCAGACGGGAAGGAAGGACGGCTAAGCCCATTGCTTCGATGAGACCGATATTCTCCTTCTTGATGTGCCAACACTCCTGATGCGGATGATAGACACCTAAAGGGAACTCTTCTGTCGTGAGATTGTTCCTGAGGGCAAGATCGAAGGCATATTCATCACCAATCTTGTGGCAGATAGGAGAGATGGTATTATGAGGCGTCCCATCAGTCTCCGAAAAAACATTAAGACTTTCATCCGTGTAACCTCTCCAGGTTGTGAGGATTTTCATCGCGAGAGAAAGCAGTTCCTTTTTGTTCCTCGACTGGATGCGGATGACACTTAACGGCCAACGGAGATAGGAGGCTTTGACTTTCGGATAGCCCTTGAAATAAAGGTTCATGACCTTACGGGCGCGGAACATCGGGAAGACATAGTTTCCGCCCTGATAGTGGTCATGGGTAAGAATGCTTCCGCCGACAATTGGAAGGTCGGCATTGCTTCCTAACAGGTAATGCGGGAAGAGGTTGACAAAGGAGAGCAGGTTCTTGAAGCAGCGCTCATCGATTGCCATCGGGATATGTTCTTTATTGAAGACAATGCAGTGTTCGTCATAATAGGAATACGGGGAATACTGAAGATAGTATTCGCCTCCTTCCAGGGTGAGCGGGATGATGCGGATTGTCTCACGGGCAGGGTGGTTGACTCTTCCCCGATAGCCCATGTTTTCCTTGCAGAGCATGCATTTGGGATAACCGGACTGCTTGAGAAGCTTTGCCGCAGCAATTGCCTTGGGATCCTTCTCCGGTTTGGACAGGTTGATGGAAATGTCGAGATTTCCGTATTTGGTCCTCGTCTTCCAGCGAAGATCCTTCTTCACGCGGTAAGAGCGGATATAGTCCGTGTCACGGCTGAAACGGTAGAACCAATCCGTGGCTGCCTTTGGTCCTTTGCTTTCATAGAGATAATAGAACATGCCGATGACTGCATCGGGTCTCGGCGTGAAGCAGTTCATGACTTTGGTATCGAAAAGGTCCCGATAGACGACGGAATCCTGTTCGATGAGTTTCTTTCCGACGGCATAGTCGAGGATTTCCTTCAGAGTCGGCTCGAGGTCGACATTGTGGAATTCCTCTTTCGGTTCTTCGTAGGAATCGAGGTTGAGGACATCCAGAAGCAGATTGATAGAATAGGCTTTTTCCTCTTCGCCGATAAGATGATGTTCCAGGGCGTAGGAAGAAAGCTTTGCGATACTGATATCGATATCGGACATCAGAAGAGTCTCCTTCCGCCGTCGCCGACTTCGAGGGTGGCAAAACTGGCACGGAGTCCGGTCTTGGCCTTATAGATTCTTCCGACCTGGCACTTGAAGTTCTCGACGCAGTCGTCTCTGACGATAGAGACTGTGTTTCCGCCCCATCCGCCACCGGTCTCTCGGGAGCCATAAACGCCTCTCTGGGCGCGGGCCGCGTCAACAAGCGTATCGATTTCGAAGCAGGTGGCATCGTAATCATAGCGGAGAGAATCGCCGGATTCGTTAAGGAGGCGTCCGAAGGTGACAAGGTCGTTATTCTTCAGAGCGACGATGGCGTCCTTGGTTCTCTGCTCTTCATAGACGGCATGTTTGGCGCGCTTTCTTCTGTCCTCATCCTGAATGGCATCCTTATACTGTTCGAACTGTTCCGGAGTGAGTTCGCAGAGGTGCTCAATGTTGGTGCGGGTGGAAAGCTCCTCGACCGCCTTCTCGCATTCCGCTCTTCTCTCGTTGTAGTGGGAGGTCACGAGGCTGTGGGGTTTGTTGGAGTTGGTAACGATGATCTTGCATCCGTCGAGAATGAGGGGGACATAGTCATAGGAAAGATCGGCGCAGTCGAGGAAGATGGCCTGATCCTTCTTGCCCATGGCAGAAGCGAACTGGTCCATGATGCCGCAGTTGCAGCCGTTATAGTTGTTTTCGGAATACTGACCGATCAGTGCGATTTCGGTCATGGAGACTTCGAAGCCGAAAAAGTCCTTCAGCATGACGCCGACGGAGACTTCCATGGCAGCGGAAGAGGAGAGTCCGGAGCCCGGGATGTTGCCATAGACGAAGACATCGAGTCCGCAGTCGATGGTCATGCCGCGCTTAGCGAAAGCCCAGATGACGCCGAAAGGATAGTTGGTCCAGAGCTTCGCCTTATCGTAGGCCATCTCATCGAGATTCCGTTCGATGATGCCGCCTTTTCTATAATTTTCCGAATAGAAGCGGACTTTACGGTCCGTTCTTTTTCTGGCGACCACATAGTTTCCGACGGTCAGTGCACAGGGAAAGACATGTCCTCCGTTGTAGTCGATGTGTTCACCGATGAGGTTGACTCTTCCCGGTGCGAAATAGGCACGGATATCTCCGCCCTGGCCGAAGATTTTCTCGAATGACGACTTAAGCATTTCCGATGTCATATCAGTTGATCCTTTTCTTGTTATCTACAACAAAAATTATAGTAAATACCTAATGTGGTTTCAATGAATGGACAACATTAAAAACAACGGAAAGCGGATAACTGTCAATTTCCTTCTTCCTAAAGGAAGAAAAAGGCTGCCCCGGAAAAGGAGCAGCCTTGCAACTAGATGATGTGATAGAGCAGATCGCCGTAGGAAGGAACCGGCCAGCAGTCCTTGGCGACGAGAAGTTCAAGCTGATCGATTGGCTTTCTGAGCTTCGCCATCTGCGGGATAAGCTGGTCTCTTGCGAAACAGGCGAGGTCTCTTCCCTTGTACTGGGAAGCTTTTCCGATGAGCTTGTCGAGTCTCGCTAGGGCGATGCCGGCATCCTCGAGGAGCGAGGAGACTTCGATGGCGTTCTTGATGGTGGTTTTGGGGACTTCGATACTGGCGTTTCTCAGATTGTTGATTTCGCTCGCCATCTTGCCTAAGGCGTTATTGACGGAAGGAAGATACTGCTTGTGGGCCATGTGGGACATGGTCTTGGCATCAATGAGGACCTGAGCGGCATAGTTGGCATATTTGATCTCGGCACGGGAGGAGAGTTCACTCATGGAGAAGACACCGCATTTACGGAAGAGTTCCTTGGTCTTCTCTTCCTTCAGGACATCGGTCGCTTCGACCGTGGTTCTGAGGTTGGGGAGTCCGCGTTTTGCGGCCTCTTCTTCCCAGGCCTTGGAATAGCCGTCGCCGTTGAAGATGACGCGCTGATGTTCGCTGAGAGTCTTCTTGATGTAATGACGGATAGCACTATCCTTGTCTTCTGCCTTTTCAATTTCATCGGCGAAGAGGGAAAGTTCATAACCTAAGACGGAGCAGAGAATCACGTTGGGTTCGGAGATGTTCTCCAGAGAGCCGACCATACGGAACTCAAAACGGTTGCCGGTGAAGGCGAAGGGAGAGGTTCTGTTGCGGTCGGTGGAGTCGCGGTCGAAGGAAGGAAGTGTCTTGACATCGCTGAAGAGAGGGGCATCCTTCTTGGCTTTCGAAGTCGGTTTGCTCTCGATAATCTTTTCGACCACACGGTTGAGTTCATCGCCTAAGAAGATGGAGATGATAGCCGGCGGGGCCTCATTGGCGCCGAGGCGGAAGTCGTTGGTATAGCTGGCGACAGACTCCCGTAAAAGGCCGGCGTATTCGTCGACACCTTTGACGACGGCACTTAAGAAGACGAGGAACTGAAGGTTATCTTCCGGGTTCTTTCCCGGCTTGAAGAGGTTTGTTCCATCCTCTTTTGCAATAGACCAGTTGTTATGTTTTCCGCTACCATTGATTCCGTCAAATGGTTTTTCGCTGAGTAAGCAGATAAAGTCATGCTTTTTTGCAACTTTCTTCAGCACGGTCATCACTAAAGCGTTCTGATCGGCGGCGATATTGGCCTGGGTATAGATCACGGCGAGCTCATGCTGGGATGGGGCGACTTCGTTGTGTTCCGTCTTGGCAGGGATGCCGAGCTTCCAGAGCATTTCGTTGACATCACTCATGAAGGAAGCAATCTTCTCACGGATTGGGCCGAAGTAATGGTCTTCGAGTTCCTGTCCTTTCGGCGCCGTGGCACCGAAAAGGGTTCTTCCGGTATAGACTAAGTCTTTTCTTTCCCGGTAAGCATCGCTCTCCACCAGGAAGTATTCTTGTTCCGGCCCGGCATAGGTGATGACTTTCTCTGTCTTCTCGTCACCGAAGATGCGAAGAACTCTCACGGCCTCCCTGGAAAGATAGTCCATGCTTCTGAGTAACGGGGTCTTTCCATCGAGGGAGTCGCCGTTATAGGAACAGAAGGCAGTCGGGATATAGAGGACGGCACCATAGTCATCCTTGATGACGAAGGCAGGGCTCGTGCAGTCCCAGGCCGTATAGCCTCTTGCTTCAAAGGTGGCGCGGAGACCGCCGTTAGGGAAGGAGGAGGCATCCGGTTCGCCCTGGATGAGTTCTTTTCCGGAAAATTCGATGATGGCTTTCCCTTTCTTATCGAAGTTGAGGAAGGAGTCATGTTTTTCCGCAGTGACCCCAGTCAAAGGAGAGAACCAGTGGGTGTAATGGGTGGCTCCTTTGCTGATGGCCCATTCTTTCATTCCTTTTGCGACACTGTCGGCAATGGAGGGGTTGAGTTCTTTTCCGTTCCGAATCGTCAGCTGCACGCTCTCGAAAACGTCCTGGGGCAGATATTTCTTCATCGTCTCTTCATTGAATACGTCCATTCCATAATCCGAAGCAACATCAAAGTTCTTACCGCTCATGGGATTTTCCTCCTGAAAAAACAATAAAAATATTATTCTTTTTCTCACTGGTAGTAAAGAAAAATATGATGGGAGGTCACAAAAAAAACGTCTCTTCCCATAAGTGAGTGCTTTCAGGAAGAGACGTCAGTGGTTTCTGATCAACAAAAACTTTGAAAAAGCCTAAAAATCAGAGCATTTCCAAAAGGGAGAGAATATCGGCTTTTTCGTCGTGAAGAAGGAAAGGTTCCTTTCCGATGTGGCCGTTCAGGCTCTGCGGAATTTCGTTCCCGGGGACACCGGCATAGGCTTTCGAAGCCTGGCCGACGTAACCTAGACTCTCCCGGATTTCAGGAGCGGCATCATACCCCTTCAGTTCCGTATCCGTTAAGGACATGGAGTGAAAAGAGGAATAGGAAGCCTTGGTGAAACAGCTTGTGGTGACAGTGTCTTCACTGCTGGATAAGGCAAGGGAGATTGTCGCCTTGACCTGAAGGGCTTCTTCTAGGGTCGAAGCGACACAGATTTTATAGTCGGTCTCTTCCCCAAGGGAAGTGGCGATGCTTTTGAGCTTGGTGAGACTCTCCTCGCTCGGATGGGTGCAGGTTGCACCACTATATTCCTGATAGAAGAGAACGACATCATAATAGTCTTCCGGAAGGATGGAACCGACTTTCTTCACCTGAAACATGCTGAAGGGAGAGACCTTGTTATTCCTCAGTGTGATGCTCGTCCGTTCCCCGGAGGCATCCGGAAGGGAATAGACCGTCTCCATGACGGTCTCTTCCGAAGAAAGAGAATAGAAATTATAGTCCGAAGACTGGCTGATGGTCTGCTCGTCGGAGAACGGATAGAGGAAATATTCCCCTTCCGTAGCCTTGGAGAAGTCAATGAAAGCTTTTCCGTTCCCGATATCGCTCGGGAAGACCTTGGTGGTCGAATGGCTGATGTCATAGAGGGCGAAATTGTGATAATCGCCTTCCCGGAAGAAATTCTTCTCTTCCAGGGAAGAGGGCGTAATCTTGTTTTCGGATAAGAAGAACTTTGTTCCGATGAAAGCATAATCGTTGGCTTTCTTCTGTTTTGCCTTTCCGTAGGAGGCAAGGAGATTCTTTGTCTCAATCGCCGTCTTGCCGTTCAGGGTGAGGAAAGAGGAAGCGCCGCTCCCGTCCTGACCGGAAATGATGCGGGCACTCACACAGTAAAGAGAGAAGCCGAGCAAACCCAGGCAAAGGACGAAAGAAGTGACACGGAAAAAGGAAGCGCCGTTTCCGGCCTTGTCCTTTTCCTTCGGCTGCTCTACGTTCTCCGTCTCTTTCTCGACAGGAGCTGTCTCAGTTTCTTTCTTTTTCTTCGAAAACATGGCTCAGTCCTCAGAAGAGCATATCCTTATAGCAACGCGGATAAGGAAGGGTGTCACGGATGTTGGTCATACCGGTGACAAGCATGACAAGACGTTCGAAACCGAGGCCGAATCCAGAGTGCGGGATGGAACCGTTTCTGCGCAGGTCGAGATACCATTCATAGGCCTCGATATTCATACCGAGTTCCTGCATACGGGAAAGGAGCTTCTGATAATCGGCTTCTCTTTCGCTTCCGCCGCAGAGTTCGCCGATGAACGGAACGAGAAGATCGACAGCACCGACGGTCTTGCCGTCGTCATTCTGCTTCATATAGAAGGCCTTGATGTCTTTCGGGTAGTCAGTGAGGAAGATTGGGCCCTTGAAGACTTTCTCGGTGAGATAGCGTTCATGTTCGCTGCCGAGATCGAGTCCGAAGTGGATGTCATCCACGTCGAACTTAACGCCATCTTTGACGGCCTTCTGAAGGATTTCAATGGCTTCCTCGTACTTAACTCTGGTAAACGGCTTATTGACAAACTCTTCGAGTCTCTCCTTGAGGTCCTTATCGACAAAAGCGTAGAAGAATTCCATGTCCTGTGCACAGTCCTTAAGGGTATTCTTCACAACATACTTGAGGAAGTCTTCTTCGATGTCGCAGAGATCACTAAGATGGGCCCAGCTGATTTCTGGCTCGATCATCCAGAATTCGGCCGCATGGCGGACGGTGTTGCTCTTCTCGGCGCGGAAGGTCGGACCGAAGGTATAGACTTTTCCATACGTCAGAGCGAACGGCTCGACATGGAGCTGACCCGAGACAGTGAGATGGACGTTTTCCTTGTTGAAATATTCTTCCGGATGCTTTTCGTCGGCGATGACATTGAAGGTCTGTCCTTCGCCTTCGCAGTCATTGGCGGTGAGAATCGGCGTATGGATCCAGTAGTAGCCATGGGAATGGAAATACTCATGGATATAATAGGCCAGGGTGGAACGGACACGGAAGACCGCATTGAAGGTGTTGGTTTTCATTCTCCACTGCGGATAGTTTCTCAGATATTCGAAAGAGGTCTTCTTTTTCTGAAGCGGATAAGTTTCATCCACACCACCGACTAAAACGACATGATCGGTGTCGACTTCGAAGGGCTGCTTGTTTTCCGGCGTGTACTTAAAGACACCCGTCACACGGACCGTGGCGCCGAGCTTGGCGGCGAGGGCATCTTTGTCACTCGACTGATAGACGACCTGAATGTTCTTAAAGCAGGAACCATCGTTGACAGCAAGGAAGCCAATGTCACCGAAGGTGCGGTTGGTTCTGACAAAGCCGCCAACGGTGATAATCTTCCCGTCGAGTTCCTTGAGGGAGCCGTCCCCTGCCATCTCGTAAAGTTTCTTTACAGAATACTGTTCATCTAAATCCATAATGCAATTCTCCTTGTTGTATTCTCATTCGTCTTCGAGAGAGCGGTTGGGTTCACTGGTGAAATCCAAATCCGCATAACGTCCCTGCTCGATCATATGATGGGCGACTTTGGCAATCATGGCCGCATTGTCAGTCGTGCACCAGAGCGGCGGAATCATCACTTCGATGTCGGAGCCCTTGAACCGGCGTTCGACTTCAGAGCGGAGATAGGAGTTCGCACTCACGCCTCCGCCGACGACGACCTGCTTCACGTGGTAATCCTGACTCGCCTTGTAGAGCTTGTCGAGAAGCTGATTGACGAATCCGACTTCCGTCGATCTCGCATAGCGTTTCACGACGTCTTCCGGGATTTTTCCGTTCTCGTCTCTCGGCTCTTTCTCAATCATGCGGACAAGATGGGATTTCAGTCCAGAGTAGGAAAGATTGTATCCATCCACTTTCGGTTTCGGAAGCGGGAAGGTCTCGATTGCGGGGTCACGGCTCACTTTGTCAATCATGACACCGCCCGGATAGGGAAGACCTAACGCACGGGCGACTTTGTCAAAGGCTTCGCCAATGGCATCATCCTCGGTCTCTCCGATGATTTCGAATTTCAGAGGGGAGGGGAGGTAGACGATTTCGGAGTTTCCGCCGGAAGCAATCAGGGCAATCAACGGATAATGGAAGTCCGTCACATACTCGTTGGCGTAGATATGGCCGGCGAGATGGTGGACGGAAATGAGAGGGACCTGAAGATACTGGGCGATGGTCTTGGCTGCCATGACGCCAATCTGTAAGGCGCCGGGAAGTCCCGGGCCTCCGGTGACGGCCACATGGGTGATGGTGTGATAGTCAAAGTCTTTGAGGGAGAGAGCGTAGGCAAGGACTTTGGTGATATTTTTCAGATGGAGTCTACTGGCGAGTTCCGGGTAGACACCGCCGAAACGCTGATGGTCGGCAATCTGGGTGTTGACGGTGTTGGCCAATAGTTCCTTTCCATTTTTCAGAATGGCGATGGCCGTCTCGTCGCAGCTTGATTCGATGGCTAAAATGATTTCATCTTTCATAGGAACAAGTTCCTTTCTATAACAGAGAGCATCTTCCGTGGCGGAAGATAAAAGGTCCTTTGTCGGATAATAGTTTTTTCGTCTACGATAGAAGGTGAAGCCTAGCTTTTCATAGAGCTTGATTGCTCTTGTGTTGCTTTCACGGACTTCTAAGAAAACCGTCTTTTTGTCGCAGTATTCCCGGAAGAAGTTTTCTAGAAGGCGGGTCGCATAGCCTTTTCCCTCTTCTTTTTCCTGGACGGCGAGGAAGTCGACTTCCGCTTCGTCAAGGGAGAGGGAGACGGCGAGAAATCCGAGAATCTCTTTCCCGTCTTTAAGAAGATAAAGGACTTTGTCCTTCCCTTCTAGGTAAGGCTCTAAGTCCCACTCCGCCAAATTGAGAATCCGGTGGATTGGAAGGGCATTTTGCAGGCAGAGAGCGGGAACATTATTGTCCGAAGAGGCTTTTTCTATCGTAATCATATCTTGAGGAGATACTCCGGCAGATAATTTTCCTCATCGAGAGAGTAATCGCGGAAGGCATCCTTCTTGGCCATCATGAGGATGAGGATGTCAAGCGGACGGACCGGGTAGGAAGAGAGTTCCTCTCTTGCCACGGTATCCTTCTCTTCCACGGCGATTTCCTCTTTGGGAAGAGAGGTGATATCTTCCTTGTCCACACGGACAAAGGTCGTCTTGCCGTTCTCTTTCGTCCCGTAGTAGAGGTTTCCGTTGCGGTCGGAGAGGGCGGCGTGAGGGGCGGTTTCGGTCATGAGTTCGAGGGTACCGATGCCATAGAGTTCAATTTTCGGATTCATGGCATAGACGGTGCGGGGAATCGTGAGGCCGAGACGGATTCCTGTGTTGCTTCCGGGTCCTAAAAGGAGATAGAAGGCATCGACATCCCTTAAATGGGTGTCCGTAAGCCGGAAGAGTTCATCCATTCCCTTGTGGATGGATTCCAGTGCTTTCTTCGGATCCGGAAGTTCGATGATCCGCTTCTCTTCTCCGACAAGCAGTCCAATCTGCAGTGCTTTGGTGGCGCTGTTTAAGAACAATGATACTTTTTTATTCTCTTTCATCTTGAATCACAATCTTTCTTTTCTCTTCGTCGAGATAGGTCAGTTCGACACGGATGACCGGATGATAGTCTAAAAGGGTCTTGTTTCCGTAACAGGGCCATTCGACATAGGTGATGATACTAGGATCACCCAGGACTTCATCAAGCCCGATATCTTTTCTTTCTTCGTCACAGGTCTCAAGACGGTAGCAGTCAACATGGTAAAGCGTGTACTCAGTTCCCTGATAGACCTTGATAAGATTGAAGGTCGGGGAGTTGATGATGCGCTTCACGCCGAGTGCTTTCCCGATTCCTTGACAGAAAGCTGTCTTTCCGGCCCCCAAAGGACCGGTGGCAAGGATGACTTCTCCACCATGGAAGGTGGAGACGAGTTCTCTTGCAATTTCCTGCGTCTGTTCTTTGCTTTCAGTGATGAATTCTCTGACTTTCATAGTTAGGCTTCCTGAGAGGTATTCTTCTTTTCCATGTAATCCACGAAGTCGAAGATGCGATCATTGACTTCCTTATAGGCTTCAAGGCTTCCGGGGACCTGTCTTGTGCGGACCGGGACATTCATGATGTCATCGGAGAGGTTCACGCCGATCTTGGTTCCGAAGGAGTTAGCGGAAAGGAAGAGGGACTGGACAATCTGGTTGGGGACGATGGCATTGAGAAGTTTCACGCCTTCCTCATCGAGGAAGCGCTGAGACTTCACCGGATCGGCAGCGAAGCAGACGATGTTGCTTCTGAGTCCGGGGACCTTGACGGCCTTGAAACCGGTGAGGTAGTCCGGAAGATTGGTGAACGCTTTGTCACCCATGAAGTAGAGGATGAAGCTCTCTTCCGAGAGGATGGTGAAGGAATAGGAATAGAATCTTCCGAAGAGGCCGTAGCGGTTGGTCTTCTGAGCATTCTTGGCGTTATTCTTTTCGACGTCCTTGTTCTTCTTTTCGGTGTTCTTGGTGGCATTGGCTTCGTCAGCGAGTTCGATGTCGACGACAGTCATATCCTTATCCTGGAGTTCGGTGGTGCCGGTCATGGTCTCATCGAGATCGTTGGAAGGAATGTAGGGGGTGCCGTCCATGTTGACATAATCGTGCGGAAGTTCGTTGGCTTTGGCGAGGCTGACAGGAGGGACGATGGCAGCCATTTCGGCAATGACAAGGCGGTAGCCATGGCGTTCACATTCGAGGACACTTCGGGAATCGATGCTAGAAATCGTACGGTAGCAGTGTGCCTGGATGAAGCTGGTCTCATCGACTTTGGCATCCGGGCAGAGGGCCGGATTCTTGACGTCCATCTTGTAAAGGAGGTATCCGCCGAGGGTATCTTCATAGTCAGCGAGATACTGCTGGATATGCTTGTTGTCCTTCTTGGCGAAGTGGCTGGTGAGAATAAAGGAACCGATGATGAGGACGGCAGCGACACCGAGGACGGTGTAGGTGACCCAGGCGAGTTCCTTGTTCTTGTTGAAGAAGAAGACCAGGATAACGCCGAGGAAGGCGACGAGCATGACGGCGATGGCAACAAAGTTGAAGATCTTGGACTTCTTAATCTTGGCCAAATAGCCTTTGCGGACGTTTTCCACTTCATCATCGATGTTGGCAAAGCCATCATAGACATAGTTGAGCGGTTTGAAATAGCTCTGCTCGGTGACTTTGTTCTGGAGATTGATTTCTCCGTCGAGTTCATCGGCTTTCTTCGGAAGGGGAATGTTGTTCACCATTTTGGGTTCTTCCGATTCTTCCATGGTGTTGGGGTTATCGGAGTCATTGACAAATTCGCTGCTGTCGACGACAGGAGCTTTTGTTTCCTGGGTTTCTTCAGTCTTAGAAATATCAACAGTTTCCTCAGAAT
>CAKVBX010000022.1 GCA_934725685.1 uncultured Bacilli bacterium
ATTATTACATAGTTAGTTCACTGGATGGCGTTTTTTATTTCCTGTTATCGTGTCCTAATTACAGGGTATAGTTTAAACTTTATTAGGTTGTTTTTATTTGTGTGCCTTAAATTCTAAATCGTATCTATGAAAATTAGCGTTAGAGATAAGAAGCGAATAAGCACAAAAAAATCCTTGGTTTCCCAAGGATTGATTTGCACGATGGTGGATCTTAAGAGACTCGAACTCTTGGCCCACTGATTAAGAGTCAGTTGCTCTACCAACTGAGCTAAAGATCCAATTGGTTTTCGGTGCTTGTTAATTATATTACTCTGTTTTTTATAATGCAAGGACTTTTTTATGAAAATCATTGATTGGAAGGCAGTGAACTCCAGCCAGAAATCGTTAGAAGGAGCATAACCAAAATAGGGAAAACTGAAAGAAATGGGGAGCGCCGATGTGAATGAACGACAAAAGCCATTAAATCAGTTTTGAGATAACGAAAAACAGAAAAGCGCCTGAGAATGGAATCAGGCGCTTAAGAAACTATTCTGCAGGGGTTTCCTGATTTTCTTCGGGAATCGGCAGGGTAGGCTGATTCTTGCTGTTCTTATGAATTTCTTCTTTTTTCTCACTGAGATTTTGAAAGAGATTCATGAGGAGAATCAAAACAGTGCTAGCGCTGGTCCCGTAGATGACGATCATGAGCCACATGATTTTATTCATCTGACGGAAGTCGATTCCGACCAAGGTGGATGAGAGATTGGACCCGTTGCCGGAGAAGGTTGGAACGAACGGCAAGACAAAGATGGCGAAGATACAGAGGACGAAGGTCGTAGAGAACATGATGGCGCGATACCAGTTCTTCCGAATCGGAGAAATCGGCAGGAAACAGATATATGCCATAGCTAAGGAAATCGTTGTCATTGTGATGGAATTGAAGGTAGTGAAGGCTTGTTCGATTTCTTCCTGCGTTCCGCTTAGCTCCAAGAAATTTCCGGAATATCGAAGAATATAGTTGATGGAAATGGCCGCAATGAGGCAGATAGCGGCAGGAATGGCACGTAGGAACGTGTTCTTGAGGAAGTGGCCGGTGATTGGCTGATCGTTCTTCTGGAGGGCGAGGAAGACGGATGTGAGGCCGATGCAGACACTTTCCATAATCATAAGGTTATTGGAGGTAAACGGATAATCGATTCCTTTTCCGCCATTGAGGAAGGTTAGTAGGACGATAATGGTGAAGACAATCGTGAAGATGGTCTTCATAAGGTACAGAGCGGAAGAACGCTGAACGTTGTTGATACAACGTCTGCCTTCCTGAACTGCCAAAGGCATCGAGGCAAAGTTGGAATCGAGTAGAACGAGGTGAGCGACATTGCGGGCAGCGGAGGAACCGTTTGCCATTGCGACAGAGCAGTCGGAGTTCTTCATGGCTAAGATATCATTGACACCATCACCGGTCATACCGACGGTGTGCCCCTGATTCTTCAGTTCGCGGATGATGAGCGCCTTTTGTTCCGGAGTGACACGCCCGAAGACAGCATAATCATTGAGAATCTGCGTGACTTCCCGGTCGGACAGACCTTCCAATGAAATACATTTCTCTGCGTTCGGAACGCCACATTTTTTGGCGATTTCACTTGCCGTGATAGGGTTGTCTCCGGAAATGATACGGATATTTACACCATTATCTTTGAACCATTTGATAGTATTTGGAGCTTCCGGTCTGATGTGGTCTTCCAAAGAGAATATCGTGACCGGCGTCATTTTTCCTTTGATGACACCATTCGTGATTGGATTTTCGCATTTGCACAGCATGACGACACGGTAACCGGTGGACTGCTTGTTGGTGATGTATTCTAGGATGGTGCGGTCTCTTCCCTTATAGAGGTATTCTGGGGCGCCGAGGGCGAAGGTGCCAATTCCTTTGAATTCGACGACGGAGAATTTTCTGGCGCTACTGAATGGGATGGTGTCGACAATGCGGTAGGTGTTTTTCAGAGGGAAACGCTGGGAGAGCGCAATGGATGTCTGGTTGGTGTCATTGAAGGCGTTGAGATAGCTTCCGATGAGATTGTCCAGATCATAAGAATTGTCGATACGGACGACTTCGTCGACGCGCATGGTCCCGTCGGTCAGGGTTCCTGTCTTATCGAGACAGAGGGAATCGACACGGGCGAGCATTTCGATGGAGTAGAGGTCCTGGACCATGGCATTCTTCTTGGAGAGGGCGATGACGGAATTGGCTAAGGCGATGGAGGTGAGCAGGTACATGCCGGAAGGAATCATGCCGACCATACTTCCTGCAGTTTTGGCGACGGCTTCTGAGGCAATCTTCCACCAGTTGGCACTGATGTCCTGGTATCTGCTGGCGTTGACCGTCCACTGCGTCCAGAAGGTTAAGACGCCTAACGGAATGATGATGAGACCGATGACTTTGATGACGGAGTTAAGGGAGCGGACCAATTCGGATTTCGGCTTGTTGACTTCCTTTGCTTTGCTTTGAATTCCGGAGACGTAGTTGTATTCTCCAATTTTCTCCGCTTTGACTGTCGCGGAACCGGAGACGGCGAAGGAACCGGCATAAATGAGATCGCCGGTTTTTTTCTTGATGGGGAGAGATTCACCGGTCAACAGGGATTCATTGACTTCGATAGTCCCTTCAAGAAGGACGGAGTCGGTCGGAATCTGTTCTCCGTTCTTGATACGATAGATATCATCGAGAACGAGTTCAGAACTCTTGATAGACACATTCTTCCCGTTTCTTGTGACATCGATGGAAGCATCCGTGACCAGCTTCAGCTTTTCCAGTGTCTTCTTCGCTTTCAGCTCCTGGATGATACCGATAAGGGTATTGGCAAAGGCGATGACAAGGAAGAACGACTGGGAATACCGCCCGAAAACGATAAGGATGATGCCGATGGCAAGAAGCAACATGTTGAAGTAGGTGAAGACATTGGTATAGATAATCTGCCAGGTGGTTTTCCCGGTCTGATTCTTTTCCTGGTTGGTCAAACCCTGTTCGATTCTTTTCTGCACCTGTTCTGTCGTAAGACCGGTTGATGCTTCCGGCTGATAACGCTCGACATCATTGGGGATGGCCTTCAGTTCGACTGTAGGTTTTGCAGCGGATGGCTTATTGTCTTCCAAAATTTCCAGGGAAGGATTTTCCTCTTCGGAAGTGGAAGCCTCTTCTGTTGTGTTTTCCTGTTCTTTGATTTCCTCTTTTTTCTTTTTCTTACTGAAAATATTCATATTGAAAACTCCTATTGTTTCTTGGTTCTCGGAACGATATGGTGTTTCCTGCAGCGTGCCTCGTAAGATTCTTTGGCGCCGACGAGGATGACCGGCTGATCGTAATCGGCGGGGGTGCCGTCGACAAGACGCTGTGTTCTGGTCGCAGCACATCCGCAAATCGTGCAGGCAGCCGTCAGTTTTGTAACGAACTCCGCTCTGGCAAGCAGGGAGGGCATCGGACCGAAAGGTTCTCCACGGAAATCCATGTCCAGTCCGGCTACGATGACGCGGATGCCACGGTCAGCAAGCTTTTCGCAAATGTCGACAATCTCGGTTCCGAAGAACTGAATCTCGTCGATGGCGACAACCTGAGCATCATCCGGCGTCAGCCGAAGAACGTCATCGGCAGTCTTGATGGCAAATGCCTGATATTTTCCGCCGTTGTGGGATGCAATTGCCGTTTTGTCATAGCGGTTGTCGATGCTAGGCTTGAAAGCGATGATTTTCTGATGTGCATAGGAAAGAGTTTTGATTCTTCTGATCAGTTCCTCACTTTTACCGGCAAACATCGGCCCGCAAATGACTTCAATCCAGCCCTTCTGAAGTTCTTGGTACATGGTATGGCTCTCCGTTTCTGATGGTTTTTATTATATCACCCAAGAGGTACTCTTTGGTCCGTTACTTGTAGTTATATTTGTTAGATAGAAAAGGGGCCAATTGTCCTCCTCGCTCTCGAGGAGAAAGGAGATAAAAGAACATGAAAATTAACGTGATATAATAAGGGGACAAGGAGGCTCTTTTATGGAAAAGGGAAATGTTTTGTTGAAGAGAGATGATAAGCTGTTGGTTCTTTCTCGAAACCGCTATTACATTGTCAAAGGAGAAGGACAGATGGGAAGTGATGTCGAATTCAATGAAAAAGATGCACTTCCTATGCCCTCCTATCTCTTTGCCATCGCTGCAATGGAAGAAGAAAATTTGGATGATACGCTCAACTTCATCCATGAGCAGTGGTTCGCCAACAAGAAATAAGCTCTGATGAAATATCGTTTGAAAGATCATCCTTATCTGTTCATGGCACTGGTTGTGCTCTTGCTTTTGTTTGGTTCCATTGCTTTAGGATTTGTCTATCAATGGTCGACCTATTCCGTCTGTGCCGTTGTTCTCTCCGGAATTGGGTTCTTGATTCTTTTTGGAATGACTGTTTTTGATTATGTCTCCTTTAAGAAAAGACAAAACGGAGAAAAATAAGAAATGGAGAAAGAACGAATTATTGAAAACTTATCTACTTTCCCAGGAAAGTGGGATGGTTTTCTTTCGGAGGAGAAAAATAAGGCGTATTTTCAGAACTTGTTGAAGTTGGTAAGTGAAGAGTATTCTTGTATGATCGTTCATCCTGATATCGAAAATGTATATCGTGCCCTAAGTTTTATGAATCCAGAAGATGTGAATGTTGTCATTCTTGGACAGGATCCCTATTTCAATCCTGGCCAAGCGAACGGACTTGCTTTTTCGGTTTCCGATGGTGTTAGATTCCCTCCTTCTCTCCTCAACATTTTCAAGGAACTTCAGTTGGAATATGGCTATCCGATTCCAAAATCAGGTTCTTTGGAAAGCTGGGCAAGACAAGGGGTTCTGCTTCTCAATACGAGCCTGACTGTCAGAGAAGGGGAAGCCAATAGTCATGCCAAATTCGGATGGGAACAGCTTACGGACGCTATCATTCGAAAACTTGATGAATCCGGAAGACCAATCGCCTATCTTCTCTGGGGTAATTTTGCTAACAAAAAGAGAATTTTGATTAAGAACGATAAGTCTTTCATCATCCACTCGGCTCATCCTTCTCCACTCAGTGCATCCAAAGGATTCTTCCATTCCGATTGTTTCAGAAAGTGCAATGAATGGTTGAAGGAAATCGGGAAGCCGGAAATCGATTTTCAGATTTTTTAAAGTTTGCTTAAAGCATTTTTATGGATGTAAGCCCTACGATTTCATAAAACGGGTTTCTTTTCGCGTAATTTAAGCCTGTTTTCTTTGTTATCTATGGAAAACATAGTTAGAAATGCTTATAATTGATACGTGCTTTATAGCTATTCAAAGAAAGGACAAAGTAATCGTTATGACAGATGAAGAAATGTTAAAGAAGATTCAGGAACTTGTCGATCAGAAAGCGGAGAAATTCCCGTTCAAAAAATCGGCCAAGACTGAGATTGTCCATGTCGAACACAGAGAGGATGGAACCACTGAAGTCCTCACTCTCGGATCGGATATGCCGAAACTGATTTATCGTGTCTTTGAATTCGATGCAGAAGGAAACTGCATGGAGGAAGAAGACATTCAGAAGATTGTCGACAAAACCAAGAATTACAATGAGGTCATCAAGCCGACCCTTAAGCTGGTTCCTCCGTTCGTTGAAGAGACTGACACCTATGATGTTGTCATCGAGAATATCCTTCCTGACAATGCTGTCGAAGTCAAACTTAAATCCTCCACTGGCAGAGATATCACGATGATTGAAACCTATCGCTATTTCGATTATGTATCTTCAATCTTCTTCATCTCCTGCGTTGCCCTTTCTTTCGGTGGCCAGTATCTCTTTGCCGCTGTTGAAAACGGGAAGAAGCTGAAACTCATCGTTGGAAACAACCCGGATATCAGAAGCAGAGTCGAAAAGATTACGGAACTCCTTGCTAAACGTGCACTTCCTTCCTATCGTACCATTGATGCCGGCAACAAGGCTCTGACCGGAAATGATGTTCGCGGAAAGGTTTCTATCAACAAGGAAGATGGCACCTCGGTCAACTTCCTTTCCAACTTCTGCTATGATGATCTCGAAAGCGGCAACATGTTCGCTTTCTTCGTCGAAGAGAACAACAATAAGAACGGTCTCATGTTCATTCAGGATATCGTCACCGGACGTCTAACTCTCGCTCCGGCCTGGACGGATGCCCAGAAGGCTGCTGCCGAAAAGGTCCAGAAGCTCATGGCTGAAAACAGAGAAGAATTCACTAAGCACGTCCATAGTTTCTTTGCCGATTCCCTCGATCTCCGTTATGCCGCTATGAAGGCCGGTGCTTTTGATGCCAAGCCGGAAGATGCCCCTAAGGCAGAAGAAGCCAAGGCTGAGTAATCACTGAGGCTCATTAAGATGAAACACTATGAAACAGAATATGTGACATTGGATAACGGCAGAGGACTTGTCGGTAAGTTCTCTACGCTCGGTGCCGGTGTTGCCCGTTTGACTTTGGACGGAAAACCGCTGATTCTCGAATTTGCAGACGAACAGGCTTATCTCGGATCGACTGGATTCCACGGAAAGACGTTGGCCCGTGTCGCTGGAAGAATCCCCGATGTCTTCATGCTTGGAGGGAAGACTTACACTGTCCCTGGAGACCAGGATCATATCTGTCTTCATGGCGGCTGTAGTGAATCTCTCACTTATCGCAATTTTGAAGCGACGAGAGAAGAGGATGAGACGGAAGTCCGTGTCATCTTCCACTATCTCTCTCCTGATGGAGAAGCAGGTTTCCCTGGTAATCTTGATACCAAAGTCACTTATGCCATGAGAAAGGATTCTGATACCCTTCGCATCACTTGCGAAGCCGTTTCGGACAAGAACACGCTAGTGTCTTTCTCCAACCATATGTATTGGAACATCTTCAATTCGGAGAATGTCAATGACTACACCCTCCAGGTAAAAGCTTCCCGCATTGGAAGTTTCAAACCTGGCACACTTCTTGTCGTCGGCATGGATGATGTTCCAGAATGCTACGATTTCCGTACGCCTTCTAGACTGAAAGAGAAACTGGATGCCATTGAGAAAGAGCATCCGGAAATTGGAACGCTGGACAACACCTACGTCTTCGATGAAGATGCGACAGGACCGAAGGTCATCATGGACACCAAAGATATCCATCTTGAAGTTGAGACGGATTTCGATTCCATCAACTTCTATGTTGATTCCTGTCTTGCTCCGTTTGAATTCACGAATGGTGCCTATCTCACACACGCCGTCAGACGTGCCATCGCTATTGAGCCGGAGACCTTCCCGCTCATGAGTAATCTTGTTCTGAAAGCCGGTGAAAAATATAGTCATACGATGACTTTCAGAATTGAAAAAAAGTAGTAGAATATTTAGCCGTGATAAGAATGGAGAATTCACATGGATATTAAAGAAATGCTCAAAGAGATTCCGGATCTGTCTTCTAGACCGGCAGTTGCTCTTGAAACGACAGTTTTGACTCATGGTATGCCGTATCCTCAGAACGTCGAATGCGCTCTGAAGTGCGAAGAAGAGATTCGTAAGGCTGGCGGTGAACCATATACTATCGGTATCATCAATGGTAAAATCAAGATTGGTCTTACCCATGAGGAAATCGAATACCTTGGAAAGACCATGAACGCAATGAAGGTTTCCAGAAGAGACCTTCCCTATGTCATCGAAAAGGGACTCAATGGTTCCACTACAGTCGCTGCGACAATGATCCTTGCCGAAAAGGCACACATCAAAGTCTTCTCCACTGGTGGTATCGGTGGTGTCCACAGAGGTTTCAATGAAACCATGGATGTCTCTACTGACCTTGGTGAGTTCGCAAGAACGGAGGTCAATGTCATCTGCGCCGGACCGAAGGCGATTCTCGATGTTCCTCGCACGTTGGAATATCTTGAAACCCAGGGCGTCGAGGTCATCGGCTACAAAACCAATAAGGCTCCGCTTTTCTACTCTAGTTCCAGCAAATACAACCTTGAGCAGCATGTTGAGAGTGCTGCTGAACTCGCCGGCATTCTTCACACCGCTCATGAGCTTGGACTCAAGCAGGGTGCTTTGATTCTCAACCCTGTTCCGGAAGCCTACTCTCTCGATGCGGATTGGATGGAAGAAAAGATTGAAGAAGCCATCAAGATGATGGAGAACGATCATATCACCGGCAAGAGAGTCACTCCTTATCTTCTCGATAAACTTGTCGGTATCACCGGGGGAAAGTCTCTTTCCACCAATATGGCCCTCATCGAGAACAACGCCAAGCTCGGCGGCGAACTTGCTTTTGAACTTTCAAAACTTCAGAAGTGATTCGGATGGTTTGTCAGAGGTTCCTTCGGGGACCTTTTTCTTTTGTGAGAAAACGGACTGAATAACTACCTGAAACTGATTATTTTTTCTTTTTATTTTCTAGTTTTTTATATATAATATAACCAGTCCCTGGGTAACGGGACTTTTTAAGTGCAATTCAGTGAGGTCGAAAACATGAGAGAAAAAGTTTCTTTAGTCTGTACGGAGTGTGAATCCAGAAACTACAATGCCACGAAGAAAAAGGGCGACGGTGTCCGTTTCGAAGTGAAAAAGTTCTGTCCGAAGTGCGGTAAGCACACCATTCATAGGGAAGGAAAATAAATATGCGTAAACTCACAAAGTATTTCCGCGGTGTCGGAGAAGAGGCGAGACGAATCCGTTGGCCGAACAGCAAAGTCCTTTGGAAATCCGTCGGCATCGTCATGGTCATTTCCATTGTGGCCGCTCTTTCCATCGTGCTCAGTGACTGGCTCGCCGCTCAGATTATGAAGGCATTTGAGGAAGCGTTCCCGAAGAATACGGAATCTGCGACGGATACTGCCAATGCTGCATTCCGTCTGATCGGTTGGTTTAAAAATGGAGGATTGTTCTAATGTTTGAAGAAGAGAATGAAATGATGCATAGCGATATGGAAAACGAAGAAAAGAAAGATAGCTACAATCCTTATCTCGGAAAAGTCAATTCCGGTGATGAAGAAGGCGAAGAAGACAACGAAATCCCGCCGGAAAAGGCTTGGTATGTCATTAACACCTTTGGTACGAAGGAAAGAAGAGTCAAAGAAGACCTTGAGAAGAGAAAAGTCTCCTTCCATATGGAAGATAAGATTTCCCGTATCATCGTCGCTGAGTACGAAGAACCTGTTCTCGACGAGAACGGAAACCAGAAGATGACCAAAGACAAGAAGACCGGACAGATGGTTCCTAAATTCAAGACCAAGAACTTCTATCCTGGCTATATCTTCGTCGAAATGATCATGACCGATGAAACCTGGTTCGTTGTCCGTAACACTCCCGGTGTCTCCGGTATTACCGGTTCCTCCGGTAAGGGTGCCAAGCCGTTCCCGGTTCCCCGCGAGGAAATCGAACCAGTTCTCAAGAGAATGAAAATCGATGACCCGGATATCTATTCTGATTATAAGATTGGCGATGAGGTCAAGCTCATCAATGGCATGTTCCGTGATTCTGAAGGTACCATCAAGTCTATCGATACCGAACACGGCGAAGTTGTTGTCCAGATTATGCTTTTCGGCAGACCGAACGAAATTCCTGCCAAGTTTTCTGATATCGAGAAGGTCGGCGATACGGCAAACTACGGCGCCGCGAACGAATACTGAACCGTATGAAAGACATTCTTGTCATCGGCGGCTCCAATATCGACTATGCTGCGATATCGGAGAAACCCTTGATTTCTAAGGATTCCAACATCGGTAAACTGAGAATCTCCTATGGAGGCGTCGGGCGTAATACAGTGGAAAACCTCGCCCGACTGAAAGACCGTGTCACGTTCATCACGGCAATCGGCGATGATGCCTATGGCCAGAGACTGAAGTGCGACTTAAGAAAACTCGAAGTCAAACTCTATACACCGAGTTATCATAGTCCCTCTTCCTCCTACCTTGCCATTTATGATAACAAGCATGACATGCAGCTCGCCGTCTGCGATACGGCAATCCTCGATCGTATGAAGTACAATGATTTTCTTCCTTATCGTAAGACATTGGAACGGCATCATAATATCGTTCTGGAAGCTAACATCAATCAGGAAGTCATTGACCATCTCTTCCAGGACTACTTCTCCCACCGGTTCTATGTGGAGGCAGTCTCTGCCAACAAAGTCGTGAGATTCCGGAAACATCTCTCCAAAATCTATCTTTTCAAATCTAATATTCTGGAAGCGAAATATCTCTTGGAGATGGACGGAACCCCGGTGGAACTGGCCGAAGCGCTGATGAAGCGCGGCGTTCAGAATGTGGTTCTTACGGATGGCTGTGGCCCGATTACCATCGGACAAAATGGCCAGATTGAACGAATCCTTGCCGAAAAGGTAAAGAACATCATCTCCTCCAATGGGGCCGGTGATGCCCTCTTCGCAGGAGTTCTTCATGGACTCCATCATGACATGTCCTTACGGGAAAGTGTCGAATTCGGAAAGAAGATGTCGGTCCATACCCTTTGTTCTACCTGTGCCGTCAATCCAAACATCGGAAAACTGATGGGCGTTGTCGACAATCCGGAAATGAATGACAATGAAAAAAAGTGATGGATCCCATCACTTTTTTTGATGACTCTTTTCTAACCTGATGCTCTCAATGAGATGCGGCAGAGCTTTTTCAAACTGAAGTCCGTATAAGAGGCCGTCGACTTTATTATCGAGATCGTACTTCATGGATTCATGGACGAAGTCGTGTGCGATTCTGACGCTGTCTTGAAGAGAAATCCCGTTGAGCAAGGCACCGACGAGTGCAGAACAGTAACTGTCACCGGCTCCATGGTATTTTCCCGGATAACATTCTGTATCATAAAAGAAGAGCGTGTCGGTTTTTCGGTCATAGATAGTACATCCGATTCTTCCTTTCTTACGGACTGTTCCGGTAAGTAAGACAATCTTCGGTCCGAGCGATGAGAGCTCTTTGGCAATGGCGTGAAGTTCTTTGTCATCGAGCCCCTCTTCCCGGTACTCTGCTTCCTTTCCGATGAGGAAGAACGCTTCCGTCAGGTTCGGACAGGTGATATCAGAAACGGCGAGGAGTTTTCGCATGGCTTCTACATGGCTTTCTTTGTTGAAACCGGGATACATAGCCCCGTTATCTCCGAAGGCGGGATCGACCATGACCATCGTATCGTTTTCTTTGAGATCATGGATGATATCGATGACCAGAGGGATTTGTTCCGTTCCGAGATAACCTGTATAGATCGAATCGAAATGATGGTTATAGTTCTTCCATTTGGCGACGGATTGCTTCATCTGGGCAGTCAGATCGACATAGGTCCAGGAATCGAAGGCTGTGTGATTGGAAAGAATTGCAGTCGGAAGTCCGACGGCTTCAATCTGACAGGCGGAGAGGATAGGGAGAGCAACCGTGAGGGAACAGCGCCCCATGCAGCTATAGTCCTGAATGGTCAGGCAACGTTTTTGATTCATGTCTCTTCCCCTCCTGAATGGAATTCAATACGAGATCGCATGGTAAAGCAAACATATCAGCGAATTCTTCGGCTTTTTCGGAATCTGGGAAGCTGTTTCCTTTTTCCCAGTCTTCCACGATTTTGTCTTCTAAATGGAGATGGTCGGCGATGAAGCATGCATCGTAGGAATACTCACGTTCGATAATCTTCAGGAGTTCCGCAAAGGTTTTCATCCGTTTTTCTTCTTTCTTCTGCCATTGGCTTTGGTATCACTGCTTTCGAGCTTCGGTGTTTCCGTAGTCGGGGTAGGATTGTTTTGGGCCGGTGCCTCGACAATGGCGACTTCGCTTTCGGTGACACTCATTTCGTTGGTTTCTTTGTTGTAGACTTTCTTTCCGTTTCTTTTTCTGAGTTCGGAGATGTCGATGATCTTAGTTTCAATTTTTTCATTCTGCTTGGCAGCTTCAGCTTCCTGAAAACGGCGGATTTCTTCCTCTTTTTCTATTTCTTTCGTATTCCTGATCTTGATGAGGAGAATGGCGATTGATGCGATACCGAGGATGGCGAGGACAAGACCTAATCCGGCTAAGGCATAGTTGAGGACGGAGGTATCTTTGTAGTAGAAGATGTAAAGTGTCGCTAAGGCAATCAAAGCACCGGCACAGATGAAGAGAAGGACAGCCGTCGGAATGTTTTTCTTGACCTGCTTTCCGATGATTTTCTCAACGCCGAAGAGGACGAGCATCACCGCAAAGAGATAGGCACAGCTGATGATGATGATTGGGAAAATCTCTGTGATAATCTGTGGCTTTACGATGAAGGCGATACCGAGAGCGGAAAAACAGATTCCCATAATGACTTCCCTAGCTATGGGAGAGCGTTCTAAAAGATATCCGGAAACCATATTGATGATTCCGTAGGCAGAGAAAGCAACACCGATACAGTAAGAGATGGACTCGATGGATGTGCTGAGTTCTTTATTGATTCTGATCAAGGAAATCAAGACCAAGGCAAGACCTAAGACGATGAGAAGGATGGACTGAATGATTTTGATCCACTTATATACGGCAATTCTTGTTTCTTTGTTTTCTGTATTCTGCATTCTGAAATTTACCTCAAGGGATATTATAATAAATTTTCCGTTGCTGTCCTATATTCCGAGAGACGAAATCTGCGGAAAAAGCTTCTATTCTGAATATTTTTTCTTTTTCTCTCAACAGATTGATACACGAAGTTTGTTTTCTCCTTTTTCTATTAGTTTCCTGGCGCAGAATTCAGCCTGAAATCTTAGGTTTCTATCATCTTTATCCGATTCCTTTATCTAAAGATAAAGAGAAAGGAGCGAATATCCCAGAAATGAGCGCCCGAAATCATAAAGTTTTATTGTTTTTGAAGGGGTAGATGGGTATAATATCCCTACATGCGTTTTTTAATGCGCATTGATTTCATGTAAGGAGGGTTTTAACCTTATGAAACGTACTTATCAGCCTAGCAAAATCAAGAGAGCCCATACTTGTGGCTTCCGTGCCAGAATGGCAACCAAGGGTGGAAGAAAAGTTCTTTCCAGAAGAAGAGCTAAGGGCAGAGCAAGACTTACTCAGGCCTAATCCAACCACGCTATTTTCGGCATAATATGAAGAAAAGCTGTAGATTGACGGAATCGAACGATTTCAAAAAAGTTCTCGATCAGAGACATTGTGCCGGAAAGAACGAATCTGTCTCAGTATTCTATGCGCCTAATTCTCTGACTCATGCACGCATCGGTGTTTCTGTTTCCACAAAGGTCGGAAATGCTATCTGCAGAGTTAGAGTCCGACGACAACTTCGGGCCCAGATAAACCTCTGCGACGTACTTGGAAAACCATATGACATCGTCATTATCGCCCATTCCGGTTATCTGAAAAAGACATTCCGGGAAAATACCGAGATCCTGAACAAAGTGTTCCATCGTCTGGCTGACCCGTCCAAAGGGGAAAAAGCATGAGAAACCATTCGAACAGGTTACTTAAGCGGCTTATGATTGTCTTCGCGGGCATCATTGCTGCTTTTGGTTTATCCGGTTGTACGAAATCTTTCTGTACCAACCAAGATAAAGCAAATCAGTTATTTGCTTATTATGGTAACCTTTACTCTCAGACTTTGTTGATTGATGAATCGACAAAGGATGATTTTGATTACTCTTCCGACAACGAGACCGAAGAAGCGAGCAGACAAGCGCTTATCAAGATTCAGAACAAAAACAGAACGACTCTGTTTTCTAATTCTTCGTCCTTCCAGGGTATGACAACCTGGTATGATCTTGTTCTCGTCGATTCTTCCGATACGAACAACTTCTTATCCTACATCGATAAGAAAGCCAAAGACTTCCGCGACACAAAGTACTCCATCTGGATGGATGGCACACTCGCTTCCATCAAAGAGGAGAAAGAAGCAAAAGCAGTCGCTTGGCATGTCGGTATGTATGCCGGTCTCACCTATGATGATACGAATACGAAAATCACCGGTGTCGCTGCTCCGTTTACGAACCTCGACATCTGGTTCAATGACGCCGTCAAAGATCTCGGCATCTTAAAGTGCCCGTCTCACGGCTTCATCGAAACACTGAAGACCAATTCGGCCGTTGCTTACAGCTCCAACACAGCATGCATCACCCCGACCAGCGGTTTCTTCACACAGAACCATTCCAAAGTCTATATCGAAGGTAAGACCTGGGGACAGGCGTTCAAGGAATACGGATTCCTCGAAGGACTCTTCGTTTATCCGTTCTCCTGGCTCGTCCACACAATTTCCACCAACCTCGGTGGTACCGGCTGGGTCCAGATTCTTGCCATCTTCGTCGTCACCCTTCTTGTCAGACTGTTCACGGTCATCTCTACTCTGGTTCAGAGCAAATCTCAGAACAAGCAGCAGAGAATTCAGCCGCAGCTGAACGAACTTGCCAAGAAATATCCGAATGCTCAGGAAGACCCTGAGCAGCGCCGTGCCATGAGTCTTGAACAGGCTCAGCTCATGAAGAAGAACCACATCCATCCGATGCTCCCGCTCTTATTCATGATCATTCAGTTCCCGCTCTTCATCTGCATCTGGTCCGCACTACAGGGATCCGCTGCATTGGCTGCCGGAAACTGGTATGGACTTTCTCTTACGACCAAAGTCTCGGAATGCTTCACCAACTATGCGAATACCAGTGGTGCCATCGTCGGCATCCTCATCTTTATCTTCATGACGCTTGCCAACATCCTTTCGTCCATGACTGGTCTCTGGATGAACAACTGGAAGACCAAGAATCTTGGTCCTCAGGGTATGCAGCCGACGAAGAAAGATGAAAACGGCAATCCGATGGATCCCAACAAGAGCATGAAGATTATGACCTATGTCATGATGATCTTCGTCGTCATCATGGGTTGGAGTCTTCCTTCCGGTATGGGTATCTATTGGTTCATCGGTGCCGTCATTTCCATCCTTCAGACGCTCCTCACCGAAGCTTTGGCTAGTAGATCCAGACACAGAGATGCCCGCAATACTGGCGACGGAACAACACTCGCAGCTATCCGCAGAAGTTCTCATCATACGGGAACGAGCAAAGCGGACAGAAAAAAGTCTGAAAAACCCTTATGGAGGAAGTAACATATGAACAAGTACGAAGGAAAAACTGAAGAAGAAGCCGTTCAGAAAGCGTGTCAGGAACTCGGCGTCGATGATCCGAAATCCCTGAACTATCAGGTCATCTCGGTCAAGAAGACCCTGTTCTCCAAAACTGTCACCATCGGCATCTATTCCATCAAGGATGTCATCATCTTTGCTGATGATTACATCAAGCGTTGTCTCCGTGCTTTAGGCATCGAAGGATCGACGGAAGCAAAGTATGAAGATGGTGTCATCAAGCTCAACATTGTCACCGGCAAGAACAAGAACGTCATCGGCCGCAACGGCGATACGCTCCGTTCCATCAATGAACTGACAAGATCCGCCTGTTTCAACCGCTTCGGCGGACATTATCGCATTCTTCTCAACTGCGATGGCTACAAGGAACTCAAGTATAACAAGTATGCCGCCATGGCCCGCCGTTATGCTTCCGAAGTTCGCAGAACTCATGTCACTGCCATCCTCGATCCGATGACAAGCGATGAAAGAAGAATCATTCATCAGGCGCTTGATGGATATCCGAATATCAAGACCCAGTCCCTCGGCACGGGACATAAGAGACATATCACTATTCAGTATGTCCCGGATATCGGTTCCACCATTCCGAACAACGACGATTCTGACCGCGACTTCTAAATGATCAAAAAAGCTATTAGGCTATCCGGCGTCCCCGGGAAACCTAATAGTTTTTTTAGTACGTGGATTAGGGCCTGTTTCAAGAAACTCCTGTTCAGATGGCTCTATGTTCTCTTGCTTCATTGAAAAATTTTGAATCGTAATAGTGAATGTCTGACTCGTGAAGCATCAGAATCAGATGACGCGGATGTGGAATTTTTCGTTGTCGATACAATCGACAGCGAGGCAATAACCGTTTCCATCTTTATCTGTCAGATAGGTGGTTTCGATTTCCTGATAGGGAAGATCTTTCTGAAAGGTGGGCATGATGATGCCATCTCCGATATGTTTGTGGAATGCTTCCTTCTTCGTCCAGATTTTTGTGAAAGCGGTAGGTTTATCCTCGGAGGAGGAATAACTGTTCTGCTCTTTTTCACTGAAATAGCGTTTGGAAAGGGCATCATAATCCCGGTCTTTTCTGATAATTTCGAGGTCGATTCCGACTTCGCTGGTGGAGAGGCAGACGGCGACGATGGTTCCGGAATGGGAGATGGAAAAATAGTGGGTCCCTAAAAACGGCTTTCCGTATTCGTTATAGGTGAGTTTCAGTTTCTCAATGTCGACTTTCTGCCGATCTAGAAGCATCAGAAGGATATTCCAACCCAAAAGGGATGCCTGAAGGTCGGTTTCATTCTGATGTTTTCTGCAATGGGAGAGAATCTCTTCCGGAATACCTTCTACGAGTTTCTCGATTCTCCCATCGTATCTTGTTATGTCACTAAGGTAAATTTCAGTCATTGCCTCAGTATTCTATCATATTAAAGCGTAGTTTCCTGTACTTCCTTTTCCTTATTCTTCTTGTGTCTTTCATCCAATTCCTTGACAATCTGGGCTTCCAGTTCGTCATCGATATGATAACCGTGTTTGAGTAAGAGGAAGGAGGCTAAGAAGGCGATGAGAATGATACCGATGATGATGGCACCGAAGATGGTGAGCTGACTTCTCTTGTTCGTCCACTGATAGGCAGCCTCGATTTCGGCATCGAAGTTCGGATAGGAGCCGATGTATTCGGTCTGACCTTTTCCGTTGATGATATTGTTGGCTTCCGCGTTGGAAATGTTGTTGAGGATGACCTGCGTTCCGCTGATGAGGAAGGTGAGGTTACGGATACCGGTCTGTAGTGCGGATCCGAGCTTGGCATCCAAAGGTCTCCAGGCAAAGGCGACGGCTTCTTTTCTTTCTCCGAATTTCCATTCCTGATAGTCAATGGCATCCTGGAACATGACAAGGAGAGCGAGATAGAAGACACCGGAGGCGGCGAAGAAGAGGAATGCGCAGAGATAGATGATCCAGTGGGTTCCTCCGAATGCGAATTTCAGACCGTCGATCATGGAAGCTCCTTCTCCGGAGAGTACATATTTAGAAGGGTCGTTATAGGAAAGCGGGTTATCGGAGAAGACCGGAAAGGCGAAGAGGAAGAACAGGGTATAGGCGACAAGAATGATGATGGAAGTGATTTCGATGATCTGCATCTTCTTCATTTTCTTCGCCATCAGCGGATAGAAGACTTGGGCAATCAGGGTTGCGACGACAAAGACAATGGAGAGAACGGTTGCCATGAAACCGCCTTTATAGGTTCCATATCCGTAAAGAAGATAGTAATAGTTGAGACCGATACCGGTGAGAAGACCGGAAGCGAAATAATAAAGCAGCATGACGATGGCGACAACGAGGAGCTGTTTGTTCTTTTTGACCATGCGGAACAGATCGAGGAAATGTGTGTCTTCCGAAATCTCTTCCTGTTTCTTGTCTCTTTCCTTTTCCTGGCAGACAAAGAAGATGAGAGACTGAGAGATGAGGAAGAGAATCGAGATGACGACAGCGGTATAAGCATAGGCGGTTTTCGCTCCAAGCATGGTGGGAAGGAGGAACATGAGAAGGTTCATGGCGAAAGCGCCGATGGTGGTTGCGACGGTGACTTTTGTCGTAAGAGAGGCTCTTTCCTTCGGATCATTGGTGAGAGAGGGAAGCATCGACCAGTATCCGATATCATTCATGGTGAAGAAGAGATCCCAGAGGAAGTAGAAGACGAGCATACAGGCGACGAATCCCCAGCCTCTGACACCCATCGGACCAATGAGGAACATCAAAGAGACGATGATTGTGTTTCCGATGGCACCGATGAAAATCCATGGCTTGAATTTTCCTGATTTGAAATGGAACTTCTCGACGAGGAATCCCATGATTGGATCGTTGATACCATCCCAGACCAAGGCAATCATCATGAAGATGGTGATGATGTGCATCTGGGAACGATAGGTTTCCACATCGGAACTGAGGACACCAGCTGTCATTGCATATTGAAGCAAGAAGGTTCCGACAAGGGCGTAGCAGGCATCACGGAAGATACCGGACCACGGATAAATGGCCATGGTCAGTTTCGGAATTTTGTTACCGGAAAACGTCTTACAGATTTTCGAATTGCTATCGGTGGAGTTTTTCATAGACGACATTGTCCTTTCATGTATCTTGATTGTAAGAGCTTACAATTGGAATATCAATGGTTTTATGAATAAACTATAAAAAAGAAGTTGTTAATTAATACTCTATTGAAAGAAACGATGAAATATCGGAGGGTATCGTTATGAAAAAAAAGGTTCTTGTTTGGATTCCTTTCCTCTTGATCTCCTGTGGAAAGACGGGAATTAGCATCGATTATTCGATGAATATGAATGATGATTTCGAAGAGTGTACTTCTTTAGAAAACGTACAGGGCAGAAAAGCGAGAGTTGTCGCCTTGTTAGGACAGAGCAATGCGACGGGCTGTTCTTTGACTGCATATCTCAAGGATCATATCTCGGAAGAAAAATATCAGGAATATGAAAACGGATATGAGGATATTCGTATCAATTACTGCCTGGATGATCATTCTTTCTCTTCCAATGGTCAGTTTGTCAAAACGGATCTGAACTGTGGCGCCGGCAAAGGATTCTTCGGTTCGGAAGTCTCTATGGCAGAGACATTATCTCAGAATAAGAAAGAGAACGAGGATTTTTTCATTCTGAAATATTCGATGTCCGGATATTCTCTGAACTACCATTGGCTTACCGATAAGAAACGGGGAACCATCTATAATCCCTGTGTCAAATTCCTGAAACAGTATCTTTCTTCTTTAAAAGATGCCGGATATCAGGTCGACCTCACTTCTGTCTGCTGGATGCAGGGAGAGTCGGATACCACTGAAGAAAAGGCAAAAAAATATTACGATAATCAAATTGCATTCGCTTCTTATCTTAGAGAAGACCTCAAAGATTATTCCGAAGATGGTAGTATTTATTTTATCGATGCAGGGATCTCAAACAGCCCATATTGTGAACCAGGTTATCCAATTGTCAACGAAGCAAAACAGAAGTTTGCAAAGCTCTCTCCCTATAACGTCTATTTTTCGACAATTGATTTAGGGTTGACAATTGATCAGGAACCCGCCGGAGATCCCGACTGGGGCCATTACGACTCCATGTCGGAAATCGCCTTAGGACATCGCTTCGCGGAAGAAGTCCTGAAATCTTTCTAAACTACTTTATCATTTGTTTTCCAGCTGATAGTCGGAATTATCCCATTCTGCTTGTCTGATGATGGCTTCTCCTGTTTTTCCATCAGGAAGATGAATATAATCCTCTTTCAAGTCATCGTCGCTTTTCGGCTGGATGGAAAGACAATCCTGTCCTAAGAGTCTGTTCTTTATCGTGTCAAATCCGCAGACCCGGATCGGATAATCTTCGCTTGCTAGTGCATTGCTGGCGATGATGGTTTCCGGAGCACGGAGGGAGGAATCTCCCGACAGAGAGAAATAATAGGTTCCGTCCTGGTTGCGAATAGGGAAGAGATGCATACTGAGGGAAACTGTGAAGGAAGGGATAATCTCCCAGGGGTGAGCCCCATTGAAGTGATAGTAAGGTCCCTTTTCATTGCACCATAAGGTAAAAGCTTCAGCGTCATCGAGCGGCAGTGTCCGCATGCCGTTGTCTCTTCCGTCCGCATAGGCGTAATAGAATTCGCGAGGCGTAAGATGTTCTTTTCCGTAGCGTTTCTTTTCGTCTTCCGTTTCCTCAAAGAAGCGTGGTTTCTTTTCGGTGAACCCTAAGGCGCGATAAACGGTCGCACAGGCTTCATAGTATTTCCGTGCGGTCATGTTCTTGATGGGGGTACCAACAATACGCTTTTCGTCAAAGACAAGGAAGAATTGCTTTACTTCTTTCTCGGGATAATCGGCAAGGAATTCAGCTTTTTCCTGCGGGACGATATTCCAGTATTCTTTTCTTTGGATTCTTCCGTACTGACAGGAATAAGGGACCTGAGAAACCAAGTTTCTCAATTTACCATCTTTCAGTGCAGAGACAAAGTGCTCTGCACCGTCAATGGCCCATAAAAGCAGTTCCTTCCCATCCAGTTCTTCTGTTTTGTTGGTATCGTTGATTGTGAATATGGTGCGATGGTTGATAAAGAGAGCATAGAATTCTTTTTTTTCGTCTATCCGGAAATGCTTGGTTCCGACACGGAAGAAGACTTTGGAATCCGGATAGGATGTTTCGTACGCTTCTTCGGCGTTTTGAAGGATGTCTTCTGTCGCTTCCTTGAACGGACAGTCATATCCGTAATGGAAGTCGTAAAACTGACGGAAGGTAGGACGGGGTGCACTGATCCAAATGGAATGGTAGTTGTCGACATCCTGTGGCTTGAGCTCATCTAAGATGCCGGCGAGCTTTTTCAGCAGTTCCTCCGTCTCTCCTGTTGCCTTAAAGGAAGAGAAGAATCCTCCTTTTTTGAATTTTGAAATCGTCATTGCGTTCATTTTCATAAATTGAAAACCTCCTTTTGTGACTTTCACTTTGATATACAGTGCTATCTGTGAAAAACACAAAGAGAAGGTGAAATTTTTATGAAAAAGAAGGAATAGGTTTTATTTGGTGTTCAGTGCAAGAATATGATCAGCTAATTGGACAAGATCTGTATCTTCCATCTGTCTTGCACGGATGGGAAGATACGGACTCTCTTCCGCTTTCAGGATGTCAAGGACAGAAGAATAAACAGGAGACTGCTTCAGGCAGTTGCTGATGTTCTTGTTTGGATCCTTGAAGAGCGCCTTGAAAATTGGGTAGAGACGGAAATCGATGTCTCTCTTTCTGTCGATGCGGATGAATGCGGAATCGACCTTCGGCGCCGGATTGAAACAGGAAGAATCGACGGCGGTCAGAAGAGTGACTTCTCCTCTTGCCTTGAGGAAAGCGCCGAGCGGACAGTTCTCTTTCTTTCCCGGAACATAGGTCAGCTTGTCAGCGACCTCCTTTTGCACCATGACACCGGCGACAGCAAAATCCTTCTCCAACATGTATTCGAGCAGTTCACTTGTGATGTTGTAGGGAAGGTTTCCGATGAAGGCTCTGTTTTCTTTATTGCTATATTCATCTGGATTGAAGCGCAGAAAGTCGGACTGGATGATGGTGACGTTCTCTGTCTCACGGAAAAGATCCTTCAGAATGGCGACCATGTCTCGGTCGGCATCGACTGCGATGAGCTTTTTCGCTTTCTTGGATAACGGCAGCGTGATGGAGGCAAGACCCGGACCGATTTCGATGACGGTCTCATAGTGCTCCGGCTGCATACCATTGACAATCCTTTTGATTATACCTTCGTTGATCAGAAAGTTCTGACCGAAGGATTTCTTGGCAACCAATCCGTTGCTCTTCAGAAGGTTATCAATTCTCTCCCGTTCCGTCATTTTCCAAATCCTCCATGATATCTTCTTTGCTTTTTCCTAGCATCAGCAAGGCTTCTTCCACATTCTTCCCTGAGGTATAGGGAATATGGTATTTGTCGACAAGAATCATTCTCTTCGTTTTTCCACCGGGACCGATGAGCCCTAAATCATAGAAATCATCTTCTTCCAAGGAAAGATTCTCATCGCTGTAGAGGTCGTGATGGATATAAGGCCTCAGATAATTCTTGAGGACTTCCATATCCGTCTCCGCCACGCCGACTTTATCCTTTTTGATGGCTTCTTTCTTTTCGATATGGATACAGAGACAGGGGCCTACCCTGTCCATGATTCTTCTTTCGATATCTCTTCCGGGACCGTCCGGATCGAGAAGAAGAACGAGTTCTCTTACCTCATGGACTTCTGCGATGAAATCCATGATGTCTTTCCGGATGTATTTTCCTCCGGTCTTGATGACAAAAAGGCAACCGAGCTTTTTCAGTCGGTCTTCATCCATCATTCCTTCGACGACATAAGCGTAACGCTTCGTCGTATCCCGTGTGTTCTCAGTCTTTGATTCCATAGAAGTCCTTTCCGTTCTGATATAACCTCTCAGCCATGTCTTCTGTATCTGCCCCTTTGAGCTCTGCAATTCTCTGGATGATGAGAGGAAGGAATGCCGGTTCGTTCATTTCCCCACGATGAGGAACCGGAGCGAGATAAGGGCAGTCGGTCTCACTGAGGAATATCTTTTCATCATTTTCTTCGATAACCTGCATTAATGTCTTTGCATTCTTGAAGGTGGAGACACCTCCGATTCCGATATGGACTTCAATCGGAAGCTTGAGGTATTCTCGTAACACCTCGACGCTTCCGCTATAACAGTGAAGATCAATCTTCGGCGGAAGTTCTTCCTTGATGATATTCAGCGTATCGAAATCGGCATCCCTGGTATGGATGACAATCGGAAGAGAGAGCTCTTCTGCCAGATGAATCTGTTCCAGAAATCGTCTCTTTTGTTTTTCTTTTGTTTCTTCGTTTTTATCGTAGTGATAATCCAATCCGATTTCTCCGATGGCATGGATTCGATGGCGGTTGTTCCGGATATAGGAATACGCCTTATTGAAATAGTCATCGTTTTCGTTTGCGAATTCCGGATGGATTCCGAGCACTGCTTTACAGCATGGGAATTCTTCCGCTAAAGACAGAATCCTTTCCAGCGAAGGCAGGGAGTCTCCGTTATTGAAAAAGAGCTCGACTCCGTTTGCTTTGGCACGGCCGATGACTTCTTTGCGGATGGGATAGATTTTCTCATCATTGAGATGACAGTGGGTATCGATGATTCTCATAGTTTATTTTCCGAGACAGAATTTGCTGAACAGGGTCTGATAGATATCCTCCATCGTCTGTGTCTCATGTTTTCCCATCATTTCATTGATGAGGGAGACAGAGACACGGAGAATATCGGAAGCAATATCGACCTGCATGGTATCAAGAATGGCATCCTTTGCCAGGGTAATCTGTTCTTTGATTTTTTCAAGATAATCTTCTTCTCTTTTTCCTAAGAAGGCACTCTCTTCTTTTCCGTTGAGATCGAGCAATGTGAAAATCCTGTCAATGAGCGGCGTCAAATCATCCTTTTCGGAACAGATGGTGAAATCCGCTCCATAGGAATTGGAATCGATATCACGCTTGGTCTTGATACGGATTACTTTCTTTTCCGAAAGCAGAGACTTTACCTTGGTATTCTGATCGATTTCCTTGAAATCGGTATCGCTCAGTAAAAGGATGAGGTCAGCATGTTCCATCGTCTTATAGGACCGTTCAATGCCGAGATTCTCAACGAGATCATCTGTCTTTCTGAGCCCGGCGGTATCCTTGAAACGGAAAAGAATGCCATTGATTTCCTTTTCACCTTCGACGACATCTCTCGTTGTACCTGCAATCGGAGAGACGATTGCTTTATCCTCTCCTAAAATGGCGTTGAGCAACGTCGATTTTCCGACATTCGGTTCTCCGGCGATACAAATACGGAACCCTTGGTATTCACGGTTGGCTTTCTTTGTTTTTTCTAAGAGAGTATGAAGCTGAGTCTCTTCTTCCTTCAGATGACTAGCGATATCGGAGAGAATCTCATCATAATCATCGTTCTCTGTTTCGCTGTACTGGTTTTCGACAAAGTATTCCAACTGTGCGAGACATCCCAAAAGACGGTTCTTTAAGGAGACGACGATTCCGGTGTTTGCTCCACTTAGGGTTCCGGTTGCAATCTCTTTGGCTCTTTTACTTGTGCTGTTGATGAGATCGTTGATGCCCTCTGCCTTGAGAAGATCCATTTTTCCGTTGTAGTAAGCTTGTGCAGAAAATTCTCCTTTCTCAGCTCTTCTAGCTCCGTAATGAACCAAGGCATCCAATAACTCTTCCACGACAAACATGGAACCATGGGTGGAAAAGTCAGCGGAATCAAAACCGGTATAGGATTTCGGACCCTGATAGAACGTTAGAACGCATTCATCGATGGGAAGGTCGGTTTTGTCTTTATCCTGATAGACCTTAACAAAATAGGCGTGGTTCGGTTTTAAGGTGTTGACATCCTTTCTGATGAGATGGGAAAGTATCTCCAGGGTTTTATCTCCGGAAAGGCGGACAGTGGCTAAAGCACTTTTGTATGGTGGTGTCGATAAGGCACAAATGGTATCAAAAATTAGCATAGAAAAATTATAGCATGAATCCAGGGAAGTTATGCTGATGAGGTTGTTGGGTGATGACGAATTGGAGTAAAACGACTTGCTTTCATTCCCGTTTTATTAAAAATGATTCCTTTTTTGCACTGAGCCATATCAAGTAACTTTCTTTATCGGAGCGATTGTTAGTTTCAATTCAAATGACAATATTCAATGTTGCTTCAATATTTAAGGCGACGAATTATTTAAAAATGATTGCCATTGATTAAATAATAAACATCATTATTCCTATTATTAATTGGCACTACAATTATTAAAGTTAATTTTATTATTGCCGTTGTATTCAGTAATACAATCTATTTATATTACATAAGATTGAAGCACATAATAATAATAATTGGGAATGTGTTGACATCATCATGTCGGAAGTGTATAAATGTGATTAAGAAAAAGAAAAACATAAAACGAAACAAGAACAGAAACAGTTGTAAGACTCGCTTCAAAGATTGCATGGATAACTAATGATTAGTGATGGGCTGTCATTGGTTCAGTCATTGGAAAAGTCTATGGAATCTCTTCGATGGATGAATTGGAGGAATTGATGAAATGAAAACATATCGTATGTTCGCAATAGAGAAATTGCAGATGTGGATTCCTATTGAGATTCTTGTAGTTTTCGTCTGTATCTCCTCCATCGTAACTGATGTTGTCCTTGCTTTGTTGGAAGAGAGGCTTTGGAGAATTTTTGTCGGCACACCTCTGATGCTTGCACTTCTCGTGATTGCTTTTATCATATTCTGTAAGGATTGCAAATCGCTCTCCCGTGCTAAGAAAGCAGATAAAGATCGCTCCGCAATACTTGTCTTCGGCACCTTTATCTGTGCCATCCATTCCGGCTTCTATCAGACTCTTGAAGTAGAAGTGAACGGACAGAAAGTGATTGTCGCTCCGAAGATTCCTTCCTGGTCTTATTCGGAATATTATCGGATCAATCATGATCAAGTTGCGCTCCTATTGAGTAATGGTGAATACTATCTGGCCGTTGAAAAACAGTGATTGAAACAAGAATCAAAAGTCCTCTCCAGTTTTCTGGAGAGGACTGATTTTTTTAACGGAAGGAGATGGAATAGGAACAGGTTTTGCCGTTATTGAATTCAGCTTTGTTGAATTGAGTTCTGTAGCCATCGAGGGTGAAAGTGGAACCCTTCTGGAATAACGCACTGTTTGAGACCGGATTGGAAGTGGAGAGAAGATTGTTCTCGGCACTGATCAGTCTCACTTCATCGAAGGCATCTGCTTCGCTTGGGAGTCCATAGTTGCTTTCGGCACGACTTCCGGATTCGCTGTTGGAAATTACTTTATAGATGCGGTCCGTATTCCCTTCTTTAAACGGAGTCAGAGGATCGTCATAGAGTTCATAGACATAGTTTTGTTTGCTGTCCTGATACACATTGACGACACGGTTGTCGACGTGATAGATGCGAGCCCCCATCCCTTCGACATGCTTGACATCATAGCAGTCATAATCGGAACTGTTCATATTCTTATCGGAGTAGTAATCGAGGACAAGGTATTCATCCATCGTATTGAAGAGAACGTTACCATTCTCGTCTTTTCTGATGGACTTGGTATCATCCGGAATGACGATGACAGCGTTCTTTTCCTGTGATGTCGGAATTGTTATTTCGCAGTCTCCATAGACAACATATGGTGTAATCCAGTTGAGATAAAGTTTTGAGTAAGGGTTGTGGTCTCCGACATTGTGATCCATCATGTCGGCTTCTCCGAGTGGAGCGTAATTGGTACTGTATCCGTAGCTGTCTCTTCCGTAGGAATAGTAATCCTTCAGTCCGAGCATATGACCTGTCTCATGGATGAGGACATGGGCATCGCACGCACTATTTTTGAAGACTGCTCCGGAAGTATTGCTGGCAAACTTGTCATTGATGAAATCGATGCTTGCCCAACCGAAGCAATTGGCAATCGGTTTCTTTCCGTCTTCATTTTCCGCATTGGTGCTGGAAGTGAAGGCCCATGTCATGGTATTGGCAGAGCTTGCCTTATGGAGATAGACGAACCAGATGCCGTCGACATAGCCATCGTTGTTGCTGTCGTAATCGTTGAGGTCGAGATGGTATTCTTTCTCGGCCCAGTCGAGGGCAATCTGTGGAAGATCGAAGACGTTGTCTTCCGTATATCCGGTGAATTTATTGTAACGGGCATCGATGGTGCTAGGGGAGAAGTAACCGGTGGTACCTCCGGTGAAATCGAGCTGTCCGAAAGAAGATTTGTAATAGTAGGAGTGGACGGATTCATAATTGAGAGAGGTTGAATTTCCGAAGAAGGCTTTGTTGATCATGTTCCAGTTCTCTTCGGTGGCGAGTGCTTCATCGCCGGGGGTGATGACCGGAATGACGAGAAGCGGTACTTTTCCTTTTGCCGGGGTGAACTTCCAATTGGCGATGTTCTTTTCGGAATAGTCTTCGATGTTGTACTCGTTGATGACTTCTTCCGGCGTATAGTAACCTTTCCCATCTGTCTTCAATCCGGTATTGGTGATTTTCACCGTCATTGTCGTATCATCCTTTTCCCAGGTGATTGTATCATCCTTATAGTTCTTGGGTTTGGATAAGGTGTCTTCCGGAATGCAGGTGACCGTGAAATAAGTGCTCAGGTCTTTGCTGTCCCATCCGGTATAGTGGATTTCGACTTTATAGACACCGGCCCCTTCAAACTGATAATTGTCACTTACTTCCGTTCCGTCGACGACAACGCTGTAATCATCGATGACTTCCGTGTATGTCTTGGTGTATTTTCCAGTCGTCTTGGTCTTGAGAGTGACTTCCATGCCTTCTTTGGAAAACTTGTCTCCGGCAAGATAGGAAGTCTTGGAAGCTGCCTTTGTGATGGTGATGGACTGGGTCAAAGAACGGGCTGCGAGGACATGAATCGGGAAGGAAGCCTGTTTGGCACCATTCTTTTTGATAAGAATCTCATAGTCTCCGACTTCGAGGATGATGTCTTTGTCATTCACTTCTTTTCCGTTATAGGAATAGAACAGGGAATAGTCTTTGATTTCTTCTTCTGATAGGAGCTGCTTGTTGCTGTCATAGACACTCTCTACGACAACAAGACCATCGAAGGAGATAGGTTCATACTGATAGAATTCGGTCTTGGTCGGTGCGGATTTGATGGTGAGGACGTTGTTCTCCGCCTTTTCCGTCACGACATCCGTTTTCTTTTCCGTATTGTCACCCGTTGTTCCGCTGTCACTTCCACAGGCAACTAATGTTAACGAGAACAGGGAACAGAGGGTAAATTTCATCAGTTTTGTTTTTTTCATTGTGTTCATCTCCCAAAATTACGAAAGTGGTAATCATTATATACTAAAACCTTGAAATAATCTTAATTAAAACTTTCCCGGCGATTTAACTATACAAATCATATAATTGGTACACGATTGTCTAATTAAGCATTCCGGA
>CAKVBX010000023.1 GCA_934725685.1 uncultured Bacilli bacterium
GACATAAGAGCATCGGAAAATTTGCCCCTGAGGGCTTCTTTTTGTCTTTTGTTCATGTTTGGCGGTTCCGCCCTTTGGCGAGCGTTTTCCCGAAACCGCCAAGTCTCAAGAAGGACAACGCTCGCCAAAAGGCTCTTTCAATAAAATTGTGTCACAGTTTCGTGTGGCGCCAATATTATACCAATTCTGATGCTGATTTATCCCTCACGTGCACTAGAGAGTTTTTCTATAAAAACATTGTCATATAGATTGGAATGCAGAGAAGATCTCCATCTTTTCGTAGATCCTTTGTATAAATTAAATACTTTTCACCTGTCTTTCCAGAGAATTTTTCACCGAAGGCATCAATCGATGCATGCGTCTTATACCCTGATGATTTAACTTCTATCGGGCAAATCTTGTTGCGTCTTGCAATCAGAAAATCGACCTCATAATTATGGGTTGAATCGTTCTTTGGAAACGTATAATAAAACAATTTGTTACCATTTGCATAAAGCATTTGAGCTACCATATTCTCATATAGATAGCCTAAATCAGTATCTAATTTGTTGCTTAGAAGCTTTTCATAGATGATGTTTTCAGTGAAGCCCTTATCCATGAAAGCAAGAGTTGTAAACAATCCCGTATCCCCAATGAACATTTTGTATTTATTGATATCTTCATGCAATGACATACCAATGCTTGGGTCGTTAGCGTGGTAAGCTATATTCACAGCCAAAGAATCCTTCATGTCAGCAACAACGTTAAGAACCCTATCCTGCTTTTCATTTGGTATGACACTTGAGACTTGATATCTCGATGCGTTTTTGGCAAGTTCGGACGGTATAGCAGAAAACATCAACGATGCTCTTCCCGTTTGGTCAATCTTCCTGAAATCATCCTGATAAAGTTCAAGAATCGAGCGCTTCACCCTATCGACTTTACTTAAGTTGTTCGTATCAATGTACTCATTTACCGCTTGAGGCATTCCACCTACCAGCATATAAAGTCTGAAATCTCGAAGCAGTCTTCTGTTCATGTCATCTCCAAGGGACATTTGATTTTCGAAAGCTGTTTTGAGCATAGGAATGGTGGCTTTATCGCCTAATGCCCAGCGGAACTCCTCATAATCCATAGAAACCATCTCTATTCTCGTCTCTTCGCTTGGGATAAGGATACTTACGACATTCTTCTTGATAGAAAGCAATGAACCTGTCTCAATATAATCATACCTTCCATCCTTAACCAAATGTTTTATGGCTTGCCTTGCTAACGGCTCTTTTTGCACCTCATCAAAAATGATGACGGATTTCCTATTTTCAAGGTTAACATGATAAATAAGTTGCAATCTAAGGAAAATATAATTCAAATCAGATAAATCCTTAAACAGTTCGCGCACTTCCTTGGGTGCGATTGAAAAATCGATTAGAATGTAGCTTGAGTATTCCTTTTGTGCGAATTCCTCGGCAACTGTAGATTTACCCACGCGCCTAGCACCTTTTATCAATAGAGCAGTTTTCCCATCGGATTCTTTCTTCCATTCAAGCATCTTTTGATATATTTTTCGTTCAAAGATTCTTTCAGCCATGATTCGTTACCTCCTGTTTTGATATAATCATAGCACACATTGCCGAAAATTTCGATTTTTAAAACACTGTTTATGCCGAAAATTTCAAATTGTTATATTTTCTTGCCGTTTTTTCTAAAACTTTTTTGCATCTTTGATGTTATCTAAATTCCTTCTGGCATTACATCATCAATGGAAATTTCTACTTTTGACCTAGATACACCTGTGTATTTATGGTATTCCCGTAGATCCAAAAGCAGGTCGAAAAGGCATGAAGCAAACCTCATCCTGCGTCATGTGAAGTTGGCTCATGCCGTAATGCAAAAGATGAGTAAACAATTCTCATATCAGCAGGATCTTCGATTACATCACCGGTTGGTCCAATATTAAGGATACAAAACATTTTCCGACTTTGTCCTTGTTTTGGAAAAACGAATTTTTGTAAATCAAGGCAATGGCTAAATCCAATTCGATGGAATCCATGCTCGTCAAAGGCTTGGTGATGGCACCCTCTCTCAGCATATCTTCTGAGACGATTTTCAAACCGTAAGTATAATGCTCGACGGTCCTGTCGCTTAAATAAGAACCGTCTTTCTTTTGGCAAGTTCTAAGGAACTCTTTGTAGTCCATATATCAACATGATAAAGCTTTTGCCTTTCAATTGTTTTCTTAAGTAGAAATAAAATCCTTAAGGAATGAAAAGCATGGCAAAAAGACGGATATGTTTTGCTCTTCTCGGTGACCTAAATCGACAAAAAAATTAAGATGAGCTTAGCTGAAATCTTGCCATAGGGACAGGTTTCAAACTCCTCCCTATCTTGTAAATAGGATGCCAAGCTTACGTTTATAGACACCAAAAAAGACGCCCCATCAAGGACGCCATTTTAGAACGATACCCATATAGCCATTGCAGTTGACATATACCGGTTCGCTTAGAAATCACTTTGGTGGAGCTGACGAGGATCGAACTCGCGACCTCCTCCATGCCATGGAGGCGCTCTCCCAGTTGAGCTACAGCCCCAAAAAGATTCCGCTTGTTTCCAAGCGGATTACATTATACTCCAGTTTTTTTCATCGGTCAACAACAATTTTAAATCTTGGTTGCATCCTGGAAGACTTTGCTGAGAATATCCTCGCTGAATTCGTTGGTGGATTCTCTCGGATGCGGTTTTCCGTCATTGGCTTTTTCTAGCTCTTCCTTGAAAACACAGGTCAGGACATCGATGGCGAGGTTGGCGATACCATCATTGTTGACGATGAGGTCGGCATAGTTGGCGCTCGGTGCGATGATTTCCTCATACATCGGTGCGACGGTCTTGATGTACTGGTTGACGATATTCTCGTAACTTCTCTTTCTTTCCGTGTGGTCACGGATAAAACGGCGGAGGAAACGGACCTCCGGGGTGGCAGTGATGAAAACACGGAGGTCACCGAGTTCTCTGAGCTGGCGGTCGACTAAAGCCATGATGCCTTCGACGACAACGATCTTGTTCGGAGTGATATGTTCGGTCTTATCGCTTCTGTTGTGAATCGTGAAGTCATAGACCGGTTTATCGATGGCGATATCGTTCTTGAGATCACGGATCTGAGCTCTCATCAGTTTCCAATCGAATGCCTTGGGATGGTCGTAATTGACCTTAATTCTCTCTTCCATGCTGACACCGGTCTGATCTTTGTAGTAATCGTCGATGGTGATTCTCGTGATGTTCTCGATGCCGACGTTCTGAATGACATTGGTCGTGATATAAGATTTCCCGGAAGAGGAACCTCCTCCGACAAGTATGATTCTGGCCATAGTTATACCTCACAGTAACATTATAATCCGATTGCGGAACGGAAGAAAGTGAGAACTGTTATGTAGAGAGATGTCTTTTTCTGTGCTATCATATGGAATATGAAACACAGATATCAATATAGAGCCTTGCTCACTTCCTTGTTGTTTTTGACAGCCATCACTGGATGTTCTGAGGAAAAGCCGTCTGCGACAGAAGACCCTGCCACGGAAACTGTACAGAGGACCGATTCCAAGACGGAATCCATGACAGAAAAGACAACGGAAACGGACAAAGAAACCGAAAAGCCGTCCACCGGGAAAGCCACAGAAAAAGTGACGGGGGCGACTGCCGATTCTGAAAACTATGATTGGAAAATTCCGAGCTATTATCAGTCTTCTATTGATTTTACTTTGAGAAAAGCGGCACTAAAAACCAATCTCTTCCAGATTATCAGTCCACATACTGCCATCGGATACGATGGGCTTTATTCTGCCTATCTGAAGACTGACCTCAGAGAAGACGGAACTATCTGGGATATGTATTCTGATGTCCGTTACAAGCCTTCTGACAATGGCGGAAGCTATAAGAAGGAAGGGGATATGTACAACAGAGAACATACCATTCCCCAGTCCGTCTTCAATAAACAGAGCACGATGCGCTGCGATATTTTCCATGTCTATCCGACTGACGGAAAAATCAATGGGAACCGCAGCAATTATCCGCATGCCGAAGTGGGAACCGTCACAAACACGTCCTGCAACCCTTCCTCCAACGGATCCAGGCTCGGAGAAAGCAAGACACCTGGTGTTTCGGGAAAGGTTTTTGAACCGACCGACGAATACAAAGGGGATTTTGCAAGAACCTATTTCTATTTTGTCACCTGCTATCAGGATAAAATGTCCTCCTTCAAGGACTATGCCTGTTTCAGTAAGAATTCCTATCCTTCCCTCTCTTCCTGGGCGATTGATCTCTATAAGAAATGGTCGAAGGAAGACCCGGTTTCCGAAAAGGAAATCAAGAGGAATGAGGCGGCTTACGGGATTCAGAAGAACCGCAATCCGTTCATCGACTTCCCCGGCATTGAGAATCTGATTTGGTAAATAGCGAAAAGAGCTCTGGATTCAGAGCTCTTTTACGTAACTGGTGTAGATCGGAATGCCAAAACGGTCGTAGATTGTATAGATGAAAGGATGGTCGAGCTTGAACTGATAGACATTCTGAGGGGCAGCGGAATCGCCATAGCTGAGAACGCCGAGGGATTTCACCGTTGTTCCGTCCTCTTCGAAGACAACGCTGTTCTTCTGGAAGGAATTCTGGAGATAGGCGTTATTGTCTTCGAAATCGGAATAGAAATTGTTGAGACTCGGTTTTCCAATGTCGAGGAGATTGCCGAGTCCGACTTTCTCAAGAACAGGAAGGAAATTGGTTTTTCTTGTCTCCCTGAATTTCGGAAGAGACAGATTGACAATCGCTGTTTTCTCTTCCGCCGCCTCTTTATAGAAGTTTATGTCCTTGACAAGTTTTCGGACGTCATCTTCATCGTCCTTGGCAATGAGATATTGGATTGTCTCCCCGTTTTTATAGGAATCATAGAAAGAGTAGTAGGTCTCATATTCATAGATTTTGGAATAGTATTCATGATTCATGAAATCTGCTTTTTCGGTTGTGCCGTCCTGACAATGGAAAGTGCCTTGGCTTGTTTTATTCTTATTGAATTTGGTAGACCATTTCCCTTGGAAATAGAGGGTGTTGAAAAGGAAAGAGATGGTGTTTGATTTGATGTTCAGTTCTTCTTTGGAAAGGTAGTTCTTTTCATTGAGACGCTTGTCAACCCAGGAAAGCATGGACTCGATTCCTCTCTTGGAATCGAAATCGACGGAATAGAGATCTGAGTAACGTTCTGTCATTTTCTCAAGAGCGATGGTGGAAGGGGACATATCGTTACGATAGAACATTCCCTGGTACATCTGAAGACTTCCTTGTTCATTCAGATAATAGTCGAGCGGATAAAGGGACTTGAAATTATCTTGTCTTTTCTCCCGGTCGAGTCCGAGGACATTGTTGAAACGGTTGGTGAGCGTGACATCATCACTTCCCCAGGAGAGCGTGTCATAGGAAGCATAGAGGTTGAGAGGAGAATAGGAAAAGTCTTCCATGTTAGAAGTGAAGAGATTGGTGAAATCGAGAATGCTGTTCCGGTACTCATCACTCACGGTTCCTTCTTTTAACTCGGTGGACGGATAGGAAACATCGTTGAGAGGAACGAATGAATTGTCTTTCATATCCTTGATTTCGTTCAGCGTGTACTTCTTGATGATTTCCTTTTTGTTTGTCTTGATTGTCAGCATGGTGGCAAGCGGAATAGCTGCCGCTGTGACAAGGAGAACAGAACCGATGCAGATAGGAATAATCCACCATCTTTTTTTCTTTTTCATTCATGCATCCTCCCGTTTGTTTCTAAAAATATAACAAAAGAGGTGATATTTTCTATCACCTCCCTGTGAATCTGATTTTACAGTCAGTCTTCCGTATAAGGCTTTGTCGGATCGGTATAGAAGCAGTTCTCGTAGATATAGATCTTCAGTTCGGTCGGATCGCCGCTTTCATAATAGGAAACCAGCTTTTTGAGGAACTCATCGTTTCTTTCCGGACGGATAGAGAAGATTCCCTGTCCATGGCGGAGGAGGAACTGATTACAGAGAAGGTTCGCACTTCTCTTGTTTCCGTCAAGGAAAACCTGGGTCCTCATCAGATAGCAATAGAGATCGAGGCCACGTTCGATGAAGGTCTTCTTCTGTTCAACAATGTCGCGGATGGTGTTGTTGACGGTGTAGGGATCCGGAATCTCAGGGACATATTCCGTGCCGGAGATGGTGACGACCGAACTTCTGACGCGGCCAGGCTCATCGCTGACGCCGCGTCCGTTGACGATGCGGTTGAGCTCGCAGAGCGTAGCGAGATCGGTCGGCTCTTCCAGCATATCCTCCTCTTTCAGACGGAGGTAGGCAGTCTTGAGATTTTTCAGCTTCTTTAGTCCGGTCGGTCTTGGACCGGTCGGCTCTCTTCCTTCCAGAATGAAGGCTCTCGCTTCCACGAAGGAAGTTCTTACACCTTCGAGGTAGGCAGCATTGTAGACCAAATCGACCAGATTCTTATCGATGAGCGCATCCTTCTCGTCTAAAGCCATCGGCTCCTGATCTTTGAAAATCGTCGTCATGTCTTTCTTCTCCTTTCTTTTGTGTCACACCATCCGCGGTGTTATTTATTACTTTTATTATATCGTATGGTTAAGCGCTTACGTTAGTGAAATTTGAAAATTATTGATATATTTCTTTGATTTTCAAAAAGGCCATGAAATTGCGATATCTTCTCCTTCCCATTCGGTTATGCAGTTTTTTCTACCTTAATGCAGTATTTCAAGTTATTTCATAATAGCGCTTCCATTAAAATAAGGAGGATAATGATGAGGAGGTATCTCTAACAATGAAAAATGCAATGAAAAAATGGACGGCTTTCTTAGGCACAGGTCTTCTTGTCCTTCCGGGATGCGGAAAGACAAACGACAGAATTCAGATTTCTGTCGGTATGTGGCCGGCATCTCAGCTGACTCAGGATATCAACATGTTCAAGCAGTGGAAGGAACGCTTCGAAACGGATTATCCGCAGTATGAGATCGTCCCCAACAACTACGAATATTCTGTCGCCTCTGTTCAGGCAAAGGCCCAGGCCCACAAGCTTCCGACGATTTTCCAGACCTGGTTCACGGAACCGACGATGCTTGTCTCCAAAGGCTACATCAAGGACATCACTTCTCAGCTGAATGAACTTGGCTGGCTTGATAAGATGGATGAATCCATGAAGGCAGCCCTCACTTTCGACAACAAGACCTATGGTGTCCCGAGAGACGGATATGGTCTCGGTCTCCTTCTTAACACCAGACTTCTCGGAGAGGCCGGTCTTCTTCCGTCCTACAAGGATGCTTCCGGAAAAACAAGATACAGCATCTATAATGAGGACGGCACCCCTGCCTATCCGACCACGTTTGCACAGATTGAGGAATTCTCCGAGGAAATCACTTCCACTTCCGATACCAAGGGAATTCTTATCCTTTCTACCAATAAGAACGGCGGATGGCAGTTCTCCAATATGGCCTGGAACTTTGGTGCCACTTTACAGAAGAAAGACGACAGCGGAAAATGGGTTGCCACTCTCGATGACGATGGTGCCGTCGAAGCACTGGAATGGATCCGTGAGATGAAGCAGAACGGCTACCTCATCGAATCCACCTCGGTCAATTATTCCGATTGGTCTTCCTCCATCGGCGAGAAAGTCGCCATGGCCTTTGTCGGCAGCGATGTCATCAAGCTCGCAACGACGACCGGCGGTGTCGATAAGGACGACATCGCTTTTGTTCCGATGCCGAAGGGCCCGCACGGCGATCAGTATTCTCTGTTTGGCGGAACTCCGTTTGTCGTCTCCAGCGATGCCACGGATGAACAGGCCATCGGTGCACTTCGCTTCCTCGAATACATGGGAAGAAGCCCGGAGATTTCCGAAAACGCCATCAAGGCGATGGACGAGGGCTTCCAGGTATCTCAGAATAAGGGAGAGCCAATCATTGAATCCATCCGTCCTTGGATCAATAGTGAATACAAATCGAAAGTTCAGGAACTCGACAATAAGTACATCAATGTCAACAAGGATAACTATAAGGACTTCTTCAATACCATTGATACGATCCGTCACGCGGAAGTCCCTTATTATGCTCAGGAAATGTATACGGCCCTAGACCTTTGCATTTCGGAAGTCCTGACCAAACCGGATACGGCAAACAGCAAGAACCTTCTCAGCAGCGCCAATGCGAAGTTCAATGAAAACTATATGTCGAAAGTGAATGCCTGATTTATGGTCACACTTGAAAATCTGTCTTCCGGGAAGATAAAACGGGAAGAGACCGCGACGGAGAATAAGAAACGCCGCTTTGCCATCACCAAGAAGGACCTTTCCGGATGGGCAATCTTGCTCCCTTCCCTTGTCCTGTTCTCCTTCTTCATCTGGGGACCGCTCATCATGAACGTCATCCTCTCGTTCTTCGACGGCTTTGATTTGAAGGAATTCCGCGGCTTTGAAAACTATGTCACCATTTTCAAGGATGAGACGTTCCTCGCTGCTTTCCGCAATACCTTCCTCTATATCTTCTGGTCCTTAGTCATCGGTTTCCTAGTCCCAATCATCCTCGGCATCATGCTTTCGGAAGTCCGCCACTGCAAGGCACTCTTCCGAATCGGCCTTTATCTTCCCTGTGTCATCTCCGGTGTCGCAGCCTGTTACCTGTTCAAGGAACTCTATAATCCGGAACCCTATTCAGTTCTCAATACGATCCTGAAAGGGATGGGTCTCGCCCCTTCCAGGTTCACCTCCGATCCGAAGATTGCCATTCCGCTCATTGTGGTTGCGATGACGTGGAGAGGCGCCGGCAGTACCGTCCTCATTTATCTCTCTGCCATTCAGACCATCGATACCAATCAGTTCGAAGCGGTGAGACTCGACGGCGGCGGATTCGTAAGCCGTCTCAACCATGTCGTTCTTTCTCACCTCAAGCCGACCATCTCTACCCTCTTCATCATGCAGGTCATCTCTGTCTTTCAGGTCTTCTATGAGCCGATGATCATCACTAGCACCAATACGCCGTCGACGGTCTCTCTTATGCTGAAATCCTATACTTATGCCTTTGAGGATGGAAAACCGGAACTCGGTGCCGCTGTCGGCGTCATCCTTTCCCTCATCATTCTGTTCTTTACAGGAATCTATTTCCTCGTGCAGTGGAAATTCGATAACGGAAAGAGGAAAGCAAGATGAAAAAGAATGCAGTGAGAACGCTCCATAAAAAGGAGCAGAATACCCTGTTCAACTTCCAGGATTTCAAGAAGCATCGCTATCGTTTCCTTTATTTCGTCTTCATCTTTGTCCTCGTCGCTTTTTTACTTACGGCCATCGTTCCGATTCTCTGGCTCCTTGTCACTTCTTTCAAGACAGTAAGCGAAATCAACTCGACGACCTATCATTTCTTCCCCAAGGAATTCCACATCAGTAAACTTTTCGATGTCTGGCAGAAAGCCAACTTCGGCCGTTACTTCCTCAACTCCATCATCGTCGGTCTCGGTGCGAGTGTCTGTGCCGTTCTCTTCAATGGACTGATGGCATATGGTGTCAACATCGTCAAACCCAAGGGGCATAAAGTGATCCATATTATGATCATGATTTCGTATATGATTCCAGCTGTCACCGGCATCATTCCGATTTTCACTTGGCTCAGCAATCTTGGCTTCACCAACGGATATCTTCCCTATGTCGCCTTGATGCTCATCTTCGGTGCGAATGCCTTCTACTATGTCAATTTCCGGAACTATTTCCTTTCCATCCCGAAGTCCCTCTTCGAAGCGGCTAGGATGGATGGTTGTTCCGATTTCAAGATTTTCTTTAAAGTCGTTCTGCCGCTCTCAAAGCCAATTATCGGTGTTGTCTCTATCTTTGCCCTGACTGCTTCCTGGTCTGATTTCCTTCTTCCTTATCTGCTTTTGCAGGATTCCGATCTCTATACTGTCATGGTCGAGATTTTCCAGATTCAGTCGACCATCGGCAACGGATTCACCACCGATGAATTCCTGATGCTGTTAGTCATTTCCATCATTCCGCAGCTTATCATCTTCTTCCTCTTCCAAAAACAGATCACCAATTCCACTGCAACCAGTGGTATCAAGGAGTAACAATATGAATAAATTCCCGATTTCTTATTTGGATGTTCTTCCCTATGGTATCCGAGAGACCGGATTCCATGAGGAGAGAAAACAGGTGAGTGAATCCCTGTTCTCTTTAAGCAACGAATATATGGGTATCCGTGGCATGATGGACGAAGGCGGAACTTTCGACCATACGTTGCGCGGTGTCTATTTCAACGGTATCTATGACTATGCCAAGGAAGATACGCCTTCTGCGTATCTCGGTATCGTCAAGAGAACCCACTTCATGATCAACTCCGTCGATTGGGTCAGTTTCTCCCTCGATATCAACGGCCATCATCTTGATCTGGGGAAGGAAAAGGTGGAGGAGTTTGTCCGCAGCCTGGACTTCTTAAGCGGAGAGATGGTCCGCACCTTTGTCTGGGTTCTCGATGAGAAGACGAAAGTCCGTCTCACCTTCTCCCGCTTCCTTTCGATGACTGCTCCCCATATCTCCTTCCAGAAAGTCAGCATGGAGAATCTCAGTGAGAGCATCCTTTCCGTCAAGGTCCGGTTCGGCCTTGACAACAATGTCATCCATTGGGGTAAGGATTGCTACTGGAACCGCGGTAGCGAGATAATCTATCAGCCGGAGGATGTCGCTCTTTATGCAAACACCCTCACTTCTCATCAGAAACTCTTTGCAAGAAACATTCTTTTCGTTCCAGAGGACATCGATCTTGTTTCGGAAACGAAAATGATGGCTGTCTATCAGTCCGCGGAATTCACGCTTGCTCCGAAGGAGACGAAGAAGTTTGAGAAAGGATGTACGTTTGAAATCGACAAGAGGGGTGAGAAGACGGTCGATGACCTCGTCCGGGAATCCGAAGAGAATGTCTCTCTCATTCGGAAGAACGGATATGAGGGCATGCTCGAAGAGAACAGAGTCTTCTGGAAAGATTTCTTCGATAAGAACGATATTGTCATCGACGGAGATGAGAAGGATCAGCAGGGAATCCGGTTTTCCCTTTTCCAGCTCACCAGCGCCTATCACGGCTATCAGCCGGATGACAACATCGGTGCCAAAGGTCTCACCGGAGAAGCGTACTCCGGCCATGCCTTTTGGGATTCGGAAACGTATTGTCTGCCCTTCTATCTTCTTACGGACATCAAGGCGGCGAAGGACTTGCTCCTTTACCGTTACAACACGTTGGGAAAGGCGAAGGAGAGAGCGAAGATGCTCGACTGCTCCGGTGCCTGCTATCCGATTGCGACTCTCAACGGAGAAGAAGGGTGCAACCTTTGGCAGCATGCTTCCCTTCAGTTCCAGCCTTCCACCGGCGTCGCCTATGCGATTTATCACTACTATACCTTAACCCACGATGCGGATTTCATCCGCCATTATGGTCTGGAGATGCTTTTGGAAGTGTCCCACTTCCTTCTTGACCGCGGTCAGTACAATCAGGACAGAAGCCGCTTCGGTTATTATGCGGTCATGGGTCCGGATGAATTCAAGATGATGGTCAACAACAATGCCTATACCAACTTCATGGCAAAGATGACCTTCGCTTTCACATTAGAGATGGAAAAGCAGTTCGGTGACGAAGCACTTCTTAAGAAGTGCGGCCTGGATGCTTCGTTCTTCGACCGCATCCAAGAGGCGATGGAAAAGATGTATATTCCCTATGATGAGAAGACCGGACTCTTCGAGCAGAATGATGGATTCTTCTCTCTTCCCCATATCGACATCAATTCCATTCCGAACACGGACTTCCCGCTTTATTCCCATTGGTCCTACGACCGTATCTATCGCTATGACATGATCAAACAGCCGGATGTCCTGATGTTCCTTTTCCTCTATTCCCATCTTTTCACGAAGGAACAGAAGGAAAAGAATTACGACTATTACGAGCCTCGCTGCATCCATGAATCCTCCCTTTCTCCGAGTATTCACTCTATCTTTGCCGCCGAGCTTGGAAAGAAGAAGGAAGCGTCCTCGTTCTTCTCCTATGCGACCCGTCTCGATCTTGATGACTACAACAGAAACACCTGCGAAGGCATCCATATGACTTCCCTTGCCGCTAGTTTCATGAATATCGTCTATGGTTTCGGTGGGCTCAGGACCGACGGAGAAGTAATCCGCATCGCCCCGTCTCTTCCGGAACACTGGAATTCCTATTCGTTCCGTTTCCATTATCAGAGCATTTCCGTCAAGGTTCAGGTGAACCATGAAGACTTCGTCATCGAAACGGACGGAGAAATCCCGATGGAGGTCTACGGCGAAAAGAAGACACTGAACGGAAGAAACACCTTCCCTCTCATGGACTTATGATCACATTCAAGAGAATCTACCGCGGAGGAAAGGAGGCACTCAACTGTGCCACCCGGTTCTCTGTCGGCAATGGACATATCGGTTATCGCGGCACCCTGGAAGAAGAGGAGAAGACCGGTCTTCCCTGCTTTTCCATGGTTGGCTTTTACGATCAGTATCAGGATAAGTGGAGAGAACCGGTTGCCTATCCCAATCCCTTCACGTTTGCTTTGACTTATCAGGGGAGAAAGGTTACCTTTCAGAAGACAACGCAGACCCTCGATTTAGAAAAAGGGGTCTACTATCGTCATTCTGTTTCCGCTAACGGCATTCTCAGAACGGAGCGCTTTGCTTCTAGGGTAAGAGAAAAACTCATCGCCGAAAAGATTTCTTTTCAGGCGAAGAAGGAAGGAACGTATACCTTTGTTTTCGGAATGGCAGAAAAGGTCACCGATATCAACGGCCCGCATTTCAAGGAGATGAAGTTTGCTAATGAGGCCGGAATGATTTCATTCCACGGCATCACCAACGAAGAGAAAACAGCGGATGAATTTCTGAAAATCACTCCTTCTGGAACAAAATATAATGACAGAACGAATGTCTATTGTATTTCGATAAAAAAAGGAGAAACCATTTCCTTTGAACTTCTATGCTATGTTTATTCGTCCTTCTTCGGGGAGGTTCCTGATGAAAAGGAAAACAATGAGGTCTTCTCCCTCTCGTATGAAACGTTGAAGGAAGAGCATGAGAAAGCCTTCAAGGAACGCTTCTCTTTGGCCAGAATCGAAATCGACGGAGACAGTCAGATGCAGACGGCACTGGATTACTGCAACTACCTTCTTGTCTCCCATGCCTCAACCTACTGCACTTCCATCTCTGCGAGAGGTTTCTCCGGGCAGACCTACAAAGGCGCTGCCTTCTGGGACAGCGAAATCTTCTTGCTTCCCTATTATCTCTTCTATGATAGAGACGAAGCGAGAAATCTGATTCTTTATCGCATCCACGGACTTAAAGGCGCCAAAGAGAAGGCGGCACGTTTCCATACGGAAGGTGCCTTCTATGCCTGGGAAAGCCAGGAAGACGGAAGGGAAGCCTGTACGATGTATTCTGTCACCGATCCCAAGACCGGGAAAGGAATCCGTACCTATTTCATCGATAAGCAAATCCATATCTCTTCCGATGTCGCCATCGCTTTCGACCAGTATATGAAACGCTATCCGGAGAAGCAGTTGCTTCTCGATGGCGGGCTGGAGATGCTTTACGAAATCGCACATTTCTATACTTCCTATGCGGTCAAGGATAATGATGGAGTCTATCATCTTCGTGATGTCATCGGACCCGACGAATATCATGAGAGAGTGGATGATAACGCCTTTACGGATTATCAGGCGAAGATGGCAGTCGAAATCTTCTTCTCCTATCTTTCCATGCTGAGCAAAGAGGAAATCGAAGCTCTTCCGTTCTATTCTTCCATGAAGAAGCATCTCGCCGAAATTCAGGACTTCCGGGATAACCTCTTCCTTCCTGTTCCCGATAAAGACGGAATCATCGAACAGTTCGATGGTTATCTGAAACTGGAGGACTGCACCATCGAGGATGTGAGAAAGAGACTGACTTCCGCCAATCAGTATTGGGGCGGAAAAGAAGGACCGGCTTCGAAGACGAGAGTCATAAAGCAGGCTGATGTCGTATCTCTTCTTGCTCTCCATCCGGAATTCTTCCCGATGGAGATTCAAAAAAAGAATTATGATTTCTATAAAGCCTATACGGAGCATGGAAGTTCGCTTTCTGCCTCTATGCATGCTCTTACTGCCTTCCGGCTTGGAGAAAGAGAAGAAGCCTACCGCTTTATGAAAAAATCCTCCCTTACGGATATCTCCGGAAAGAACAAGGAATATGCCGGCGGTATCTATATCGGAGGTCTCCACATGGCGGCAGCCGGAGGCGCCTATCTCTCCTTCCTTTACGGGATGATGGGATATGACGGCGTGAGCTATCATCCACATCTCCATAAAGGCATCAGAGCGGTGCGATGGAATGAAGTGAGAGAAGACGGGGTCTATACCCTGACGATGAAAGATGATGAGCTGACAGAAAAAAGGAGGATGACAAAATGATCAGAGGATTGATATTTGACCTTGACGGAGTCTTAGTCTTCACGGATAAGCTCCATTACCAGGCTTGGAAACAGATGGCCGATGATGAAGGCATCTATTTTGATGAGGAAATCAACAACCGTCTTCGCGGCGTCTCCAGAATGGCTTCCTTGGAAATCATTTTAGAGCGTGCCACCAAACAGTATACTGAGGAAGAGAAGCTTGCCTTGGCGGAGAAGAAAAACGGCATCTATGTTTCTTTGATTGAAAAGTTGACTCCTGAAGACGTCTCGGAAGAGACGAGAACCACCCTTAAGACGTTGCACGAAAATGGGGTAAAGCTTGCCATCGGCTCCTCCTCGAAGAATACAAGGCTTATCCTTCAGAAAGTCGGACTGACAGATTATTTCGATGCCATCAGTGACGGCATCGGACTCGTCCATCCGAAACCGAATCCGGAAGTCTTCCTCAAGGCGGCCAAGATGCTCTCCTTACAGCCCTATCAGTGCGCCGTCATCGAGGATGCCAAGGCCGGCATCGATGCCGCAAACCGCGGCAACTTCACCTCGATTGCCTATCGGGGAGAAGCGTACGGCTATAACAGAGCCGATTATCGCATTCAGTCCCTTTCCGAACTTGTGAAGCTCGCAGAGAAGGGAATCGTCTTCTTCCATGTCTGTAAGGAATACACCAAGGGAACCAAGGCGGTCGATGACTTCACCATGGAAGCCGACGACCGGGAATTCCTTGTTTTCGTCGGTCCTTCCGGATGCGGAAAATCCACGACGCTCCGTATGATTGCCGGACTTGAGGAAATCTCCTCCGGTGACATCTATATCAACGGTAAACGGATCAATGACGAGGAACCCAAAGACAGAAATCTCGCCATGGTTTTCCAGAATTATGCCCTATATCCGCAGATGACCGTCTTCAAGAATATCGCTTTCCCGCTCAAGAACTATAAGTTCCACCGGGATACGCCGTTTGTCCGGGAAAAGACCGGAAAGAAATTCCGTGATGCCATGTTCTCCTTCTATGACAAGGTCTTCTACAGCCATTATCTCAAGAGCCATTATTCCAAGGCCGAAATCAAGGAACGGGTCGAGAACATTGCAGAAATTTTAGGACTCACTCCTTATCTTAAGCGTTATCCGAGCGAACTTTCCGGCGGCCAGAAGCAGCGCGTCGCCTTAGGAAGAGCGCTTATCAGAAAACCGGAAGTCTTCCTTCTTGATGAGCCGCTCTCCAATCTCGATGCCAAAATGAGAACGCAGATGAGAACCGAAATTACCAAGCTTCACAACCAAATCAAGACTACCTTTGTCTATGTCACACACGACCAGGTGGAAGCGATGACGATGGGGACGAAGATTGTCTGCATGAAGGATGGTAAGATCCAGCAGATCGGTACGCCGGATGAAATCTACGATCATCCGAAGAATAAGTTTGTCGCCGGTTTCATCGGCACACCTCAGATGAATTTTCTCCCCTGTGAAATCCAGGAGGAAGGCGGAAATGTCAAGGTGAATTGTCTCGGTACCGAGACATTGATTCCGATGACTGATTTCCAATTCTTCAAGGCGGGGAATGCCGTGCTTGGCATCCGTCCGAATGCCTGTGAACTCAGAGAGGAGAACGCCCTCACGGCGACCCTGACTCTGAAAGAGGACCTCGGCGATGAGACGATTCTCTATCTTCATCTCGAAGGACTGGAGCAGGATTTTGTCCTCTCCGTTGAGAAGGGTTATCCTAAGGAAATCGGCGAGACCGTTCGCTTCGGTTTTAAGGCGGGAAGTCTCCATCTCTTCGATGAGGCGACGGAGGAAAGCCTTCTTTCATGAAGAAGACATTCTTTCTCTTTTCTCTCTTCCTTTTTCTGACCTCCTGTTTCTCGGGAGGTATTTCCGGTGGTGGAAACATGACAGAAGAAAGAGATACGGAGGCGGAGAAGACTGAGATGAAAACAGAAGAGAGAACCTTTGTTAAGGATGAGCAAGGATACTACATCCTCCCTTCCGATTTTCTGAAGGAAGGAAAAAAGGAAGAAGGGAAGCTGGATAGTGTCGTATCGTATGCCGATGCGGTGGAAGAAATGGCCTTTGAGGAATACCGCGTCTATCTGAATCAGCGGAAAGTGACGCCTTATCGGGTGAAAGTGGATACTTCCCACACCTTCAAGGCAATCGGGAATGCGAGAGAAGACAATGCCGTTCTCTCCCTTCGTCTAGCCGGTTATGTGAAAGTGACCATTCAACTGAAACATCCGATTTATCGCGATCCGGTCATCCGTCCTCTGAGTTCTGCAATCGGGCTTGAACTCGACAAGGAATACCGTACGATTTCCTTCTATATCCATGAGAGCGGTCAGTATACCGTCGAGTTCAATGACTATATGACAAAGACACTCCATCTTTTCGTGGATGATTACAGGGAAGGGGAAGAGAAAATCTATCAGAACGATTCCTCTGTCCTATATTTTGCAAAAGGAATTCACGACCATGGTAACGATAGCCGGATTCCCGTCGATAATACGATTCGGCTGACGGATCAGAAAAAAACCGTCTATCTCGAAGAGGGGGCCGTTGTCCGCGCCTCCTTCTTTGCCTATTCCCTTGAGAATGTGAAAATCCTCGGTCATGGCATCATCGACGGCTCCGTCTTCACAAGGAACGCTACGACAAATGAACGTCAGATTCCCATTGATTTTCAGTACTGCAGAAATGTCACGATTCAGGATGTAATCTTCCTTGATCCGGCAGGCTGGTGTCTCAATCTTTATTTTCTCGATAAAGCGCTTGTCGACAATGTCAAAATCATCACCTCCCGTGCCAACGGAGATGGCATCTCCGTGCAGTCCTCTAAGAACGTGGAAGTGAAGAATTCTTTTGTCCGGACCTTTGACGACACTCTAGTCGTCAAGAACTATCCGAAGTACGGAAACTACTCCCAGGAAGGAGCGACGGAGAACATCTATTTTCATGACTGCATTCTGATTACGGATCTTGCGCAGAGTATGGAAGTCGGGTATGAGACAATCGGGGAAGTCATGAAGGATATCCGCTTTGAGGATATTACGATACTCCACGCCTATCATCATGCCGTATTTTCCATCCACAATGCCAACAACGCAAACATCAACGCGGTGTCCTATAAGAATATCACGGTCGAGGATGCCGATATGGGTCAGGGAGATGGAAACGGCAAACTCCTTGAATTCAACGTGAAGCATTCTTCTATTTGGTCTGACAATTGGAAAACGACAAAACTTGGTTCTGTCTCTTTTGTCATAATGGAGAACATCAAGGTGACCGGAAAGGAAGGAATTATGTTGATTGAAGGAAGCCTCGATGAAAGAGACCATACTGCCCATAGGGTGAGTGGAGTGAAAATCACGGATTTTTCCCTCAACGGAACGAAAGTGAATGCTGCTTCTTTTTCCGTCGGTTCCTATGTCGATGACTTCTCTGTCAATGCGACAGAAAACGAGGCGACAGGTGCTTCCTCTGTTTCGAAAACCACCTTGGAGGAGGTGGCGGGCCGTTATTCCTCTTTTGTGGAGTATGTCTCCTGATATCGACGAAAAGCAGTTTTTTACACTTATATGCAGTTTTATGCAATTCAATGAAAGCGGTTTATCAACTACAATATAAGCACAATGGAGGTCATATGAAAGCGCTACATAAACATTTCTGTATTTCAATGCTTGTCGCAATGATGGTCATGGCCGGATGTTCCAAAGGTTCCGATACTTCCAGTACGGAGAACGGCGGAAACAATGCCGGAAGCCAGGCCAATCTCATCATTCCTGAAAATACGGTTACAAAGACCCGTCTTGTCACCTATCCCGGGCCTTCTATCTTCACAAGCTCCAGTCTTGCCAAGGTCGAAGTCGATGACAATGATATCTTCGTCTATGAGACGAGAGTCAATCATCGCCGTTCCTTCACCTGGGAATACTCTCAGGACAAAGCTCCGGTTTCCATCTTCGATTTCGAAGGGAAGGTCCATGTGAAGGTCACAGTCCCTGAGACCGTGACTTCCTGCAAAGTCTCTCCTCTCGATTACGGAATCCAGACGACCTTCTCCGGCAACACGATCGAATTCGATCTTGACAATCCGACGAACTATGTCGTCGAGTACAACGATGATTCCAAGAAAGCAATCCACCTCTTCACCTCTCTTCCAGAAGAGAACCCCATCACGGAAGAAGAGGCGAAGAAAGATGACAACATCCTTTATTTCGGACCCGGTGTCTACAAAGTCGATTCTCTTCCGCTTCACTCCAATCAGACTATCTATCTCGCAGGAGGAAGCTATCTCTACGGACAGGCGCTCGGCGCTGACTTAGAGAACATCACCATCCGGGGAAGAGGTATCATCGACGGCGAAATCTATGAAAGACGCAGCGCAAGTGAAAAGGAAATCCCGATCGAACTGCAGCGTTGCAAGAATGTGAAGATCGAAGGAGTCACTCTGCTTGATCCTGCCGGATGGGCTGTCGCTATGGTAGACTCCGAAGATATCAGCATCGAAAACCTCAGAGTCATCTCGGCAAGGCCGAATGGCGATGGCATCTCCTTGCAGTCCTGCAAGAACACTTATGTCAAAGGTGGATTCATCCGTACCTGGGACGATTCCCTCGTCGTCAAGAATGTCAACCGCGGAACGACAAAGGACATCACGTTCGACGGTGTCAGTGTCTGGACCGACCTCGCACAGAGTATGGAAGTGGGTTATGAGACCAACGGACCGACAATGGACAACATCACCTTCAAGAACATCACGGTCATCCACAATTTCCATAAAGCATGCATGTCAATCCACAATTGCGACGATGCGACCATCACCGGCGTCCATTACGAAAACATCACTCTCGAAGACGGTTCGATGTTAGGAGATGTTCAGGATGACGGCATCAATGATTTCCTCATTGATATGACCATTGCCTTCAATCCGGAATGGACCAAGTCGGAAGGAAGAAGAGGAAAAATCAAAGATGTCACCTTCAAGAACATCAAGGTCAATTCCCTCAAAGACTCCATCCTTTCGAGAATGCAGGGTGAAAGTGAAGAATCCTCCATTGACAATGTGACCTTTGAAAATATCGTCATCGCCGGAAAGAAATGCAATTCCGAATCGGCACTGAAGATGACAAAGAACACTTATGTCAACAATACCTATTATAAGGATAATAAGGAAACGGCTGGTGCGATGCTCACTCTTGCTTATAAGAACGAGGCGGAGGGCACTTCTCCGGAAGTGACGAATAAGGAAGGCATCCAGCAGGAGGGCATTAGCGTTCCTGAGATGCTCCGCCAGCCAGACAGCCTTGCCTATATCGGAGAGAAGAGTACCTTTGATAAGGCAAAGGTTACTGTCACCCACGGAAAAGGTACGACCAACAAAGCTGAGTATGATGACAAGACCGGCGATTATGCCTCCGGAAATGGAAATAAGCTGATCGACGGAAACAGAGAAGAATCCATCGCTTTCAAGGATTATACCGGCGAAGAGGATGAGTTCATCGCCGTGACGGTCGAGTTCGGAGAACTGACCAATCTCGGAGTCTTAAGAGTCCTTGAAGACAAGAACAATCCGATTTTCCATCGCTACAATATCTCACTTTATGCAAGGAAGATGAAGTCGGACGGCGTCACCGAGAATCCGAACTTCGTGAGACTGCTTTCTGCTACGGATTATGAAATCACGCCGACAAGCGGCAATTATGTCGACATCAATTTCACGGCCACCAATTATCTCGCACTCCAGCTCCGTTTCTTCCGCAAGAGCGGACTGGGTTACGCCAATAAGCTGACCGTCTCCGAAATTGAGTTCTATCAGCCTTCCCTCACTTATAACAAATCCATCGTCTACTCCACGGAACATAATGATGTTTACAATGTCGAAAGACTTGTTGACGGCAATAAGGACGGAACATCCTATTATGAATCTAAGTCGCTCCCGGCTGAAGTCGTCATCGATCTTGCCAATGTCTATACGCTCAACTGTATCGTCATGTTCCTTCCCGGCAACATGGCTTGGACTACCAGGGTGGAGAATATCGAGATTCTCTACTCCGACTCCAACACCAGTTTCGAGAAGGATAAGACGACGTTTGAGGTTCTTGCTCCGGCAACGGATTACACGTTCAATCCAGAATCAGGAAATATGAACAAAATCGATGTCAAAGACAAAAACATCAAGGCGCGCTTCATCAAAATTGTCATCAATACGAACAGTGCTCTCGGCAATTACGGAGCGCAGCTGTCCGAATTCAATGTCTACGGAAAATAATCTCATTGTACCAAATAGGAGGAATTAACAAAGAAAAATGTTGTGACGTTGCTGGCTTTATTCGCAATGGCCGGCGGACTTGTCGCCTGTGGTGACAAGACTTCTGAGACTCCGACCGATACGGCCAGGCCGACGGAGACGACTAAGCCGACGGAGACGACTAAGCCGACGGAACCGAATCCGGATAAAGGCTATGACAACCTCGCACCCGACCTTTCTAACGATTCCGTCCCTGCTCCGACAAAGGACGCTGCAGAAGAGGAAAGTCTTGCCGAAGGCGCCGAAGTCCGTTCTTATCAGTCCGCTTCCGATACGATGGTCAACGATTTCTCTGCTCCTGCCGCTGACAATGCTTTCACCGGTGATGCCACTCAGGTGAAAGTCCCCTATCTCCATGTCCGTGTCAACACCAGCAACGATGTCGCCCCGGTCAGCGAAGATGCCTCCATTTATAAGGCTGCGACCGGCGCCTATGATATCGACAAAGGCTATTCCATCGGCTTCCGTATGAGACTTGCCGACAGCAAGACCATCGACAACAATCATCTCGTCCTTGCCCTCCGTGGTTCCGATGACTATAAGACCTTCCCGATTGCCCTCTCTAAGGCCAAAGATCCGGATGGTGAAGCTCTTCCTACCCTTTCCGGCGAATATCAGGATTTCGTCATTTCTCCGATGGCGACCCTCGAGAACGAGGAGACTCCTTATGCCACCAAGGATGGCGGATATTCTTCTCTGAAGGTCCTCGATGAGATTCTCGGCTTCCATCTCTATGCCGCCGGCAATGCCGACTGCACCATTGACATCGAATCTGTTTTCCTTCGTAAGGAAGGCGCCGAAGATGTCATCCTCGACAATTTCGAACATGCTAAACCAAATGACGGCGATCCGAACCTCTGGTGGAGAGATTCCACCGGCGAAATCATCCACCGTCATGCGGTCATCAAGAACGCCGGTACGTTCACGCAGTCTTTCACTGCCGATCAGAAGCTTTCCAATGTTGTCCTCGACATCAAGGGCGATACGACCGGAACTTCCGTTTCCTTCATCGAAGGCTCCAATGTCACGACCAAAGCCTGGGCTGACTTGAAGAACAGCGAAGGAAATGCTGTCGCCAGCGCTCTCAAGAATAGCTATAATCCTCTCGTCATCAACCTCGAAAAGTCCGGCTTCACAGGTGCTGTGACTGCTATCCGCATCACTTCCACGACCGAAGTCAGCGTCGATCAGATTTTCTTCTCCGATTTGATCAGCCGCATTGCCGAAGAGTATCCTGTCATCGATGTCAGAAACCGCAAGGTCTTCGATGACTTCAACAGAAATCAGACTGGAATCAACGGCGATTATGAAGCTTCCAACGCTTCTGAGGTCGTAAAGAATGCCGGCCTTGATTATGTCCTTTCCTACAACAACTCTGACAAGATCACCATCGATGGCAGCAAGGCCGTCATCGATGCCACTACGCTTGCTGCTGACGATTATGTCAACCTCAAGATCGGCAGTGACAAGCATGCAAGAACCAATGAAGATTTCCTTGTCTTCTCTGTGAAGATGGAAGATGGTGCCACCATGGATAACTTCCGCTTTGTCGATAATGGTAACGCTTATTATGCCAATGACTGGAAGGCCGGCTATGGTGTGAGATCCCTCGATACTCCTTACGCGAGTGAAAACGGATTCTCCCTCTATGTTCTCGATCTCTCTGAAATGGGAGCCGCTGTCTCCAACACCATGGATCTCTATTATTCTGGTACTGGCAAATTCATGATTGATGAGATTTTCTTCGCCAATGAGTATCTTGATTTGGAGCAGGTCGGTGAGACCAAAACGGTTAACAAAAAATTTGAAAGCCTCGCTGGTTATGCCGGCGGTGAAGGCTTCAATACTGCCGCTCCTGTTGTCGGAATTACTCTGAAAGGTGATGGCGAAGAGGCGACGCTTCAGACTGTCCGCTTTGCCTATGCCGGCGATGTCCGTTGGGTTAAGGATCATCAGATTTTTGACCAGTATGGCCATGAAATCGACGCTGATCATGTCATCTCCGCTGAAGGCGAGACCTTCTATATTTCCATCGAGGATTCCGGCTGGGAATATGACGGAACCGAGAAGGAATTCTATGCCCATTTCGGGAATGAAACCGCAAAGGGATCCATCGAACTGGTCTCTTTTGCCGGATTCACTGCAAAAGCCACGGAATATAATCTCGGAATTGAGAACAAGGCTACGAGTGCCAACGGTTATACCTATATCGGATGGCTCGGTAATAAACGCACTTCCGCCGATCAGCTGTATCTGAAGCTGAAAGTGAAAGGCGATGGAAAGGCTACGCTCGATAATCTCCGTATTGGCAATGGCCAGGGTGAATGGTGGTACAACACCGATAACAATTCCGCCCGCAATCAGTTGGTTCTCGAAGACGGAAGCGTTCCTGCTATCCATCACGCAATCTCTGCGGAAGGCGAAACCATTCTCATCGATCTTTCTGCTTCCGGAGTTGCCTTAAATGGCGAGGCCCATCTTCATTATTCCGATGCGGCCGGCGGCATTCTCACCTTTGAGTCTGTCACACTTCTTGCCTGTCGTCCTACCTATAACGCCGTCTACGAAACCGTCTATCACGCTTAATTTCCGTATTGTCTTGTAGTAAAATATAGGCAGCTAAGCTGCCTATATTTTTTCGAAAACGTGAATCATGTATCGAATCGGAATCCTGGATGACGAGTATCTCACTTGTCTCGGTCTTGCCAAAGCCGTTGATTGGTCCACAATCGATGTGGAAGTGGCTTTTACGTGCCAGGACGGAAAGCGGGGATTGGAGATGATACGGAAGAAGAAACCGGATCTGGTTCTCACTGATATTCGTATGCCTGGGCTCAGCGGCGTTGATCTTGTGAAGGAGCTGAGGAAGGATGGTTTCGAAGGGGAAATCATCGTTCTAACTGCTTATAAAGAGTTCGATTATGCGGTGGAAACCTATCGGTCCGGTATTTTCTCCTATCTTTTGAAACCGGTCGATAACGACGAACTCCTGAAGGTCACACAAGAGGCAATTCTTCATCTTAAGACGAAGAGAAGAGAGGAGGAGAGAAGAAAATCTATGGAGGAAAATCTTTCCGTCATGGAATCCGATTTCTTCTATCGCCTTTTCCATAACATCACGAAGGAAGAATTTCTCGAAAGTGAGAAAAATTTCTCGTTCAAGGTGTATCCTTCCGGTATTTTGTTCCTTCTGAAGAAGGAAAACAAAGAAGACAACTATCCGCTCAAAGAAGCCGGGCATCTTCTTGCTTCTGCTCTTTCGGATGAAGGAATTGCTTTCCTGGAACGGGCGGAAGAAAATTCCTATTATCTTTTCCTTGATTCCTCGGATATGGAGAAAGTCCTATCGACTTTGATGCGTGCGTTCTCTCTTTTGGAAGAGAAGACGGACACTATCTTCACCGGTGCCTTGGCCTCCTATTCCTCTCCGATTGAAATCTCACGTGCCTATTCCATCGACAAAGAATGCATCAAGAATAAACTCTACTATGGCTTCAACACCATCGAAATCGAAAAGAAGAGCAATCTGTCCAACCGCCATTATGTTGCCATTCAGGATTTCTATCGTATCCTTTCTCAGCATTATCAGGATGATCTCTCCGTCTCTGCCGTCTCCGAGATGATGAATGTCTCGGATTCTTATCTGATGCATCTGTTACGGAAATCATTGGGAAGAACCTTCAATGATATTCTGACGGACTACCGGATTGCCATCGCCAAGAAACTTCTTCGGGAAGGCAAGTTCCGTGTCAACGAAGTGGCAGATAAAGTTGGCTACAACGATGAGAAGTATTTTTCTCGCGTTTTCAAGAAGCGGGTGGGTGTCTCCCCGAGTGAGTATACGGAATGAAAAAGCGCTCTTTCCGCACACGGATCCTTTTAGCACTCTGCCTATCTGTCTTAGGTATCGCTGTTTTGATGGTGCCGACGATTTCCCTTATTTATTACAACTATCAGAAAGAGAACATCGATGCCGACAATAAGGCGAAGCATGACACCCTAGATGATTCTCTGACTTCTCTCATCGAAGATGCCAACTATGTCAGCATCAGTATCTTCTCGGAAGACAATCTCGCCTCGCTCCATGCCAGTTCGAATCCGGAAGAGCTTTTTCAGCGTCTCTATGTCCAACAGCCTTTCTCCCGCTCTCTCTTTGAAGGCATCTCCTATTGCCAGAGCGGAAAAGATGCCATCTATGCGAAGAGCGAGGAGACAATCGTACTTCCCGAAATTTCCAAAAGCATCCTCAACCGTGTCTTGCACGAATCAGACAGCCAATATCCGATTTCCTATTGTCTCTCCACTTATAACGAGACGGGATCGTTTTTAGTCCTCGGGAAGAAGGTCGAAGAGAATCAGTCGGCCTGTTTCATGTATCTGAACGGAGAACGACTGATGCAGATTGTCGATTCTGTCGTCTGTCTCGACAAGAACATGATCATCGATTCCAAACGGAATGTCGTTCTTTCCAACAACGCGAGCGAACTCGGCGCCGTTGTCATCAACGGCATCGATACCGGCATCGACAGGGATCAGAGCACGCTCCATACTTCCTTTGAAAATGTGGACAGTTATATCACCATCCATACGATGAAGAATCTCAGGAATTCGTTCGCTTTCCAATGGCAGATTGTGTCGATTCAGGATTATTCCTCGGTCTTCGGACTCCTTTCGGTACTGACCTATATTCTGATTGGGTTCACAATTGTCGCCTTTGCCATCTCTGTCGTTTCTTCCTTCGTTCTGTCGAGGAAAATCACAAAGCCGCTGACCGAGTTATCGGAAGAACTATCCGGCATCGATAAGAATCTTCTGTCGTCGTATTCTGTTCCTGCCGTGGCAAAAGAAAACCATGACGAAATTGATCAGCTCGAGGATTCCTATCATGAAATGATGGATAGAATCCGGGAACTGATGGAAGACAACATGGACAAGATGAACAAACAGAGAATCCTTGAACTGGAATCTCTTCAGATGCAGATCAAGCCTCATTTTCTTTATAACACACTCGATACGATTTCCTGGCTTGCCAAAATCAGCGGAGAGAAGGAAATTGATTCCCTGGTCATGTCGCTTGCCAAATTCTTCCGCCTTACCCTCCATTCCGGCGATAAAATCATCGCCGTGAAAGAGGAATTGGAGATTACGAAACATTACCTGGAAATCCAGAGTGCGAGATTTCCAGACCGTTTCGATTATTCCTTCGATGTGGATGATACCCTGAGGGATGAACGGACCCTGAAACTGATTCTTCAGCCGGTCGTCGAGAATTCCGTCAAATATGGATTCGATCCGGACAAAGGGAAAATGATGCTGAAGATTGCGACGAGAAGAGGAGATGGCTACTTTGAATATATCGTCATCGACGATGGCATCGGCTTTGATGTTCCAGACAATCTGTTCGAGAAAAAGAAAAATCCGGAAGACTCGGGAAAGTCGACCGGATTCGGTCTATACAATGTTGAGGAACGTATCCGTCTCGAATATGGGGAATCCTACGGAATGCAGGTGACTTCCAAGGTCGGAGAAGGCACGATGACGGTCATCAGGCTTCCTCTTCTGCATCCTTCTTCATCTCCTCAGAAATAGCATCGAGCCGTCTGCAGTCTTTGTCCGCCATCTTTCCGGCGAGGAAATAGAAGAAGAGGATGAGAAGGACGTCAGCGGCGAGAATTGAGGACGTCAGAATCAGGATTGTATTTCTCAGTCCCTTTTTCGGGACGAGAACGAAGAAGGAAAAGTTCGGAAGATCGTCTTTCAGGATGGAATTCTCAAAGGTCTTTTCCATCAGATAATCAGAATGGAACGGAACCGGTTTTTCCGTATCTGTATCCTTGTCCGGAAGCGGAACATCGTTTTCTTCCGGGCGGATGAGGACGTTGTTCCCGTCACAGAGATGAACGACGGCTCCTTCCATGAATTTGACACTGTCGACCGAAAGAAAACGGTTGTAGACCTCGCTCGTTCTGAGGTCAATCTCAAGAAGCCCGAGAAGGCTGCTATCGGAAGAAAAGACTTTATGGAACAAAGAGAACATCCCCTGTTTTTTTTGATATGGGGAGGTGAAATAGGCGGAGGATATCGCCTCATTTCTGATGGAAACGTACGAAGTCCTATCGCTTTGATAGAAAGCTTTGATATCTGCTAATGCGAAGAGCTCCCTTGAACTCGGTGCTCCGGAGATATCGGCGGAAGTGATGACGGAATTGTCGTGATAATAAAGACAACCTAAGAAAGCAGAATTGGAATTGGTAAGAGTACGTAGGCTTCTTGCGATGATGGTTTCGTCCTTTGATTCGCAGGCGGACTGGAAGGATGAGTTCTCACTCAATGCTTCGGCATTGGCATCCCACTGAGAAAATCCGATTTCGAATCGGGAGGTGATGGTGGAGACCTGTCTCCGGAAGGAGGAATCGAAACTGTTCTTGTACAGAACGGAGGTGCTGATAGAAGTCACGAGTGACACGATGAAAAGAAAGAAAGACGGAATGAGAAAAAGGGTATGGAAGATACGTCGATGGAGTTTTGGAAAGCTTGTTTTTCTTTTCATAGAATTCTAGCTATTATTATAGCCGATATCCGTCTCTTTTCGCCGTTCTCTTTTTATGGCAATCGCAAGAAAGAAATCCTTGCAAAAAGAAAAGGAATCCATTATGGGAAGCCGGCCCTCCGGGATTCCTA
>CAKVBX010000024.1 GCA_934725685.1 uncultured Bacilli bacterium
CAATGGTATACTGACAGAAGGACTGTCTTCGTCTATCAGAGAAAAGGCCAGGAAATGACCGAAGGCAGCGAAGAAGGGTAAGCATAAAATAGTAGTTTTATAGCGGCTGAAAATGTAGGTTTACGTCTCAATGCCTCGGTATGGTAAGTAACCCTTCGGGTTCAGTAAATACTCGCGTCTACTTTTTCCATCGCTTTTCAATGTGTTTACTTTTTTTGCTCAAGAAAAAAGAGGGCCGAAGCCCCCTTTTATCATTGATTAGTCGACGAAGGCAAGGATTGCCATCGGGGCATTGTCACCACGACGATTGATGGTCTTGATGACTCTGGTGTATCCACCATTTCTGTCCTTATACTTCGGTCCATAGACATCGAAGAGCTTCTGGAGAGCATTCTTTCCAGTCTTGGGATCGATGAAGCTTTCTCTAACGAAAGCAGCAGCAAGTCTTCTGCTTGCAAGATCGCCGGCCTTGGCATAGGTGACAAGTCTTTCGGCTTCCTGCTGAGCACGCTTTGCCGTGGTCAGAGTGACTTCGATGCTTCCGGTGATGATGAGCTGGGAAACGACATTTCTCAGCATGTTCTTTCTTTTGTCGGAAGTATAACCGGCCTTAAAGCGGACACCGCCTTTGCCGTGTACATTTCTTCTACCAATAGTACCCATAGTAGTTTACCTCACTTTACTTCTTGGTGTTGTCGTCGCGCTGAAGGGAGAGATTGAAGCTGGCAAGCTTGTCAAGAATTTCCTTATAGGACTTCTTACCAAGGTTACGGACAGTCATCAATTCGGATTCCTTCATATTGCAGAGATCCTGGACGGTCTTGATACCGTTTCTCTTAAGACAGTTGTAAGAACGGACGCTGAGGTCGAGATCTTCCAACATCATAGAGTTGAACTTGTTCTCAGTCTTCTCCTTGCTGACAGACATGACAGCAGCGTTCTTAACAGCATCGTTAAGATCTTCGAAGACCTTGAAGTGCTCATCGAGAATCTTGGCAGCAAGAGCGACGGCATCGACAGCGTCCATACTGCCATCCGTATCAACATGGATGACAAGCTTTTCGTAGCTGGCATCATGTCCGACACGGAACGGTTCGACTTCGATGTCGACCTTCTCAATAGGAGAGAAGTTCGAATCGACGGCGATTCTGCCGATGGCCCAAGAGGAGCTCTTGTTATCTTCGGCAGTTACGAATCCACGGCCCTTGCGGGCATGGAGAACGGCCTTGATATGTCCGCCTGTAGCAAGATGGCAGAGAACCATATCAGGGTTGACGACAGAGACGGTGCCAGGGCAGACGATATCGCCGGCCTTGACTTCCTTTCCTTCTTTGTTATCTTCTTTGGCGCTGACTTCAAGCAGAAGCTTGTAGTCAACATCCTCCTCATCGGAGATGTCCTTCAGAACAAGATTCTTGATGTTGAGGATGATTTGGGTCAGATCTTCTACTACGCCTTCTAACGGAGTGTACTCATGACGGGCACCTTCGACTTCGACGGAATAGACGGCAAGACCAGGGAGGGAAGAGAGAAGAACTCTTCTCATGGCATTGCCAATGGTGACACCAAATCCTTTTTCAAGAGGAGCAATGGTGAAGCGACCAGTATTATCGGAGACATCAGACTTGCTGATGTCAAATTTCGGCTGTTCGAATTCTTTCATTCCAAGTTCTCCTTTATGCGTCAGATTTTAGCCACGAGGTCTCTTGGCCGGACGGCAGCCATTGTGAGGAATCGGGGTAACATCTGCGATAGAGAGAACCTTGAGGCCAGCAGCTTCGAGAGCTCTGACAGCAGTTTCACGGCCCGGGCCAGGACCCTTGATTTCAACATCAACAGACTTGAGTCCTCTGTCGACACAGCTCTTGGCAACATTTCCAGCAGCGATTTGAGCGGCAAACGGAGTGGACTTTCTGGAACCGGTATAGCCACTGGTACCAGCAGAAGCCCAAGCGATGACCTTGCCCTGTTCATCGGAGATGGAGATGATGGTGTTGGAATAAGAGGCGTGGATGTGTGCAACGCCCTTCGTAAAAGTAAGTTTGGCTTTCTTCTTACGAATTGTAGTTTTCTTTTTATCTGCCATTTTGAATTATCCTCCCAGATTACATCGTAGCCTTCTTGTGGTTGGCGACGGTCTTTCTCGGACCCTTGCAGGTACGGGCATTGGTCTTATCTCTCTGACCACGGCAAGGAAGATTTCTCTTATGTCTCTGACCACGGTAGGTTCCGATATCCTGAAGTCTCTTGATATCAAGAGCGACCTGTCTTCTAAGATCACCTTCGACGACATACTTGGCAACCTCGTTACGGACAGCAGTGAGTTCTTCCTCAGAGCAATCCTTCACTCTCTTGGTGCCTTCGACTTTCGCATCAGCACAAATTTTCTTGGCAGTGGTGAGTCCGATTCCGTAGATGTAACGGAGGGAATAAACCAACTGCTTGTCATTCGGAATATCAACGCCAGCGATTCTAGCCATAATTCCCTAAATCCTTTCTTTAGCCTTGTCTCTGCTTATGTTTCGGATTGGAGCAGATGACCATAACACGTCCCTTACGCTTGATGACTCTGCATTTATCGCAGATCGGCTTGACTGAAGCTCTAACTTTCATGGTTAGTATTCTCCTTTTCTTTACTTATATCGGTATACAATGCAGCCATTGGTGACATCGTACGGGGAGATTTCGACAGTGACGCGATCTCCGGGCAAAATACGAATCTTGTTCATCCTCATTTTGCCAGAAATCCTGGCTCTGATCACTGCACCTCCGTCGAGTTTTACCGAATATTTCTCGGCGGGTAGGGATTCGAGAACTGATCCCTCCATCTTAATGAAATCTTCTCTGCTCATGCTTTTAACCCCAACTCCTTTAGATGTCGTTTTACATTGGAGTCAACCGATGTGATGATTGGTCCATTTTCGGTGATGATGACATCATTCTCATAATGGCACGTCAATCTCTGATCGGCTGATACAATACCCCATCCGTCGGACTGTGTGATGTATTCACAGGACCCAGCCATGACCATGGGTTCGATTGCGACGCACATACCAGCCCGTAGGAACGGACCGAGTCCCATCTCCGGACTGTAATAGTTCGGAATGAAGGGATCTTCATGCATCGTTGTGCCGATTCCGTGTCCTCCATAATCCTTGATCAAGGAGTAACCATATCGATCGGCGACTTTCTGGATTGCCATGCTGATTTCGTACAGATGGTGTCCAGGATAACATACCTGATAGGCAGCGTAGAAACATTCTTCGGTGCAGCGGATGAGCTTACTCGCTTCATCGGAGACATTTCCGACGGCGAAGGTACGACAAGCATCCCCATTGTATCCGGTGGAATCTTTGTTCCCCATATCAATGGAGAGGATATCGCCTTCCTTCAGAATGATCTTCTTCGATGGAATGCCATGAATCAGCACTTCGTTGACCGAAGCACAGACGGCATTGTGATAACCGTCCTCAAGAGCAAAGTTCGGCACGCATCCCGTTTCACGGATGAATTGGTCAGCGAGCTTATCAATCTCCCAAGTAGAACGGCCGGGACGAATCTCAGGAAGAAGCCGATCAAAGACCTGACCGAGCTTATTGCCTGCCTGAATCATCATCTCCTGTTCTCTAGGACTACGGATGGTGATTTTCATTCATCTACCTCATCGAGGACCTTCCGAACGTCATCGAACACAGCATCGATGTCCTGAAGGGCATCGATTTCCCGCAACAGCCCTTTTCCTCTATAGTAGTCAGCAAGAGGAAGTGTCTGTTTGCTGTAGGCATCGAGTCTGACCTTGAAAGCTTCGGCCGTATCATCTTTTCTCTGAATCAGGCCGCTGGAGCAGGAATCACAGATTCCGTCCTGAGCCGGCTTTTTCGTTTCGATGTTATAGCTTGCACCACAATTGGGGCAGACACGACGATTGGTGATACGGGCGGTAAGGACTTCATCATCCGCCAGAAGGAGAATGACAGAGCTGAGCTTTCTTCCCGTCTTCATCAACATATTATCTAAAGCCTCTGCCTGAAGGACCGTTCTGGGAAAGCCGTCAAGAAGGAAACCCTCTTTGCAGTCGTCCTGAGCGAGCCTTTCCTCCACTAAACCAATGGTAACTTCATCCGGAACAAGAAGTCCTTTGTTGATGTATTCACTGGCTTTGAGGCCCAATGGAGTCTTATTACTGATAGCGGCACGGAACATGTCGCCGGTAGAGATGTGAGGAATGTTGTATGTCTTTACAATCAATTCCGACTGGGTTCCCTTGCCAGCGGCAGGGGGACCCATCAGAATGATATTGAGACCATGATGATTGTTGTTCATTTTACAGTTCACTTTCTGCATATCCATGACCAGCAAGGATACCATTGATCTGGTTGTAGACTTCTAATGCAACGCCGACGACGATGATAAGACCGGTTCCGCCCAGTGAGAGGGAAGAAGGAACCGCACCCGTTAGGGAGAGAATGACAGGGATGAGCGCGATGACCGTAAGAGCCATGGAACCGATGAAAGTCATACGGTTGAGGACCTTGGAGATATAACGCTCAGTTTCCGTTCCAGGTTTGATACCCGTGATGTAGGTACCGGAAGTCTGGAAGTTCTCTGCAATTCGTTCCGGATTGATTTCGAGCTGCGCATAGAAGAAGGAGAAGGCGATGATGAGAACGGCATAGATGATTGTTCCGAATGGGAAGCTGACATCATCCGTCAATTTCGTCATAGCCTGATAATTGAAGACTTCTTCGATTTTTTCGGCCCAGGCCGGCGGATTGCCATTGGAGAACAGCGAGATGATGATACTCGGAGCGACCATGATAGAGCTAGCGAAAATGACCGGCATAACGGAAGAAGCATTGACCTTAATCGGCAAAAAGGATGCCTGCTGAGAGGAGAGTTCGTTGGACTGGGAGGTATTCGAGTGGGATACCGGCAGTTTTCGGACAGACTTCTCAATGAACGTAACGAAGACGACAATCAGAACCAAGGCGAGAAGGTAGACGGCAAGCTGAACCGATCCCTGAAGGATGAGTGTTGCGTCTCCTTTGTCGATCTTAGAACTGGACAGATAGTTTTCAAACGCACCGACGATCTGGTTTGGAAGAGAGGAAATGATACCGGCGAAGATCAGCATGGAAATGCCGTTACCGATACCCTTATCTGTAATCTGGTCACCAAGCCATGTCAGAACCATGGAACCGGCCACCATGAAGATGATAATCTTCGTATAACCCCATGCCGACGAATCGGTCAGCGTGATAGCCTGCGAGTTATTCTGCAAGGCGACGGTGATACCATAAGCCTGGACGGCACCGAGAACAACGGAGAGGACGCGGGTGACGACGTCCAGCCTTTTACGGCCGGACTCGCCTTCCTTTGTCATCTGAGTCAAAGACGGTAAGACATCCATTGACAACAGCTGAATGATAATTTGTGAAGTGATATAGGGAGAGATACCGAGTGCGAAGATCGAGAAGTTCTGAAGAGCACCGCCACCCATCATGTTGAGGAGTGACAGGGTGCTCTGGGTGTTATCCCAAACAGAACTCGTCGTTGTGACGCCCGGTACCTTGATAGCCGATCCAATTCTGAAGACAAGGAAAATCGCCAACGTAAAGAGAATTCTGTTCAGAACATCCTTGTTATGGAAAAATGCGGCTACCTTTTTCATTATTTACCCTCTGTTTCCGCCTCGGAATCAGTCAAGAACTTCTTGAAAGCGATTCTGGCATCCTTAAGGGAGACAACTTCAGCGGTACCGCCGAGCTTCTCGATGGCTGCCTTGGCGCTCTTAGTGTAGGCCTGGACCTTGAGATTGAGGACTTTAGTAAGCTCGATAAGCTTGCCATTTTCATCGGTGACATTGGTACCGACGATCTTGACCGGCTTGTTGAGGTTGCGGATGAGTCCGGCAAGAAGAAGCGTAGTATCGCTGACTTCAATGCCACTCTCGAATCCTTCAAGATCACTGAGCTTAATAATAGTATACTCTACTCTTCCGTAATTGGTAAAGCCATGTTTCGGAAGACGACGATAAAGAGGAAGCTGTCCGCCTTCGAAGCCGACAGGAACCTTTCTGCCCTGACGGGCACCCTGACCCTTCTGACCACGGGTAGAGGTCTTACCCATACCGGAGCCGATACCCTGACCGACTCTCTTCGGAAGATGACGGGATCCTTTGGCAATCTTAAGATTAGTTAAATCCATGATTCAATCCTCCTTACTTGGCTTCGGCCTTGGGGGCTTCGGCTTTGACTTCTTTGCCATAACGGACAGCCTGGACATCAGCATAAGTCATAAGCTGATTAAGAGCATCGACCGTGGCTTTGACGACGTTGTTCTGAGTTCTGGAACCATAGATCTTGGAATAGACGTTCTTGATACCAGCGAGCTCAAGGATGGCACGGACGGCACCACCAGCGACAAGTCCGGTACCAGCCGGAGCAGGCTTCAGGAAGACCTGAGTCGCACCGAAGTGGCCCATGACAGCGTGGGTGATGGTATCGCCCTTGGCGATGGTCATCTTGAACATGTTGCGCTTTGCAGCAGCAAGGGACTTCTTGATGGCATCCGGTACTTCGCTGGACTTGCCAAGACCATAGCCATATTTGCCTTTTCCGTCACCGATGACGACAAGAGCAGTGAAGCGGACACGCTTACCACCCTTGACAGTCTTGGAGACGCGAGAGATTTTTACGACCTTTTCTTCGTAGAGCTTCTCTTCAACTCTTCTTCCACGGCCGTTGCCACGGCCGTTAAAACGGCGACCACCCTGGCCGAAACGGCGATTTCCGTTTCCTCTGCCAGCGGCAGCAGACTTCTCACCGGCGGCAACCGGTTCAGCCTTGACTTCGGCGTTTGCAGCCGGAGCGACGTTATTCTGGATTTCTTCAGCCATTGTTATTTCTCCTTAGAAGGCTAATCCGCCCTTACGGCAGGCTTCAGCAAGAGCCTTGACCTGTCCGTGGTAGAGATAGCCGGAACGATCGAATACGACTTTTTCGATGCCAAGGGCCTTGGCTTTGTTTGCTAAGTCCTCTCCGACCTTAGTGGCGGCTTCGCAATTGGACGGGTTGTCCAATCCAAGCTTGGAGGAATCAGTGCAGACGAGAGTCTTGCCGGCTTCATCATCGATCAAAGCAGCATAGATGAACTTGTTGGAACGATAGACAGAAATTCTAGGGCAGGCGGCAGTACCAGAGATCTTGGCTCTGATTCTGACGTGACGATGTAATCTCTGTTTGTTCTTATTGAACGCAGTATACATTCTTCATTTCCTCCTTGATTAGGCAGCGGACTTCTTGGCAGAAGCGGGCTGACGGAGTGTGATAACTTCGCCTTTGTAGCGGATGCCTTTTCCGTGATAGCATTCCGGCTTGCGGACGTTGCGGATGACAGCAGCCTGCTGACCGACGACCTGTTTATCGATTCCTTCGACAAGAATTTCCATGTTCTTGGTGTTGATGGAAATCTTGACGCCGTCAATCGGGTGAACGACATCTTCATGAGAATGACCGACATGTAAGACAAGATCGGCGCCTCTCATTTCGGCACGATAACCAACACCCTTGATTTCGAGAGTCTTGGTGAATCCCTCGTTGACACCCTTGACCATATCATTGATAAGGGCTCTGGCGGTACCATGATTCATCTTCATTTCAATGGTATCGTTGGGACGGGAGACATGGAATTTTCCATCGCTCTCTTCGAAGGAGAGGTGAGAATGGAATTTCTTAGAAAGCTCGCCTTTAGGTCCCTTGACAGTGACAACATTTCCGTTGACGGAGATGGTGACGCCTGCCGGGATGACGATAGGTTCTCTTCCGATTCTAGACATGGAATACCTCCTTACCAGACATAGGCGAGCACTTCGCCGCCGATGTTCTGTTTTCTGGCAGTTCTGTCAGTCATCAGACCCTTGGAGGTGCTGATGATGGCGATGCCTAATCCGTTGCGGACTCTAGGGAGTTTATCAGCAGGGACCGTGACACGGAGACCCGGCTTGGAAATTCTCTGGATACCGTTGAGGACACGGTTGTCGTGGGAATCATACTTAAGGGTGACGACCAAGGTCTTATAGGGCTTGCCCTCTTCTTCCTTGACTTCGTAATCCTTGATGAAGCCTTCTTCTTTGAGAATCTTAACGATTTCAACACCGATCTTGAAAGTCGGAAGAGAAGTCGTCGCATTCTTCATAAGGTTTGCATTACGGATATGGGTAAGCAAATCTGCGATAGTATCGTTGACCATTTTACTCTTCTCCTTTCATTACCAGCTGGCCTTGTGCATGCCAGGGATTTCTCCCTTGTAGGCCATCTCTCTAAGGCAGATACGGCAGAGGCCGAACTGTCTTAAGACGCCATGAACTCTTCCGCAGCGGGTGCAACGGGTGTAGTTCTGAGTTTTAGGATGCTTCTTGGGCTGGGCACATTTGATCATTAAAGCTTTTCTAGCCATGATGTTATCCTCCTATTACTTTGCGAAGGGCATGCCAAGCTTAGAGAGCAAAGCATATGCTTCTTTGTCCGTCTTGGCAGTGGTGACGATGACGACATCCATGCCCTGGGTACGATTGACCTTATCGTACTGGATTTCCGGGAAGATCAACTGTTCCTTGATACCGACAGAGTAATTTCCTCTGCCATCGAAGGAATCCTTGTTGATACCGCGGAAGTCGCGGACACGGGGAAGATCGATGGAGATGAACTTGTCGAGGAAGTCATACATACGGACTCTGCGAAGAGTGACCTTGACGCCGACCGGGACGCCTTCACGGAGCTTGAAGTTCGCAATGGACTTCTTGGCTCTGGTGACGACCGGATGCTGACCAGAGATGATTTCCATCTCGTTGACAGCTTCTTCGACGTTCTTTTCGTTTCCGCCGGCTTCGCCAAGACGCATATTGAGGATGACCTTGACAATCTTCGGGCACTCCATGATGGAGGAATAACCGAATTCCTTCATGAGTTCGGGAACGATTTCTTCGTGATATCTAGTCTCAAGACGGGAGACGAAGGCGGCCTTCTGATTTCCCTGAGAATGAGATTTCTTTACGGAAACACCGTTTTTCTTTTCTTCAGCCATGTTTCTTCTCCTTACTTGATGATTTCACCGCTGTTCTTAGCGATGCGAACCTTCTTACCATCGACTAACTTGTAGCCAATTTTGGTAGCCTTCTTGGCCTTCTCATCATAGAAAGCGACATTGCTCACATTGATAGGGCCATTGATTTCCTTGATGGAACCTTTTTCGTTCTGAGTCGGCTTGACGTGCTTCTTCTGAACGTTGACACCTTCGACGATAACCTGCTCAGTCTTGGGAAGAGCCTTGAGGACCTTTCCGACTTTGCCCTTATCATCACCGTTGATGACGATGACTGTATCACCAGTTTTGATTTTCATGATTACGTTCCTCCTTGGTTTAGAGAACCTCGACCGCCAAAGAGACGATCTTCATGTACTTATCGCCCTTTTCACGAAGTTCACGGGCGACAGGTCCGAAGACACGGGTGCCCTTCGGGGATCCGTCTTCGTTGATAAGGACGACGGCGTTATCATCGAACTTGATGGTGGAACCATCTTTTCTCTGATAGGCCTTCTTGACGCGGACGATGACACCCTTGACGACATCGGACTTCTTGACCTTACCGTTCGGGATAGCGTCCTTGACAGCGCAAATGACGACATCACCGACGGAAGCGGAGCGACGATGGGAACCACCGACAAGGTGGAAGACACGGACGCTCTTGGCGCCGGAGTTATCGGCAACAACCAGGTTAGTTTCAGTCTGAACCATGATTATTCTCCCTTCTTCACGATTTCAACGAGACGGAATCTCTTGTCGTGAGATAACGGACGGCATTCTTCGAAGATGACGACATCACCGACCTGAGCGACGGAGTTGCGATCATCAACTTTGTACTTCTTACGAACAGCGACTCTCTTCTTATAAACAGGATGAGCTCTGTAGGTTTCGGTCTCAACAACGATGGTCTTCATCATTTTATTGGAAACGACGACACCCTGTAAGCGTCTCTTGTTAGAGGCCTCGATGACCTTTTTATCCAATTCTTCAGCCATTTTCATGTGCCTCCTGATTACTTGCCTTCGGCAGCGTTGGCTGCGGCGGCTTTACGTTCCTGCATGACCGTGAGGCATCTGGCGATGTCCTTACGGGCGACGGTGATCTTTGCACCATTGTCTAACTGACCAGCTTTGGCCTGTAATCTAAGGTTGAGTAATTCACCCTTGAGTTCATAGACCTTCGAAGCGAGGTCTTTGTCAGACAGTTTTCTAACATCTTCAATTGTCATTATTTGGATTCCTCGCCTTTCTTAACGACTCTGCTCTTGACGGAGAGCTTGTAACCGGCCTGATGTAAGGCTTCTTTGGCATCAGCTTCGCTGATTCCACCGATTTCGAACATGACGGTGCCTTTTTCGATGACGGCATCCCAAGTTTCGACAGTACCTTTACCATTACCCATACGGACCTCAGCAGGCTTCTTAGTGATGCCGAGGTAAGGGAAGACGCGGATGTAGGTCTTACCGAACTTCTTGGTATAACGAGAGAGAACGACACGGGCAGCCTCAATCTGACGGTTGGAGATATATCCACCTTCGGTAGCGGCAAGGCCAAATTCACCGTAGGCGACTGTGTTTCCTCTGGAAGCAGCAGTCTTCGGTCTGATAAGGTGGCTTCTACGCCACTTCATTCTTTTAGGCTGTAACATTGCTTATTCTCCTTTCTTATCAGCGTCGTCTTTGTTGGCGGAAGGAGTGACGGCAGGACGCGGGCCTCTATTGGCGCCGTTAGGACGGCGGTTGAAGCGACCACGATTGCCGAACTTGCCACCTTCGTCAGGACGACGGTTTCTGAGTTCCTCGTAATTTTCGGGGAGAGCAATCCAGACCTTGACACCGATGACACCATAGGAGGTGTTGCACGGAGTGTAAGCATAATCGATTGGCTGACGGAGGGTGTGGAGAGAGAGGACGCCTTCACGATATTCTTCGTAACGGGCGATTTCGGCTCCGCCGATTCTACCTTTGGTCATGGTCTTGCAGCCCTTGGCACCGGCTCTCATGACACGCTGGAGAGCCTTCTTCTGAACAACGCGGTAAGAAGCGCGTTCCTGAAGCTGCTTGGCGATATCCTTGGCGACGAGCATAGCATCGAGGTCAGGATTCTTGATTTCAACAATAGCGATGTTGATTTTCTTGCTGTCTTTCTTGAGGATCTTGACGAGCTTAGCCTTGATGGCGTTGATCTGTTCGGAGTCCTTGCCGATGACGATAGCAGGATGAGAAACGAAGATAGAGACAGTGATGGAGTCCTTGATTCTCTCGATGTCGATTCTGGAAAGTCCAGCGTCGATCTTGTTGAGAAGAGGCTCTAAATAGCCACGGATTTTGATATCTTCAGCTAAGCAAGAAGCATAATCCTTCTTGTCAGCATACCAGTGACTGGACCAGTCACGATTGATGCCGATACGCAGTCCGTTCGGATTAACTTTCTGACCCATGGTTACTTGGCCTCCCTATTCTTCAGAGTCACATAGACATGGGACCACCTCTTGATGAGTCCGGATGCGGAACCCTTGGCTCTGGGAAGGATTCTCTTAAGTCTCATTGCATCGTTGGCAGTGATGGAAGCGATGTAAAGAGTTTCGGGGTCCATGCCGAAGTTATTGGTGGCATTGGCCTCAGCGGATTTAATGAGCTTCTTGATATCTCTGGCGCAAAGCTTGGCGCAGTTGTCGAGAATATCATAGGCTTCCTGGATGTTCTTTCCTCTGACAAGGTCGATGACTAATCTGACCTTACGGGGAGTGACACCGTAGTTAAGGAGCTTAGCCTTGGCTTCGGTGACTTTCTTTTCTTCGACCGGAGCAGTGGCTTCGGTGTTCTTGATTTCTTTTTCAGCCATGTTAGTTCTCCTTACTTAGTGGCCTTGTCATCGCCGGAACGATGATGGGTGAATGTACGGGTGAAAACGAATTCACCGAGCTTGTGGCCGACCATATCTTCCGTGATATAGAGCGGGACAAAGGCTCTTCCGTTGTGAACAGAAATGGTATGTTCAATGAATTCCGGGAAGATGGTAGAACGTCTGGACCAAGTCTTGATGACTTCCTTCTTGCCAGAGGCATTCTGATCCTGAATTCTCTTCAGGAGTTTAGGATCGCAATACGGACCTTTTTTAGAACTTCTAGACATTTGTCATTCTCCTCCTGATTTACTTGCCGTTGCGTCTTCTGACGATCAAACGGTTGCTTCTGCACTTCTTGGATCTGGTCTTGACGCCCATGAGTCTTCTGCCCCAAGGAGATCTCGGAGCATCGTGGCCGACAGGGTTCTTACCTTCACCGCCGCCATGCGGATGGTCGTTCGGGTTCATGACAGCACCACGGACGGTAGGACGTTCGCCGAGCCATCTGGTTCTTCCGGCCTTACCCTTGGAGACAAGGTTGTAATCTTCGTTGCCGACAGTGCCGACGGTGGCTCTGCAGGTAAGAAGAACTTTTCTGACTTCTCCGGAAGCGAGACGGAGGATGGCATACTTGCCTTCCTTACCGAGAATCTGAGCTCCGGTGCCGGCAGCACGGCAGACCTGTCCACCCTTGCCAGGCTGAAGTTCAACGTTGTGAACCATGATACCTTCAGGGATGGAAGCGAGTTCCATGCAGTTGCCGACGCTGATTTCACCGGCCTTGCCATCAGTGACGGTCATGCCGACAGTGAGGCCCTTCGGGCAGATGATGTATCTCTTCTTGCCATTGGCATTGATGAGAAGGGCAATACGGCAATTTCTGTTCGGATCGTATTCAATTGCTTTGACGGTGGAAGTCGTTTCACCGGCTCTCTTAAAGTCGATGATACGATACATTCTCTTGTTTCCGCCACCGATGTGACGGGTAGTGATGTAGCCCTGATTGTTTCTACCGCCGGTTTTCTTCAGCGGCTTGAGCAAAGATTTTTCAGGAGCTTTTTTTGTGAGATCTTTGGTGGAAAGAGTGGCGAGATTTCTCATACCCCCAGTGAGAGGGTTGTAAGTTTTAATAGCCATGTTTTTCTCCTATAGTGTTTTCTTTACTTTTCGTCAGATTCGGCGTTGGCCTGTCTTTCTTCGTTTGCGACGGCATCCGTAACCTTAGCAAGATCGAAGGAGGAATCAAATCTGACGATGGCTTTCTTGTAAGCGGCGAGCTTACCGGAATATCTTCCGACTCTTCTGGTCTTGGGGAGGACATTCATGGTGTTGACACTCTTGACCTTACCTTGGAAGATTGCCTGGACAGCAGCCTTGATTTCAAGTTTGGTAGCCTTCTTATCGACTGCGAAGACAAGAGCGTTCTCTTCGGTTCTGAGTCTCTGAGTTTCCTCAGTGAAGATCATGAACTTGATGATGGAGAAGTCCTTGATGATTGCAGGACGATAGATAAGTTCTTCTTTGTTTTCTTCAACGACCTCTTCCTTCTTGGCAGCAGCCTTCTTGGAAGTAGTCTTCTTGGCAGTAGTCTTGGTGGACTTTCTGACAGTCTTCTTCTTTGCAGGAGCTTCTTCGACGACTTCAGCTTCTGCCTGTTTGATTTCTTCAGCCATTATTTTGCTTCCTCCTCATGTTCATCATCTAAGACGGCAGGGATGACGCCTTTGACAAGAATGAGCTTCTTGGCATTGAGGATGTCATAGACAGAAACATTGTCAGCAAAGACGACTTTGACAGACGGGATGTTTCCGCTGGCGAGGAGAAGGTTCTCATCAAGTTCGGAGAGAACAAGAAGGTTCTTTCTTTCGTCAGCGCCGATAGCCTTGAGGGCAGCGGCGAAATCCTTGGTCTTGTGGGATTCGAATCCCTTTTCGTCAAGAACGATGATGTTTCCGTTCTTGGCTTTATCAGAGAAGGCAGAGGTCAGAGCGACATAGTGCTCTCTCTTGTTCATCTTCAGAGTGTGGTTCTGTTCACCGTTCGGGCCGTGGACAACTCCGCCGTGTCTCCAGACAGGGGAATTGGTTGTGCCGGCTCTTGCTCTACCGGTGCCCTTCTGTCTCCAAGGCTTACGGTTGGAGCCATGGACAATGTCACGGGTAAGGGTGTGAGCAGTATCGACTCTGCGGTTGGAAAGGTCAACGCGAACAGCTCTCTGAACAGCATATTCATTGATTTCAGCGTTGAACAGGTCGGCGGGAAGGGTGACTTCCTCGACTTTGTTGCCGGCGTAATCGACGACCGGCCAGATAAGATTTTCGTTAGCCATTGTTATTCTCCTTCACGCTTACTTGCCCATCTTCTTGGAGTTCTTCATCGGGTTGAGGGCCTTGGTCGGAGTGGCGGCGGCCTTGGCTGCGAGAGCCTCAGCGCCCTTCTTTTCGATTTCAGCAGCGGATTCCTTACTGTAATCGACGACTCTGGAAACTTCGAAAGGCTTGTTCATGCTGCGGACAGTGCTCTTGATCTTGATGATGGAGTACTTTGGGCCAGCGACGGAACCACGGATGAGGATGCAATTCTTTTCAGGATCGACCTGAACGATAGGTAAGTTGAGGACGGTTCTGACTTTCGGTCTCCACTGACCGGACATCTTCTTGCCAGCGTGGACTCTGTTATTGCAACGACCGTTGGTAGCCAAAGAACCAATTTGTCTGTGATATCCGGAACCATGACCCTTGGGACCGATTGTTCCATGATATCTCTTGATGGTGCCAGTGTAACCATGACCCTTGCTGAGGCCGGTGACATCGACCATATCTCCGGCTTTGAAGATGGAGCAATCGATGCTGGAACCAAGTTCATACTTGCCGTAGATTTCATCGCCTTCGAGCTCACGAAGGAAGTACTTAGGAGCGGTGTTTGCCTTCTTGGCAATTCCAAGTTCTGCTTTGTTGGCACGATGTTCTTTTTTGTCTTCATAGCCGATCTGAAGGGCTTCATAACCGTCTTTCTCTTTGGTCTTGACCTGAGTGACAACGTTAGGAAGTACTTCGACGACAGTAACCGGATAAGTGGAGCCGTCTTCAGCGAAGACAGAAGTCATTCCGATTTTTCTTCCGATAATGGATTTCATAAACTGTGTCTCTCCTTCTCATTAAAGCTTGATCTCAACATCAATGCCAGCAGGGATGTCAAGGCCTTTGAGGACTTCGATAGTCTGCTTGGTAGGGTTTTTGATGTCGATCAGTCTCTTATGCGTTCTGATTTCGAATTGTTCGCGGGAATCCTTATCCGTAAACGGGGAACGTAAGATTGTGAAGATCTGTTTCTCAGTAGGAAGCGGGATAGGTCCGACAACCTGAGCGCCGGTCTTCGTGGCGGCTTCGACGATCTTGCTTACCGCCTTGTCAAGGACTTTATGGTCATAGCCCTTGAGACGAACACGAATAGATTTGTTTTCTGCCATTGTGTTTCCTCCTTTTACCCGAGATCAATGTTCGGGTTTCCGTTCGGTATGAATTACCGGATACGTCGACAACCGCTTCGGGCGTTTCCGCAACTTCACACGTCAATACGGGCTGAAATGGCATTCAGCGTGTTCTAGTTTACTCTTCCACCATGACAAAGTCAACATATTTTTTCCGTTTTTTCATCGGCTTCTTTCTTTTTTTATATTTATTGTTTTTGCGCGCACGCGCGTAAAGACAACTTCGCCGCGTGTATCCAGACCCGCGATTCTTTTCCTTTACTTTCGATGGAATAAGGAAGTACAATGATGGAAGGAGATGCCACAGCATGAAAATCACACTAAATCAAGCGGAAAACGAAAAACTAATCGAATATTTCAAACAGAATGACAGGAATTTCGAGGCTAGCAACCAGTACAATTCTTTTCTTACGGAATGCTATGATTATTTCACTGCCGATGATGTCAGAAAATGCCAGGCTGACGGCTCCGATGAGGAGACCGCCCTCTCTTCTCTCTTCTATTCCTTTGTCCAGTACAACGATGAAAACGATGATGATGGATTAGTCCGTTACTGTGATTTCGGACATTTTCGCATTCTGGATGAGAAAGAATTTCTTTCCAATCCCTATCTGAAAATCGTAAAGTTCAAGGATTCCAAGTTCCGAGGATGCAGTCTTCTCCATAATTATTATGCGCCATTTGAACTCTTCCCCTATCAGGGGACAGAGACATTGGACGGCTATCGGGAGTTATCCCCAATCGGCTGTTTCCGCACCAAGGTTCCCTATGTCATTCTGACAGACGGCACCGACAATATCTGGATGAGCATCACCCCTTACGAAGTCAACACGATGAAAAGAAGCATCGAGGAAGCGGCAGGCAACGTTCTGACCTTCGGCCTCGGGCTCGGTTATTTCGCCTTCATGGCAGCGCAGAAGAAAGAAGTGAAATCCGTCACCATTGTGGAACGGGACTCAAGTATCATCGCACTCTTCAAGGAAAAGATTCTTCCTTCCTTCCCGGAGAAGGACAAAATAACAATCGTCAAGGATGATGCCTTCCGCCGCTTCCCGGAATCAGGAAAATACGATTATATCTTCGTCGACATCTATCGTGCCGCGGAGGATGCCCTTCCTTTCTATCTGAAGTTCAGAAAGATGGAGGAGGGTTTGCACCTTTCCCACCCTGTCTCCTATTGGATTGAAGGCTCCATCTTCGCCCTGATGCGCCGCTATCTTCTGACATTTCTCATGGAACAGGAAGCGGAACTCGGGGAAGCTTTCTACAAGCGGGATACGAGCGAAAACGGAAAACTGATGTATCGCCTTTATCTGTATTTCAAGGATACGGAGATTAACCACATCGAGGAAATCGAAAGTCTCCTTACTGACGAGAGCATCCGAAAGCTCGCCGGAAAGTTGTAAAGCCGCAAATCAATAGAAAAAGCCTCTTTCGAGGCTTTTTCTATTTGTCATCCAATTTGATTCTCTTTTCGGGGAACCGGATGCCGTTCTGTTTCATTGTGAGAAGCACCGCTTCGCGGACAGAAAAGTAAAGATCCCAAAAATCCCGGTTCTTGGCATAGCAACGGATGGAAAGAATGATAGAGTATTCATCAATCGTGTCAACAACAACGCTGGGAGTCGGGTCTTGCAGTGCGCGTCCGTCCTTTGCAATCGTAGCAAGAATCAATTCTCTGGCTTTCTGAACATCAGTATCGACATGGACAGCGATTGTCATAACGACTCTTCTTGTCGGATTGAGGGTATAGTTCGTGATGACACCCTGAAGGAGTTTGTTGTTCGGAATGACGACATGCTGATTATCGTAGGTTTCCATCGTTGTGGCGATAAGGCCGACCGAGGAGACCGTCCCTTCACAAGTTCCGAAGGCGTGAACGACCTGGATGTAATCTCCCGTCTTGAAGTATCCGGATTTCAGTAAGACGACACCGGAAGCAAAGGCAGAAATGAGATCCTGAAGGGAAAGACCGATAGCGACCGTTCCGGCGGAAATGATGGAGGAGAGGGAGGTAAGATCTACTTTGAGAATGATCAGAACCAACACGGCGAGTCCGAGGTTCAAAAGCACATTCGTGACTGATAAAGAGAAGGTCTTGACGGAAACATCAACAGCGAGCTTGTTGTTGATGCCGAAGATTTTTCTCAGAATCCGGATAAAGAGTTTGACGATGAACCGTCCTAAGATAAGGACACAGATTGCGATGATGAGACGGCTGATAGGGTTGAGGCCCGAGGTATCGCTCTTGACAAACCAATTTTGGATATCCTGTCCAAGCTTTACCCAAAAGTTGCAAAAATCGTTCCAATTCATGGCTTTAATGATACCGACTCCGGATTCAAAAGTAAAGCGCACCGATGAAAATCGGAGCAAATTGGCCAGAAGCATGGCTCCCTTCTTTGTTTAATGGCTCATTCTTACTCATCGAGGAGTCTATAGTATGAATCATCAACGGGTTCACACCATTCATTCGATGCATTCTCTGCCGGGATTTCCAGTGCGATGTGCGTGAACCAATGGTCCTTCGTTGCGCCGTGCCAATGCTTGATTTCCGGAGCGATATAGACGACATCGCCAGGGGAAAGTCGCCTCGGTTTTTCACGCCACTGCTGATACCAGCCTTCTCCGTCGGTGCAGAGAAGAATCTGGCCACCTTTATGATGGATGTGCCAATTGTTCCGGCAACCTGGTTCAAAGGTCACATTGAAGGCCTTGACACCCTGTAGATTAAGCAGCTTCAGATAGGATTTGCCGATAAAATACTGTTGGAAGGCGGTATTCTCTTCGCCCAAGCCGAACAGGGAATTGGGGCTGTTCATGGATTCCGAATCCTGGTACACGTCACGGACGAGAGGGAAGACGGCCCAAGCATTCGGCCAGCCGACATAGAAGGCAAGATGGGTGATAATCTCCACCATCTCTTCCTTGGTGACGCCATGATTTCTTGCATTGGCAATGTGATACTTCAAAGAGTCATCGAAAATACCTTTGCTCATCAGGGCAGTGACCGTGATGATGCTGCGGTCACGAAGAGATAATTTATCCTCTCTTTCCCATATTTCGCCGAAAAGGACATCATCGTTGAGATGGGCAAATTCCGGTGCGATATCACCTAATTTCGTTCTTCCTGCTATCTGTTTCATACTATTATAGTTTCCTCCCTAATTCATACGCTTCTTTCATGACTTCACGATGGTCTTCTGCACTTCTGGGATCACTGATTCCGTATCCTTTCACAATGCCTTTCAATGAAGCCTCCGGGAAGCAATCCACCCAGCCTTGAAGGCCCTGATAGGCTCGGTCAAAGGTGTCTTTCTCCTCCTCTGCCGCCGTGGCGATCAGATAGATATCTCGAAAATGATAATTCGACTCATAAAGCGGATTGAGTCTATCGAGCAATGTCTTAAGCTGACCACACAACTCAAAATAATAAATAGGAGTTGCAAAAACGATAACATCCGCATTTCTTACGGATTCTATTATGTCAGCAACATCATCCTTGATGATACATATCCCAGTTTTCTGGCAAGAGAGACATCCTCTGCAGAATTCGATTCTCTTTCCTTTGAGGGAGAGAAATTCCACTTCGTTTCCGCTTTCGAGTGCTCCTCTTTGGCATTCCTTTGCCAAGATTTCTGAATTCGACCCCGTACGGATGCTAGAAGAAATAATAACTACTTTTTTCATTGTTTATCTCCTTTCATAACAATATGTTTTACCCAATCATCAATTTCATCCTGTGACACAGAAGTAGAGAACCTTCTTACATCCAAGGCAATGACTCCCGGCTTTGCCGCTCTTATTTCTGTCACACTTGCCGTGATGGAGATAGAACCGGAGGTACCGAAGGAGACAATGGTCTCGCCGCCGAAGTCATAGGATTCCAAAAAAGTGAAGATGATTCTCGGAGCCTTTCCCCACCAGATTGGATAACCGAGAAAGACGGTCTCGAAACCTGTCAAATCAAACCTGCCCTTTATCTCAGGCCTTGCCGCATGATCGTTCTGTTCCCGATTGGTACGGCAATCAGAATCCTGATAATTGAGGTCCTCTTCCGTATAAGCCACAGCAGGAATGATCCGCCTTTCCGTCACATTCAGAGAGCCGGCGATTTTCTTCCAACACCTTCTGTGGAATTTGTACATGAAAAATCAAAGACACCAAGATTGTTTTCCTTTTCCGGCATTTCGGTTGTAGCCTCAGTTTTCTGTTCTGTCATTTCCGATTCCTTATTGACGTTCTCCCTATCGTTGGATGTGCAGGATATTGTAAGAAAGAACGGAAACAGGGGCATTGCATTTTTCAGTTTCATAGTTACCTCCTTGGATTGTGTCACATTTTCGATTATTATTTTATTGCCTCAAGTCAGCTTGAGGTCAAGAGTTTTTTTGGAGGTTTTCTATGTATACCATCGGTCAGGTTTCAAAAATGATGCATCTACCGATTCCGACCATCCGTTATTACGATGAGGAAGGTCTTCTCATCGACATCAAAAGGGACGGGAGCGGAAAGCGGATTTTCGATGACAGAGATCTTAGTGCGCTCAACATGATCGGCTGTCTCAAGAAGAGTGGGCTCACAATCCACGAGATCAGGGATTTCATGGAGCTCTGCAAACTCGGAAATGACAGCCTAAAGGACAGGCTATCGTTTTTCATCAGACAAGAGCAGAATGTGGTCTCAGAAATCCAAGCACTGGAAAAATGTCTTGCCTTAGTTCAATTCAAACAGTGGTACTACCAAACTGCCGTTAATCACCATGACGAAAGCTATGTCAAATCTCTGAAGTTCGAGAACTATCCAAAAGAAATCCAGGAACTGTATCTGAAATCACATCCGAAACAGAAGTGACAAAAAGTCTCTCCCCTAGTGCACCAGCTTATTTCGCGGTGACGACTTTATTGTTGTCAGTCAAGAACTTTCGGAGGCTATCTTCAAATTCGCGATAGGAATGAAGACTGATTTTCAGTTCATCCTCAAATGCAGAGAAATCATAGTAGTCATCCAATAATCCATCAAATCCGATGTAACCAACCGACTCAACGATATCAGAGATGGTCTTCCCCGAGATACTTTCGATCATCTCGATGGCTTTCCGATGGAGTTTCTCGATTCTCAGCATCTGAGAATCAACAATCTCGATTGCTAAATAATCATCCAAATCGAGTTCTCCATCCTTCAGATGTTCAAAGACAGAATAAAGGGTATCATCCGGAACGGCAAGGATTTCCAAGGCGAGCTTGCACTGGAGTGTCTCGACCATTTTCTGTGGGAGAGTGCTCTTAACAAAGCCCCCTCGTACAATTTTAAGGTAATCCATATAATGAAATTTCGGATTTGCAAAATAGAGTTCTTCGTCCTGTTCGACTCGCTCTTTTGCCCTGTCATAAATCGATTCGAGTTCCGCTTCCGGATCGGCAGAGACTAGGGAACAGAGTGATTCGAGAAACTCAGGTTCCGGGTCATCTGTAAATGAAAGATTGTTATTACATAAGAGGAGTCCGTTCTGATAGACGCTATCTATCTCGTAATAGCCTTCCTCAAAGAGCCATGCGATCAGATCTGCTTTCTTATCAAACCCAGACAGAATGATGCCATCTTCTTTTTTAAGGCTTTTCTTTGACTTGACGGAAAATGTATAGGTGTGGTTCGTGGAGCTATTGGTTTCAAAGACATTTCTTCTGATCGTGGTTCTCATACTGGTACCTCACTTGATGAAACATGGTTCGGATATCATCGGTCAACGGGAAGCGCCGTTTTTCTTCTGTGATGGAATTGACGGCAAATTCTTTTTTCACCGCATCGATATACATTGTAAACTGACCTTCGTCCCCCATAAAGTGTTTTCGGAAATCTTCTTCCGAAACAAAATGTTCAATGTCGAGAAGACGCATCGCTTCATTGTCGAGACTGATGACTTGGAAGTGATTCTGGATTTCGGAGAAGATTTCTTTCACCTCATCGGTTTTCTTCTCGACTTTAGAAGAATAGAAGTCGTTTCCTCTTCCGAAGCGCTTATAGCCGAGAAGCAGAATTTTCAGGGAATGGTCCGACAGGTCTTCTAAAACCTGTCTTCCATGAATGCCGAGTATCAGGTGAAGAACCGCATTGGGATTCTTCTCACAGAAACTTAAGAGTTCTTCGGTTTTAGACTGATAAGAGATCCCGATTCCATAAATCAGTTTCCGGTCAATCAGTGACTGAACGAAATCAAGTCTTCGGAACAGATGGTCCTGTCTTACTGTGATATTGCAAACGATACCCTGTTTCTTCATCCGGGAAAGGAAATCTTCCAGTTTGGGATGTGTGAGCGGATTCCCGCCGCCAATCGCCAGTTCCATACCAGTATGTAGGGTAGAGAAAAAAGCAAGACTCAAATCAGCCGGAACGCCATTCCGGTTCGAGTTCTCATGACACATCGGGCAGTCGCCATCACAATACGAAGTGATCTTCAGATCAATGTTTTCCGGAAACTTCGGCTGAAATTCCGCCGCTGGCAGAATTCTCACTTTTGTCCCGTCCTCATACAGACGGACAAAATAGTTGCCGTTTCGATAGGTCTTCAGAAGTGCTTTCTTTCCACTCATCTCTGTTTCCTCTAGGAAAAGTGTAACACATGTAAACTTCTCTCACCAACAGAAACTGGATAAACTGAAAAGAGAGTCACTCAGGACTCTCCGTTTCTTTTCTTCAATTCGTTACCCCATGCTTTCATCGCTTCGATGACAGGTGAAAGGGATTTTCCGAATTCCGTCAGGGAATACTCAACCTTCGGAGGCACGACAGGGTAGACTTTTCGGGCGATAAGACCGTCGCTTTCCATCTCCCTGAGCTGCTGTGTCAGCATCTTCTGCGTGACCGGCGCCAGCGATTTCTTCAGTTCGCTGAACCGTTTCGTTCCCGAAAGAAGATCGCGAATGATGAGAATTTTCCATTTGTCGGAAATATAATTGAGGCAGGTGGCAACAGGACAGGCCGTGATTTTATCATTCATCTTGCTTTCCCCCTTTGAAGAGAGTATACCACAAACGGAATTAACGGGAAGCGACACTGATTCTCTGTCTCAGATATTTTCCGCTCAATATGACATCAACCATGCAGAGAGCATAATCAGCATAAGAGATTTCACTTTCTCCCTTAGCATTGACCATCAAGTGTTCCCCACCGAGCTGGTACTCACCGGTCCGTTCTCCATCCGCGACGAAATTACAGGCAGGAGAGACATAAGTCCAAAGGAGGTCCTTCGATTCACGGAGTGCTTTCAGTCCTTCCCCGTGGGCATTGGATAACGGCTTCCAACTATCCGGGAAATCAGGTCCCATGTCGACGGTGAGTGTTTCCTCGTCATTGACATAAAGGCTTCCCGCTCCACCGACAACATAAAGCGGAATCTTTGTCGAAGAAAGAATTTCAGCAAGACGCTTCATCACGGAAGTAATGTTTCCGATTGTCTCAGCAGTCCATCCTCCAACAGCGTCGACGACGGCATCAAAAGAGGAAAGATCCTCTTTTGTCAGAAGGTTGGCATCCTTAGAGATAAAGAACTTGGCTTCACTTCTGTTTTCCCCTTTAGCGACGCCCGTGACTTCAACTCCACGGCTCATGGCCTCTTTCACGATGAGGGAACCGACTCTTCCATTCGATCCGATAACAGCAATTTTCATTAGCAATAAGCTCCTTGTTCTGCCTTAGTAAGGAGTACTCGAGTTGTCCTTCCTGAAGACAGGAATAGCTTAAGTCACATCGTCACTTCTGTGAAGTACGCACTTTATTGTGCCATAATTACCAAAAGGATACTATGGATTATGTGTTTCCTGAATTCCGACTGACAGTTGCCACAAAAAAAGTCTGACAACGGATGTCACCAGACCTTTCATTTCTAACGATGGTGAGGTCGAGGGGACTTGAACCCCTACGGATAACCATTAGAACCTGAATCTAACGCGTCTACCAGTTCCGCCACGACCTCAGAGCCTTAAAATAATAAATCAAACAGGCTCATTTTTCAACTATTTTGAGAAAAACGCAACAATCTTTTTCCAGAGGCGTCCAAAGAAAAGACATATCTTTTCCCAAAGCGTCATTTCCTTCGTGTTTTCACTCATCGATGCTTTTTCCACGACATTCATCGTGATATCGACCCGCTCCGCCTCTTTTTCATCCGTTTCCAGAAGGAGGGAAAATTCATGGATGCCTAAAGAAAGTTCACTATTGATTTCCTCTCCCTGAAGCATAGTCCACTTCACGTAATTCTTATCCGGAATCACTTCCTGACGGATCAAGGAGGAAATGATGTTCTCCACCGTCGGAATATTATCTTTGCTCGCAGTGATGAAACTCTTTTTTGCGTAGAAGACAGGTCCCTCCGTATCCTGGACACGAATTGTGAGGGTCTTGGTAGCGACATTGCCGGATTTATCTTCCGTTTTCACAGAGAAAACATAATTCCCGACCTTATCTCTATTTCCAGTATAAGTATCCTCTACCACGGTAATAGGTGTCACCCCATCAATGGCATCATCGGCTGTGAACATGCCGAGCAGTTTTTCCCTGTTGTAATTGCTGAAGGGCGTGAGGTTGATTTCATTTACGGATGCCGTAAGAACAGGGGCGATATCATCAATCAGGGTCATCGTAAAGGAAAACCTGCTTTCATTGCCGGAGGCATCGGAAGCATGAAGTGCACAGGCAAACGTCCCGATCTTATTCTCGGGGATTTCACTCTCATCGGATAGGGTAATCCGTCTCGCTGGATTTGAATCGCAGTTGTCGCCGATACTGAAGTATGCATCGAAAAATTGTGGGGAATTGAAATCTGTCGCATACGAGGTGATGACTTCCTTATTGTTGATGAGAGACAAGGTCGGTCCCTTTTCATCGACCACCGTGAAGTGGAAGGTGATATAGGAGCGGTTTCCCTGGGAGTCATCAGAGCCGAAGCGAACTTGATACTTTGTCCCGAGGCTAGCCCGCATGCCAGTGTTGAAATAATCATCTGGATCTTCAATGATGTCAGGATGTCGCTCTGTCCCATCATACCTGTCTTTTGCAATAAAAGCATTCTTTAAATAATCAATAGAGTAGACACTTCCGTATTGTGATTTCAGATAGTATTCCGGTTCACAGCCTACATTCTCTGTATAAAGCGAATTCTGACAGTCCTCTGCCTGCGTCGGGAGTAACGCAAGCTTATCTTCATCGACGGAGGAAAGGCAGAAACAGGCGTTGTTGAGTTCCACCGGAGTGTCTCCATAATAATAACGGAAATAACGAAGCTTTTGTCCTCGCTTGAGTTGGAAAGAGACAAAGATGCTTTTCGATGCCTTGAAGATGGACTCTACCGTACTGAAAACAGTATTATCGTAAAGGCCCATCGCATAATCGTCCTTTTCGTTGAAATTATCGGAAAGGCGTCTTGAGAACCGGCGTGTACTCTTTTCCAACAGTTTCCCGTCCGTATCCACAATTCCCATTTCCAATCCAAGCATCTTCTGTTCCTTGTTTTCAGAGAATAACAAAGGACTTGTCTGGAAAGCAACGCTCAGATAGAAGGTCGAAGGGTAATTGGCATCCAACTGGGAAAAATAGAGATCCGGCAAATCTTGAGCATAGGGATCCCCGGCCTTTCCTCCGATTTCGACCATCCCAATCTGCGGATCGTTTCCGTAGAACCCGGTCGGCAGATAATTTTTACGGGTTTCCGGTTTTGTCCCAAGCAATCCCAAAGAGCAGACCTGCGGGTCGGAACTGAGCCGTAACGCTTCTTTTTTCGTCGCTCCGTTTTCCATCCCGGAGCAGGATGTCAGCATCATCAGACTAAATAGAATCTTCCAAGTTTTCCTCATCGTGATACCTCCGTCAAGAGATATATGTTCGCAGAGTGGAAAAAGCACAAATCAAATTATGAGTTGACATAGCAAGTGCAACACTTTCATGGAGTGGAGGGTTTTCTGTTCAGACTGCAGTCTGAACAGAAAAC
>CAKVBX010000025.1 GCA_934725685.1 uncultured Bacilli bacterium
ACTAGTCCAAGAAGGTAATCCTCAATTGTTATGTACACTTTTTTCAATGTGTCCTTGACAAAGGGTACACATCACCTCTCTCCCGGAAACACGCAAACGATGTCCTGACCTTTTTCAGTCTACTGACCTGTAAAAAGACGATGCAATTTTGTTCCGTTACGCAGTGAAGAATCGGAAGCCGAACAAAAAATCCTAAGTCCGCAAAAAAGGCTTAGGATTTTTTGTTCATAGCTCAGTATAAAGCAGAAGCCTGAATCATGCCGTAGAAGAGAATGGCAGAAGCGAAGAAGAGAACTGAAAGAAGGAGGAAAGCTTTTCCGGTGAAGGAAGAAGAGAAAGCTTTCTTTCTTAAGAGAACGGCTCCGATCATGGATGTGAGGGAACCGCAGATGATTAACGGGAAAGCAAAGCCACCTAAGGAATAGTTTTCGACTAAGACACCGGAGAAAGGATAGAAGAGAAGCGGAAGGATACAGAGTGCAGCAGTGAGAAGATTGTCAGCGAGCTTCTTTCCTTTGGTGAAAGTGAGGAAGACCGAGACAAAACTATAGAGCATCACCGGAATCACAAGGAGGAGACAAAGAAAGCCGTTCACTTCTGAAACTTCTAGGACGGCAGGACGGAGCGGAACGAGGGTAAAGGCGGCATAGAAGAAAGCAATCGTAAGATAATACATGGAGTTGGTCAGATCTTCAAAGGCGTAGTTCTTCGGATGGAGATACCATTTGACATCATAGAGATACGTGAAGAGAGCAGCGACCATGGCTGAGACGAGGAACAGAAGGAACAGGATGAGTCCGAAGTATCCGTATCCTCTGTCTCCGAGGAAATTCGGATTGTTTCTGTTTCCGTAGACAAGGGCGAGGACAAAAAGAGTGAGTAAAGAAGCGAAGGAAAGAAGAAGGAGGAAGAGGGCCATCCCCTTCTCTTTCTTCGTCCGTTTCGGATTCTCTTTCTTCTCTTCCTTCTTCTCGAGGAAGGTCAGTTTGTCCCAGTCGGTGCCGGCAAAGATTTCTTTTTCGTTTTCTTCCATAACGGCCTCACTTTTTGTTCTTGAAACTGATCGGCTTATAGAAGGCCTGGTTATCCATCCAGAGAATCTTCTGAGTGAAATCGCCTTCTTCGGTCGTCTCATAAGTGGTGCGGAGAAGCTCGAGCTTGGAGTCGAGTTCATCGAGGCAGTGTAAGACAAAAGCCTCTGCGGTCATCGGAACCTTGGCGGAACCGAATTCCGGTTTTCCGTGATGGGCGAGAATCATATGAGTGAGGACAGTGAGCTTCTCTTTGTCGATGGCAAGCTCCTCTCCCTTCTTCTGTACCATCATCGCACCGATATAGATATGACCGAGAAGGTTTCCTTCCGCGGTGTAGTTGACAGCCTTGTAGCCGGAGAGTTCCTTGGTCTTTCCGATATCGTGGAGCAAAGAACCGGCAATCAGATAATCCCGATTGAGATAGTGATACTGATCGGCGACTTTGATGGCCATGGCGCAGATGGAGAGCGAATGGAAGAGAAGTCCGCCCATATAAGAGTGGTGGACGACCACGCCGGCAGGATAGTGGACATAATCGTCATAGATATCGTGAATCAGAGACTCGGTGAGATTCTTGAGCTCCGGGTCGGCGATGAGTCCTAAGTATTCGTCAAGCTTCGCCCGAAGTTTCCCTAAGTCGTAGGGAGCGGTCGGAATGAAGCGGGACATATCGACTTCATCGTCGCGAAGCGCTTCGACATCGTTGATCTTGAGCTGGGGATGTCCTTTGAAGACCTGGTAGAGGCCGTCGATCCGGATGATGGCACCGGGGACGATGGTTGTGATATCGACATCGTCAAGAGACCACTTTCTCGCTTCCAACGTACCGCTGCAGTCCTGAAGGAGAACGGTGTAGTACGGAGAGCCTTTGCTGTCCAAGGCTCTTGTGACCTGTTTGACCATGAAGGTCTGTCCGTTCACAGGTCCGCCGCCGTCGCGGTAGCATTCAATAATATCTTTAATCATGGAAACTGTAATCCTCCTCTTTCATTATCGCTTCAATCTTGGAATATTTGTATCCGCTCCATAACAGTTGATTGAAAAATGCATCTTTCCGTTTTTGGGGATCCAAATATTTTTTCATCACTGCATTATAGCATTTTGCGGCATCCTTCCTAAGTAGAAGATCGCAATTCTCGGCATCTTGCCTCTTTTCTTCCTCGCTCTTTCCGTTTTCATAATCATCCATGGCATTCTGGATGTCAGCGAGGGCAAAGCCTCTCCGTATTAAAAGGCAAATAATCTGCTCCTCCCGTTTCCTGGGAGAGACATTCTTTCTTTTTCTACACTCTTTTTCGACGAGGAGAGGAAGAGCTTCCTTTCCGTCACTAAGAAGGGAGGTGATTTCTTCCGAGGAAAGGATATCTTCGCCGATGCCTCTCTTTTTCAGTTCCGAAAGGAAGTATCTCCGCCCATATCCTTTTTCGGCCCTGCTCTCGATGAAATCCAGGGCATAATCCTGATCCGAAAGGATGTGGGATTCCAAATAGGGGAGTAAGAGACTGTCGATTTGTTTCTCATTCAGCCTGAACTTTTCCTTCAGCCGTTTCTTTGTCTCCTTGACCGTGTATCTTCCACGGGAAAGAAGAAGGGAAAGATAAGATTTGGCCTTGGAAAGTTTTTCCTCGTTTTTCAAATGCTGATATTCTTTTTTGCTCAGCACTTTTCCGGGATAGTAGTAGCCATCGGCGTAGACTTCCTGTGAGAGAGTCAAAACATCATGTTGCAGCGTGAGAAGGACTTTTCCTTTCTCGACAGTGACATCGAGGATAGGATAGCCTTCAGAAGCGGTGCCGGATTGCTTTTCTGTAGACGTGCATGATTCGTTCATAGTATGTCTCCTTGCTGAACAGATAGTTGTTTCTCCGCTTTGCGGCTTCAATCAGCCGCTTCCTCTCTTCCGCCGTGAGGGAGAGGACTTCATCGATGCGGTCGATGAGGGAATCGAGGTCATCGTAGTAGAAGCCGGTGACGCCGTCCTGAATCAGAAATTCGAGATTGAAATCGAATTTTGCAAGAATCGGGCAGGAACTTGCAATCGCCTCCGAGTAGGTGAGCCCCTGGGTCTCGCTCAAAGAGGCAGAGACAAAGACATCTGCCATCTGGTAATAAAAGGTGGTATCTTCGTGCGGTACCATACCCATAAAGAGGATGGAGTCCTTGAAAGATAGTTCTTCCTTCACTTCCTTCAGGCGTTCCAATTCCGGTCCGCCGCCGACGATGAGAAGGGCGGTGCGGGAATCGTTGTATCTCAGGCAGTATCCGTTGAAGCCGCGCATGACCTCTTCGACATTCTTCTCCTCGGCCACTCTTCCGAGATAGAGAAGGATCCGTTTTCCTTCGAGATCATATTCTTTGCGGAACCACTTTTCCCGTTCCCTGTCCCGCTCTTTACTATAGGAAGAAAGATCGATGGCATTCGGAACGACATTGATATAACGCCTTACCCCATATCCTAACAGGATTTTTCTTGATTTAATGGAAGGGGTGATGATTTCTCCGTTCATGGAAAGGATCCGTTTCACTAAGGATACGATGACTTTCTGCATATAGCGTTCCGACACTTTGGTGTGGGAGACATAGTTGGAGTAGTCAGCGTAACTGGTGTGATAGGTATAGACTAAGGGGACATCGAAAAGTTTGGCACAGATTCTTCCGAAAATGGAAATGCCGAATTCCTGTTGGATATGAAAGAGATCAAACTTGATCTTCTTCAGTTCCCGATAGGCTTTCTGATTGAAGAAGAAGGACATCCTATAATCGTAGAGAAAGGATAAAGAAGCACCGGGAATCCGCATGATGCCATTCTCGAAGGTGAATTTCTTCTGCCCTTTGAGTCCGGTGGTGACAACAATCACTTCATGACCATGTTCGACTAGGACATCCCGGAGGATCTTGGTGGCTGTCGCCACCCCGTTGAGATCCGGAAAATAGGTGTCCGTAAAAATCCCGATGATCATCGTTTTTCCTCCGGACCATCATTATCGGAAGTGCTTCTCTGTTCTTTTTTGGCCTGTCTATCTTTTCTGTGCTGGATTTTGGCGAGTTTCTTCACCCGTTTCTTTTTCCGTTGCTCGGCAAAGAAGCGGTTATCTTTCTGGGTCTCTTTTTCGATTTCTTCCTTCGAAGGAGTCGCTTCTACCATCCTCTTATATTCTTCGGCGACCTGAGCAAGATTGGCTTTCTCTTTTAGAAGGGCTTCATCGAGTTCCTGTTCTTGAGGTTCTTCTTCACTTTGTTCTTCCATCTCCTCTTTCAGAGAGCGGAAAGAATCGGCAATCTCTTCCTTGGAGAGCAGAGGCTGACGGTATTTTCCGCCGCGGTGATGGATTTCCTTCAGATAAGAGATGGTCTCCTCATCCGCCCCCTGGATTTCGGAGAGTTCGAGGTCATAGATTTTTTTAGTGCTGGCAAGGAGTCCGCTCTTCTTCGGCGTACCATGATAGAGAAGACTGGTGAGGATACCGATGAAGAAGACGGAATAGAAAGTGAGGATTCTCCAAAGGATATTGGCAGCACTCGCCGTGGTCTCCGGACTGGAGACAGCAGCGACATCCTTTAAGAAATAGGAGAAAGTGTCCTGGAAGGTAACTTCGGGAGCACCGACAGTCAAAAAGGAAGATAAAACATTGACGAATCCGCTCCCGGTGATGGACTGAGCGAAGAAGTCCGGTGAGGAGAGAAGGCTTGGAACAAGCGAGACGAAGACAAAAAAGGGAAGCATGCCGAGCAAGAAGAGACGCAAAAGGTTTAGCCCGAGGACTTCCAAAACCGGTCCCCAGTTCTGTTTCATGCGCTTCATCTCGATTCGGTAGGTCGCAAACTGGACCGTCAGACGTTTTCTCGTCTGTTCCGGATTGCGGAGGAGATGGAGTTTTCCTAAAACGTTGATGCCGGAATTGAGAAAGAGACGGTGGAGCGGTCTACAATAGGCAAGAAGTATGGCACCGACTAAAAAGAGAAGCTGTACGCCCATGCCGATGAGGACAAGGTAAAGGAGCTTCATATCCCAAAGGATGGCCAAGGGAACATTCTTCATGATCGGATAGCCGGCGAGGATGATGACGAGGGAATAGAGGCAGAGGGAGAGCTGATAGAGGAGGAAGTTCATGGTGAGGATGCTCGCCGCCTCCGAATTCTTCACATTCTGCCGTTGAAAGGTGACTGCTTGAAGCAAGGGAGCCGCGCTTCTAACGTAGACACTGACCATGCCGGCGGACATGGTGTTGAGCAATCCCTGGTGGAAAGGATATCGGGGATAATAGAGCTTTGTAAGAATTGTGAGGGAAAGGGAATCGAGGACGATGGTGAAAAGAACAATCAAAAAGCCTAACGCAAGAGGAATTGCTCTTGCGTTAGACAGTACCGCAAAGGTCTTTTTGGGATCATCCTTGAGGATATAGTAGAAAGCGAGTATGGTCAGGCCAAGGAAGAAGATGATCTGAACGATCAGCTTCAGATGCTTTGCCTTCCCCTTTTCCTGACTTTTTTCCATAGGGGATCAGAGAAGATGTTCGACTTCCTCGATACGGCGTCCGATTTCCTCTTTGCCTAAGATTTTCAGGACATCGAAGAGCTTCGGAGACTGGGTGGAAGCACAGAGGGCGACACGGACTAAGGAGATGCAGTCCGCATACCAGCCGTTATAGGCAGTCGGATTCTTCTTGTAGACTTTTCTGTCGTCGATGAAGTTATGGCGGAGACCGAGTTCCTTCATGGAAGCGAACCAGGTATTCTCATCCTGATTGGCGAGGTCGAGACTCTGATAGAAGTCATCGAGGACGGCCTTGATGATGTCATGGGAAATGAATTCGTTGAAGGGAAGCGGACTAGCCTTGATGAGGTTATCGTACTGATCCGGATAGAAGAAGCGGATTTTCGGAAGGACATCCGAGAATTTCTCATAGTCCTTTCTCGGCTTCTCCTGGTCTCTTTCGATGTTGATGATACTCTCGAAGCGGTCGCGGTCGCTTTCAATCAGGGAAGCGAGTTCCGGAGAGTATTCCTTGGCCCACTGATCGGCCTGATCAGTGAAGGTCTTCTTATCGAAGTTGGCGAGGACTTCCTTGGAGATGTTGTTGAGTTTCGGCATGTCGAAAAGAGCGCCGTCGAGGGAGAATTTATCGAAGGAGAGTTTGAAGTCATTCATGTCCCCCTTCGGATTAGCCATGAGCCACTCCTCGAAGTTGGAATTGGCGATGGTCATCAGGTACTTGATGACGCCGTCTCTCGGATAACCCTGTTCGAGGAAGGAAGCGGAAGCCGCCTCCGGGTCTTTTCTCTTGGAGAGTTTTCTTCTGTTTCCGGTCTCCTTGTCGTTAACCATGATGACAGGAAGATGGGCATATTTCGGAGCAGTCCATCCCATGGTCTGGAAGAGCTCGATATGGATTGGAAGAGAGGAAATCCACTCTTCGCCGCGGGTGACGAGGGTCGTTCCCATATAGTGGTCATCGACGAGATGGGCGAAGTGATAGGTCGGAAGACCATCGCTCTTGAGGATGACGATATCCTGATCGTTCTCCGTCAGATCCATATCACCGCGGATTTCATCGTGGACACGGACATGATTGAGATGGTTGCCCTTGGATTTGAAACGGATGACATAAGGCTTACCGGCCTTGATGTTGGCAATCATCTCATCGAGGGAGAGATGACGGCATCTTGCATATTCGCCGTAATAACCCGGGATGACTTTGTTGGCTTCCTGGACCATACGGAGTTCATCAAGGTCTTCCTTGGTGCAGAAGCAGGGATAAGCTCTTCCCTTCTTGATGAGTTCCTTGATGACGATTTTATAGATATCGGCACGCTGAGACTGCTTGTAGGGGCCATAGGCGCCGACTTCATGGTCACCGAAGAAACCTTCGTCGCTCTCAATGCCGAAGTTCTTCAGCTGTCTCACGAGGTCGAGACCGGTACCGGCAATCTCTCTCTTCTGGTCGGTATCCTCGAGACGGAAGAAATAGACGCCGCCGCTCTGCTTGGCGAATTTATGGGCGATCATTGCCGTGAATAAGGATCCGGTATGGAGGAATCCGGTCGGGGAAGGGGCGAAGCGGGTGACTTCCGCGCCTTCAGGAAGATTTCTCTTCGGGAATCTCTTGTCAAGGTCCTTGACCGTTTCCTTGATGTCAGGGAAGATCAGTTCTGCAAGTTCTTTGTTTGTAGCCATAAGTTTTGTTCTCCTGTTCTATGTGTTAAATGAATTATTCGATCGGCTTGATGTAGAAACGTCCGTAGACCTGAGAGAGGTCCTGGACGGTGATAAAGCTCTGAGGATCGGCCGCCTTGACAATCTTGATGGCCTTCTTGGCTTCCGGTTTGGAGATAACCATGTAGAGGACAAATTTCTTCTGTCCGGAGTAAGCGCCTTTACCGTCGATGATGGTGCAGGAATGGGGGAAGGCGTGAATTAGGACCTGAGAGACATTTTCGTCGGACGTGAAGACCTGAATCTCGACTTTCTTGTTCTTCCTATTGATGAAGTCCATCACCTTGGCCGAGACAAAGGAATAGACGACGGTATAAAGGGCAGAGGAAATAACTTTATTGTTGTCCTGGGTGTTCCACTCCGGGTTGGCCGTATGGGCGATGACGGAGAGAATGACATAAAGCAAGACGATGCTCATGTTGATGAGGATCAGATATTTTCCGACACCGGTCGACTTTTTCTCGGAGAAATAGGTCGTCACGATGTCCGTGCCGCCGGTGCAGCTTCCGACCATCATGGCAAGACCGGTGGCAAGACCGGTCGTGATGCCGCCGAAGAGGGCGCGGGCAAGCATGTCGGTATAGAGATTGAAGGTCTGGGCAATGACGTTATCCGGGATGATGCGGATGAAGAGAGAGCAGAGACCGACGTTCAGAGCGGTGAAGATAGTGAACTGTTTGCTGATTTTGCGAAAAGCGAAGATAAAGAGAGGAATGTTGATGGCAAAGTAGAGAAGGGAAAGAAGTAGGTTTTCCAAGTCGAATCCCTGTCCGCCGACGGTGTTGACATTGAAGAAGATGTTGAGCAGTCGGATGATGCATTGGCTGACGCCGGTCGCTCCTCCGCCGATCAAATGGGTCGGAGAGGCGATATCGGCCGCCGAGATGGTGTCCGGGTTCTGGCTTGCCCAGATTTCCACACATTCCGTGGAGGGGTTGACGAAGCTCTTAATGCCGAAGGCGTAGATCAGAGAAGAGAGGACTTCGATGAAGGAAATGTAGACCCAGTTATAGACTCGTTTCTGTTTCGGATGGTCGAAGAGGTAGTCTTCTGTCCGACTTTTCAGCTTTTTGAACCATTTCATAAATGTGTGTTTGTTGTCCCTATTCAATATATATCCTATATATGATATATTTTTCGAAATCTTTTTCAATATTTATCCGCTTTCAGAGCACTTCTCTTCCCCGACAAAGTTTGACATATGGGGCTGATTTGGCTATGACAGGTCACAAAAAAGAAGGGAAGCATATGGATTAGGAAGCAGCCGAGAAGAAGTCAGGCAAAAAGAAATATATATTTAGTCTGATGTTTCTTGTTATACTCTTTATCATAACAACGGTTATTCCTTTCTGGAAATATATATTAAGCGATTTGGTACTTGCTATCGGAAGTGTCAATAAATGGTGTCTTCTTATCGGGATTGTGATGGTTCTCATCTTTCTCTTCTTCGAAGGCGCTATAATGAAGAAAAGCTTCCATTCGATGAACAGGAAGTCATCTATGCGAGACGTTCTTTCTATTCTGCCATCTACTACTATTTTTGTTCCCTCACCCCATCGGCAAGCGGCGGTCAGCCGATTTTCGCCCACTACATGAATAAGGACTGCATCTCCATTTTCACCCCTCTTTGACCCTCTTTATCAAAGCTGCCTTTTTTTAACCCGTTCTGCTTGTCTACTCCATCTTCCCTCACATCTTTTCTCATATTTTCATCTTCCCGCATTCGCTCATTGCGATCCTTTTCATCAGTTTCCTCATCAATGTCGGACTGATTTATCTTTGTTTCCTTGCCTCCTTTCGAAGAGACAAAGCGGAATCTACCGGTTAAAATGATTTTCCTTTTAGGCAAGTGGAAGTCAAAGAAGACATCATTGGGAAAACTCGGAATATCCCTTCACAAAATGGTCGAGTACGAAGAAGGGACCCTCCTCATCCGTAAAAATCCTGAAGACTTTTGTCTCGCCTTGTTATATAATCTCCTGTAGAGATTTTAATTTTTTCGGTTCTTTACTTCATTTATCTCTTTTTTTCTTTTTATTTATCCTGGAATCTCTGGATATTCTTTCCCTGAGCTTTTCTCCATTTAGATTCTCGTTGTAATCTGTGTGGATTCCTTGCCTCTCCCGGGAGGTGTCGGAATCCCGGAATGCCTTTGTTTCCTCTTGCTTTCCCCTTTTTGTCAAAGGACCGGACCAATTTCGTCAGCAGTCCCCTGCTCGTGACAAGAATCATGAACTTCTATATTCCTCCCATCATCACCATCATCCTTCAGATTCGTTGGATGCAAAAACATAACTAAGGAGTGTTTTTCTTTATGATCGGTTTCTATAACTATACCGTATGGCTTACCTATCTCTCACTGATATCCGGAAGTCTCGGTATCTATTTTGCTCTCTCAGAGAATCCTCTGGCCGCCACCATCTGCTTAGGAATCAGCGGACTTCTCGATCTCTTCGACGGCAAGGTTGCCCGAACCAAGAAGGACAGGACAGAAGATCAGAAGAAATTCGGTATCCAGATTGACTCCTTGAGCGATCTCGTCTGCTTCGGCGTGCTTCCCTCCGCCATCGGCTATGCCTTAGGCATGCGCCAATGGTATTTTATCTTCGTCTTCGCCTTCTTCATTCTCGCCGGCATGATCAGACTCGCCTACTTCAATGTCATGGAAGAACATCGTCAGGAAGAGGGCGGAAAACCTTATTTCTATGGTATGCCGATCACTTTTTCTTCCATGATTGTCCCTCTCTTCTTCATCCTCTCCCGACTTATCCACGAAGGCTTCCCATATATCTATAGTACCCTGCTTATCGTGCTCGGTCTCTTCTTTCTCATCAAAGTGAAAGTGCCAAAACCCAGTGCCAAAGTCAGCTTTATCTATTCCGGCATTCTCTTGGTGCTTTATGTTGTAGGATTCATTCTTTTATGCACCCGTTAGAAATCAGAGAGCGAGACGGAAGGAAAACTTTCGAGAAACCGCTTCTCAGTCAGCGGTTTCTTTACCATACCTTCCTAGGTAGAGCAATTTTATCCCTTCTCATCAAACCCCGTCTTTCCAAACGGATCGGTCATTATTTAGACAGCCCGAAAAGTGTCAGAAAGATCGATAAGTTCGTTAAAAAGAACCACATCGTGAAAGAGGACTACGATCTTTCTGACATCCATTCCTTCAACGATTTCTTTTCCCGGAAAATCAAGGACGGGAAACGTCCTATCGATCAAGATTCCTGCCATCTGATTTCCCCATGTGATAGTAAAGTTACTTACTATCCGATAGAAGATGGCCTCACACTTCCTATCAAAAATAGCATCTATCAGCTTTCCGACCTCGTGAACGATGAAAAGATTGTCTCATCTTTTGAAGGAGGCAGTGTTTTAATTCTCCGTCTTTCGGTCGACGACTACCACCGGTACTGCTACCTCGATAACGGAACGAAAGAGAAGAATATCTTCCTTCCCGGTGTCCTTCACACCGTGAATCCGATTGCCAACGACCGCTATAAAATCTATGCGCTCAATCAAAGAGAGTATACCGTGCTTCACACGGAACATTTCTCTGATGTGATAGAAATCGAAGTCGGTGCCCTCCTTGTCGGAAAGATTGCAAACAACCAAGGGAAGGGAAGCTATCAGCGCGGGGAGGAAAAAGGAAAGTTCCTCTACGGAGGTTCGACAATCGTCCTCCTTCTGAACAGTAAAGTCCATATCGATGAGGACATCATCGAAAATTCAAAAGAAGGGGCAGAGACAAGAGTCCGTATGGGAGAAAAAATCGGTTATGTCGATGCATGAAAGACTCGAGCGCTTCCAACAGAGTAAAGTGGGTACGTTTCTAAGAGAGCATCACCTTTATGCCCTTCTCCTCACCGGAGTCTATTACGGATTCATGGCTGCCATCTATTTCTTCACAAGCCACGTCAATCAGAATGTCCACTACATCCACATGGAAATCGACAGCCAGATTCCGTACATCAAATACTTCATCGTCCTTTACTATACTTACTACGTGATGCCAGAAATTCTCTTATGGCGTTTAGCCTATAAGGACAAAGATCGATTTCGGAGAATGATGGTTTCCTTCTTCCTTGTCGACATCATCGCCAACATCATTTTCCTCTGTTACAACGTCAAAATGGTAAGAGAGAGTTCGGTCGACATCACGATGGGAATAAAGGACATCCACTCCTTCGACCAGGTCTTCGACTACCTTGTTGCCGTAATCTACCGTGCAGACAAGGAAGGCGTCTGCTGTTTTCCTTCTCTTCATGCCGCCCTCGGTACACTTTTGGTTCTCCTTCCCTTTGCTAAGGAAAAGGAAAAAAGACTCCATCCCGCTCTCACCGTCCTTGCCCTCATTTCCGGTTTCGGCTGCATCCTAGCCACTGTCTTCATCAAACAGCACTATTTCATCGATGTCATCGCCGGCATCCTCCTCTCTCTTACCGTCTATCTCCTTGTCATCCTTCTCGACCGGGTTTATCGAAAACGAAAGCCGTGCCCAATCGATTATTCAGGAACTGAATTGTAGACAAATCAGTTCCTTTTGTTTACAAACAAAAAACTATTTCAACACTTTTTAGAATTTTATCTATTTCTACTCTTTCTTCAGCGCTTTTTTAGCGCTATACTAAAGTGCATTTTAAACAGAAAGGGGTTACATATGTCTGATTTAAAACAGCGCATTTGTATTGTCGGCGGTGGTCCGGCCGGCACCTCCATGGCCATGTACCTGGAGAAAAAGGGCTATGACAACTATGTCATCTATGAAAAGGGTGACCATGTCGGCGGCAAGGCTTTCTCCCCGCTCATGAAGGTCAAGAAGGTCGATGGTACGATCGAAGAGAGAACTATCGAAATGGGTGCCGTCATGGGCTGCGATACGTATTTTGCCGTTCATGAATGCGAAGAGTTCGGCGGAACCACGCATCTCGATGGTCCGAAGATGGGTAGACGTTTCATGAATACCGATGGCACACCGATGAAGTCGAGCAAGCTCGCGCTCCTCAAGAAGCTCATCAAGCTCAACAAGCTCTCCCGCCGTCTGAAAAAGAAATACAAAGGTTATGATGTCAACGGTCACAGAGGTGTCGCAGAAGGCCGCTATGAAGGTCTCTGCCCATCTCCGGAGCTTCGCTTAGCCCATATCGAAGGCAAGAACGAGAACCTGAAGGATCTCTGTATGCCGTTCAGCGAATTCCTCAAGAAGAACAAATGCACCGATGCCGAGCTCGTCTGGAAGGGACCGTTCACTTCCTTCGGCTACGGCTATTTCGATGAGATTCCTGCTGCCTATGTTCTGAAATATCTCGATGATTTCACTGTCCGTCAGTTCCTCAACACCGGTAAACTCTGGACATGGAAAAATGGCACCCAGTCCATCTGGGAAGGTGTCAATAGCCACCTCAAACATCCTGCCATCCTCCATTCCGAGATTACCCATGTCGAAAGAAGAGCCAACAAGGTCTATGTCACGATTAACAATGACAAGGTTGAGGAGTTCGATAAGCTCATCATCTGCACTCCGCTTGAGATGTTCCTCGATTACGGCGATCCGACCGAGGAAGAGAAGGAACTCTTCTCCAAGATTGTCCACAAGGAATACTTCACCATGGCAGTCCGTACGGCCGAAGACAACAATCCGGACATCTCCTACTACTTCTTCGACAATATGACGCCGGAGACGAGAGGCCATCTGATGGTCTTCTATCATAGATGGGACAATTCTGAAGTCGCCTGTCAGCCGCTTGTCACCTTCACGCTCCGTAACCACGAAGGCATGGAGGATGTCCCCTTCGATGTCGCCAAGGAGACGACTCTCAACGATATGACCAAGTGCAAACTCCCTGTCGTCGAGACCGAGAGAATCGACGATTGGTATTACTTCCCGCATGTCAGCTGCAAGGACTATGCCGACGGCTGGTATGACAAGGTCGAAGCCCTCCAGGGTCAGAAGAACTGCTTCTTCGCCGGAGAAGTCATGGCTTTCGGCGATATGGAAGAAACTGTTGAATATTCGAAGGATTTAGTCAGAAGATTCTTCTGAATTTTTGTCTAATAAAAAGAGAAAAGGGGGATTTTTCCCTCTTTTCTCTATTTTTTGCTCAAAAGAACTGATAAAATTATAAAGCAAAGAAGAAACATTTATTTTTAATTATGGGAATCAAAGTCATCGAACTGAAGAAAAGCATTTTTGAAGACAACGACAGACGGGCCGATGTTCTCCGCAGGGAGCTTCACAATAAGGGCGTCTATCTTGTCAATGTGATGTCCTCTCCGGGTGCCGGAAAGACGACGACCCTCACCGCCCTCATCAACAGGATGAAGGAAACGTATCGGATCGGAGTCATGGAAGCCGACATCGACGGAGACTGCGACACCGACCGCATCATCAAGGATACCGGTGTCCGGGCCATCCAGCTTCACACCGATGGCATGTGCCATCTCGACAGCGGCATGACAAGGACAGGGTTGGAGGGAGTCGACATCTCTTCACTCGATCTCATCTTCCTAGAGAATGTCGGAAATCTCGTCTGCCCCGCCGAGTTCGATACCGGCGCCCATCTGAATGCCGTTCTCCTCTCCATTCCGGAGGGAGATGACAAGCCGTTAAAATACCCTCTCATGTTTGAAAAGGCCGATGTCGTCATCGTCACGAAGATCGATACCCTTCCGTACTTCGACTTCGACATGGACCGTTTCACTTCTTATATACGTCTTCGTAATAAGGACTGCCGGATTATTTCTGTCTCCGGCAAGACAGGAGAAGGAATCGATACGCTGAAGTGTTGGTTAGAGGAAAAAATCAAGGATTGGAGGAAAAACTGATTTATGCCTGAACAGAGTAAGTTGATCAAACCTGCCCACCAGGGCGACAAGAATCCCGATGAGGAGATTCTCAAATTAGGGAAGAAAATCACCGACGTCGTGGCTCACCGCCTCGGCAAGGTCACTGCGGACGACCCGGAATACTGGGGACTTTCCGAAGTCGTGACCCACGAGATGGCTGTCATGCTCAACAAGATGAAGCTCAGAAAGTTCTACACTTTCGAAGAACTGCTCAAGATGAACCCCGAATATGAGGCCATCGATTTGCAGAAGCTGCTCGACCAGTGTGCCGATGTCGGCATTCTCGAATATGATTACGGAGACAACTATGACGACAATGGTCCGATCAAGGATGCCCCGCACATCAAGAGATACCGTATCTGCTTCTTCGTCCCTGGCTCCGCCGAGCTTTTCAACTCCACCAAGGACAAAATCAAGAAGAACCCGACGGTCGCTTCCTTCTTTGAACGTATGACCTTCATCCCGCTCGCCGGAATCACCCAGATGGTGCCTCCGGGAGGCGATGGTATCGGTATGCATGTCATCCCGGTCGAAAAGGCCATCCCGATGAACAACGAATCCGTCAAGCTCGAACACATCTCCTACTGGCTCAAGAAGTACGAAGGCCACCTTTCCGCCGGTCTCTGCTCCTGCCGTGAATCGAGAAAGTACACCGGAGACGGCTGTGCCGACGATTCCGAGGACTGGTGCGTCCAGGTCGGCGATATGGCAGACTATGCCGTCGAAACCGGCAAGGCCCGTCCGATTGACCACGACGAGGCAATGAGAATCCTTGAACTCGCCGAGAAGAATGGCTTTGTCCACCAGATTACCAACATTGACGGTGCGCACAAGATCTTCGATATCTGCAACTGCGATGTCAAGATTTGCAACGCACTCCGTACCTCCATGCTCTTCAACACCCCCAACCTTTCCAGAAGCGCCTATACCGCCAAGGTCGACCCCAACAACTGCGTCGCCTGCGGTCTCTGCGTCGAATCCTGCCCGGCCGGCGCCGTCAAACTCGGCCAGAAGCTCTGCAAGAAGGACGGAAAGAACGTCACCTATCCGCAGGCTCCACTTCCGGACAACAACATCTGGGGCAAGTATGCATGGGATGAGAACTACAGAGATACGGCTAGACTGACCGATACCTATGAGACCGGTACGGCCCCCTGTAAGGTCGCCTGCCCGGCCCATGTTCCGGTCCAGGCCTATCTGAAGAAAGCCCACGAAGGCAAGTATCAGGAAGCCCTCGAACTCATCAAGAGACAGAACCCGTTCCCGGCCATCTGCGGACGTGTCTGCAACAGACGCTGCGAGGAAGCCTGCACCAGAGGCACAATCGATGCCCCTGTCGCCATCGATGCCGTCAAAAAATTCGTCGCCGACCTCGATATCAACAACGAGACCCGCTATGTTCCTGAGAAGTGCGTCCCGAGTGTCCACGGACACTTCGATGAGAAAATCGCCATCATCGGCGCCGGCCCTGCCGGTCTCTCCGCCGCCTATTATCTCGCACTCTTAGGCTATAAGCCGACCGTCTTCGAGAAGAATGCAAGACCCGGCGGTATGATGATGTACGGTATCCCGACCTTCAAGCTCGAGAAGGATGTCATTGATGCCGAAATCGAGATCATCAAGGAACTCGGTGTCGAAATCGTCACCAACTGCGAAGTCGGTAAGGATACGACCATCAGCAAGCTCAAAGAGGAAGGCTACAAAGCCTTCTATATCGCCATCGGTTGCCAGGGTGGAAGAAGACCTGGTATCTTAAACGACAATGCCGAAGGCACCTTCATCGCCGTCGACTATCTCCGCCACAGCTTCGAACATCAGGATGAGAAGTTCGAAGGTGATGTCGTCGTCATCGGCGGCGGCAATGTCGCAGTCGACTGCGCAAGAACCGCAAAACGCCTCGGCGGCAAGGAAGTCTCCATGTTCTCCCTCGAATCGAGAGACGAAATGCCCGCTTCCAAGGAAGAGATTGCAGAGACGCTCGAAGAGAATATCGCCGTCAACAATTCCTGGGGTCCGAAGGAAGTCCTCATCGATGAATCCGGAAAGGTCCGTGGCATCATCTTGAAGAAGTGCACGAGAGTCTTCGATGAGAACCATAAGTTCTCTCCGACCTACGACGAGAATGAGACCATCGAAGTCCATGCCGACCGCATCGTCTTCGCCATCGGTCAGGCCATCGAGTGGGGCAACCTCCTTGAAGGAACCAAGGTCAATTTCTGGCACGGCAATTATCCGATCGCTGACAAGCTCACCTATCAGACTGCCGATCCCGACATCTTCGTCGGCGGCGATGTCTATACCGGTCCGAAGTTCGTCATCGATGCCATCGCTGCCGGACGTTATGTCGCCGATTCCCTCCACCGCCATGTCCAGCCCGGCGCCCATCCGACCATCGGTCTCGACCGTCACCATTTCGAACCGCTCAACAAGAAAGATATCTCTGTCCCCGGCTATGATGATGCCGGAAGACAGGAAGCCGGCATGAATCCGGAAATCGATCACAAGACCTCCTTCCGCGATGCGCATCTCACGCTCACCGAAGAACAGGTCAAGACCGAGACCGGTCGCTGCCTGAGCTGCGGCATGTCCGTCGTCGATCCGCACAAGTGCATCGGCTGCGGTATCTGTACCACCCGCTGCAAGTTCGATGCCATCCATCTCGTCCGCGATCATCCGGAAATGACCGACATGAGAGCCGGCGAAGACAAGATCGGCGGTCTCTTAGGCTATGCTGTCAAGAGAAGCTTCCGCATCCTCTTCCACAGCGGCAGCAAGGAAGCCAGAGAGCTCAGAAAGAAGAGAAAGGCGTACAAGAAAGCCAATAAGGAGTTCGCCAAACAGAATCCTTATACCGGCAACGCCACCAAGCTCGATGCATGAGCTCGGATTAGTCTTCTATGTGATTGATAACGTCGAGAAGGTCGCCAAGGAAAACAACGTCAAAGCCGTCAAGAAAGTCACGCTCGAAGTCGGAGAGGTATCCGGTGTGGTCCCCTCCTACTTCCGGGACTGCTATGACTGGGCCATCAAGAAGACGGAGCATATGCAGCACTGTGAGCTGGAGATGATCATCATCGAAGGCATCACTTATTGCAGAAGCTGCAAGAAGACTTACCATACCACAGAATACGGAAAGGAGTGTCCGTTCTGCCACAGCATGGACACCTATCTTGTGACCGGAAGCGACGTCATGATCAAGAACATCGAAGTCGAAGAAGACGAAGAAACAAAATCAGAATAAGAGAAGCGGAGCCTTGAAAGAGGTTCCGCTTTTTCTATCTGTGGTAGGTTTGGTTTCCAAAAGAAAGGCAGAGCCTGTAGGCTCTGCCTTTTGTATAAGGAGGATGGATAACGATCAGAGGACGTAAGCAAAGGAAGCGGCGGTACCGGAGACGGTAATCATGGTGAAGAGCATGGCGTTGATGAGGGAACCTAAGTAGACATTTCCGGTTCTTTCATAGAGGACGCGGGAGATGATGGTGGCGAAGATGAGGATCGGGATGATGGGGAAGAGGACGATGTATCCTAAGGCCATGTTGGACTGCCAGAGGACACCGGTGGACTTGAAGGTTCCGTACTGGATCATGATGACAAGGAAGATACCGAAGACGTTGAAGAAGGCGTTGATCATCATCGTTGCCCAGGAAGGAAGGTTCTTGGCACGGTAGGTCTGGTTAGCAATGCCATTGAAGAGGTAGAAGACAAAGAAGAAGAGGAAGTAACGGAAGGCGGTAGGAAGCATCTCAGGGACGTTGAAGACTTTGATGCAGAGGGTCCAGAGACGGAAGTCGACTTTGAAGGCTGCCCAGTTGAGGAAGACGATGAGATAAAGGAAGAAGACAACGAGGAAGGCCATGAAGAAGGTCTTAATGGCATTGGAGAAGGAAGAAATATAGGCTGTTGCAAACGGGTTAGTGACTTCTTCGGCTTCTTTGCCTTTGGCAAGCAACGCTCTTCTGAGGGTGCGTCTTACAATGAAGAAGAGAGCTATGACAATCATGGCGAAGAGGCCACAGGCGACAGACCATAAGGCGACCCAGTTGGTGGTATCCTGCGGGAAGAGCTGGGTGTTGGGGAACCAACGGTCTCCCCACTTGGTGCAGAAGGACTGGATGGAAAAACCGGAGAAGATGGTGCATCCGATGGCGGCGACGAAGTAGAGGACATAATCGAGCCAGGTCTTCAATGGCTTATCGGATTCACGGATTTTTTCTTCGGTGACGACTTCATTGCGGAAGGAGAGGGTTCCGTCTTCGTTCTCTTCCTTGATTCTCTTCTTGCGTAAGGAGGCGAAGAGCGGGATGGTGAGAAGGAGACGGACGACAGGGAAGATAAGGGAGAGGAGAGCGAGCATACCTAAGAAGGAGAAGGCTTCCTTGACCCACCAAACCTGGTTGGAGACGCCTTTGACCTTCATACCGGAAGGAGTGCCTAAGGCCGTATAGAAGAAGTCAATCAGGTTCTTGGTGGAAGGAATGGACCAATGGTTGAGCGGATGGATTTCGTCTGCTTCGTAAATGACACGGAACGGCTTGTCTAAGGCGGTGCCTAAGGTCGTCTCGACGACCTTACCGCCGACATAGTGGTCGCCGCTCTTGATGTCGATCTTATCGCCGGCGGCATAGGACTGACCGACGAACTTGGCGGCACCGGTGGACTGAAGGAACTGACGGGAGATGGTCTTGTTGCCATCAGTATCGGTGGATGTGAAGAAGAATTCATCATCACTGGCTTTGAGAAGACCGACGGAGACATTGGAGCCGGCTCCCATGAAGGAAGACCAACCCTGCATGAGTCCAGCCTTGACAATGCCGTAACCATAGGTGGTGACGGTCTTGCCGTTGTATTTGGCGGTACCGGTAGGAGAATCGATGCTGTCCTTCATGAGCGTGACCGCTGTGGTGTAGCCGCCCATGGAGTGACCGGTGATACCGATCTTGGTCTGATCGACATAGTCGAGGTTGTAGATATATTGAGCGGATTCATAAAGACCTTTTGTGGCCATCATGGCTCCGGCATCATCGACGTTGTTGTAATTTCCGTGGCCTTCACGGTCGACCGTGAGGACGACGAATCCGCGGCGGGCAAGTTCGATGGCGAAGGGGAGCTGGAGTTCGCGGTTGTTGAGATATCCGTGCGTCAGAACGACTGCCGGTCTCTTATTGTCTTTTGTAGCTGCTTTCGGGCGGAAGAGAATACCGGAAGTGACCATACCCTTGAGGGTGATTTCCATGGTGCTTTCCGTCGGAGCGGAGGCTCCATCATCACTGGGGATGGTGATTCTCTGCTGGAGTTTGCCGGTGTTGGTCGCATTGCGAAGGTCAGTGACTTCGATGCTGCCACCCGAATTCTGAATCAGCGACTGCGTGAGGCTAGTTAAGAAGATGACGACAATGGCGATGACGAACCAGAGGAGTGATTTTTTGTTTTTGGCGTAGTACTCTTTCATCGTGTTTCCTTTCCTTGGCGAAAAGAGAAAACAAAAACCGGGCAAAACTTGCCACATTTCTTTGTCTGGTCCTTGTTCACTTTCCCGCTTTCTTTGGACACTTGAAGTTTAACATATCAAAATTATAAGTGCAACATCCATTTTGAAAGCTCTTACACGTTCATTTTCTTTACATTTTATCTTTCTTGTCTAAAATAGCGCAATATGCGCAATGCGCAATCACTTTTTCTTTATTTTCAGTCATCTTTTGCGTGTTTGGATATCATATAAATATTTCCGATTTTTCTGTTCATAAGTTCTTATCCTTAAGGGTGACACGTCAAATGGTTGCCGCTATAATATAGATAGTCAAAAAAGGAGAGGACTGAGAACCATGAATTATATTCGTGTCACCATTAAGGATAAGAATACGCTCGTCTTGGAAGAAGATGCCCACAAGGGTGATCTGATTGATCTTTCCAGTGTGACCTCTTTCGATGGCAGTGCCATCGAAAAGGCCATCGCGGAAGGAAAGGAGGCTCTCTATCAGAAGAAGCTGAAGGAGTTGTCCGATTCGTTAGAAGAGAAGCATCATTTGGAGACTGAGAGTCTCAATGCTCAGATTCAGGAAGAGAAGAACAAAGCTGCTCTCCTCCTGAAGAATAAGGAACAGGAAGTGAAATCCTCTCTCTCAGAGGAGATCAGCGCCCTGAAGCTTCAGATTCAACAGTTGCAGGGAGAGAAGAGTGCTCTGATTCAGAAAAAGGAAAGCGAAAAGAAAGATGATATTCAGAAGGTCAAAGAGGAAGAAGGAAAACTGAGACTGGAATTAGAAAAGGAGCTTTCTACCCTCAAGGCCACCCTGGAGAGTGAGAAGAAGGCAGTCAGGTTGGAAGAGGAAGCCAAGTATCAAAAGGAAATCAGTGCTCTGAAGAAGGATAACGATGCTCTGAAGGCAAAAACCGAACGGGATAAGGAGCTTTCCCGTCTGAGTGAAGAGCAGAACAGAACCGAGACGGAGCTCAAGCTCAGCAATCTCGAAAAGGAGCTGAGCAAAAAGTTCCACGACGACATGGAGGCAAAGACCAAAGAAGCGGAGGAGCTGAAGAACCAGCTCGCCATAGCAGAGCGTCTCAGAAGCACTTCCACGATCAAGGTCATCGGAGAGGATTTGGAGACCTGGTGCGACAGAGAGGTCACTTCCTATATGCAGGCCGGATTCCAGAACTGCACCTGGACGAAGGACAACATTGTCATCAAAGATGAGGGGGAGGCCAAGGGCAGCAAAGCGGACTATATCTTCCGTATCTTTGCTGACAGCACCCAGAAGGATGAACTCACTTCGGTCATCCTCGACATGAAGAGTGAAGGACTTACCAGCGAGAACAAGAAGACCAACAAGGATCATTTCTTACAGTTAGCCAAGAACCGGGCGAAAAAGGGATGCAAATATGCGGTCCTTGTTTCCGAACTGGAAATCAACAAATCCAACGATATTCCGATTTACCGGGTCACCGATCCAAACTATCCGGATATGTATGTGGTCCGCCCGCAATATATGATGACCTTCCTTTCGATGATCACCTCCCTCACCAACAAGTTTTCCGATCTCCTCCTCCATGTGAAAAAGGAGGATATCGAATTCCAAGAAAAGGAGGAAATCCTCAAAAACATCGAAGGTTATAAGAACACTTATCTCGATAAGCCTTTGGAATCGATGGCAAAGGATATCGAGGCGATTGCCAAGGCTTCCGAAACGATACGGACTGCCAACGATAAGATCGATGCGGCACTCTACCATATCAAGAACAGCTATATCGCAGACATCAATGCAAAGCTGGATAAATTCGAAAAGAATATCCGTAAGGAAATCAAAAAGATTCCGGAATAAGACAGAAAAGAGGAGCTCACGTCGGGCTCCTCTTTTCTTTGCTATCCGATGATGCTTTTTCCGTAGACGAAGAGACTGATGTAAGAGGTGATGGCTTTCCTCTGGTCATCATAGGAGATTTCAGGGACGCCGTCTCCTCTTTGGAGACCATAGTCTCCGAAGTAGGAGTGAATGCCACCATCGATAGTGACTTCGGTAAGATTCGGTAGATGGGTTTTGTTTTTCTCGTACTTTTCCTGGTTCAGGATGCCATCCTTGGAGGCGAGGATCGATAAGGTGGACAACTCCGTATCATCGCTGAGATCTACACTGGAGTAGGCACCTAAGAGGATGAGGCCTTTGAAGTCACTGGTGTGTTTACTGAGGTAGGTTGCTGCCATGGCGCCACCTAAGGAGTGTCCTGCCATATACCAGTTCTCGACGTTCGGAAATTTCTCTTGTTTGTTTTTGGCACCGTTGATGTTGAAGACAGCGAGATTGAACGGCATTTTCACTAAAACAGAGGTGATACCGAGATCCGACAAGCTTCTCAGTAAAGGTGCATAAGCTTTGTATTCCACTTTTCCTCCGGGATAGAAGATGATTCCCTCCTTCGTAATGTTGGTGACTTTGTTGGCTTTCGGTTGAAAAGTGACGCAGTCTTTTGTATCGGTGACTTCACTCAGGGTGGAATCCTCTAGATACGAGGCTGCATTATCTGTCCCATGGTAATAGATGGAAACGTAGGTAAAGAACGATCCGACTAGTACTGCTATTACACTGAAGATTGAGATCCATGTAATCAGGATCCGTTTTGTCTTCTTTTTCATTTTCTTCTTGTCTTTGGCCATGATGGTTACCTCCGATAGGGCTATAGTTTAACATGCTCCGGGATGGGGTTATAAAGAAATCAGGAAAAAACGAAAAAGACTCTTATCTCTATCAACAAGGCTCAATGTTCTGTATAAAATCGAAATCCCCTAGTAAAATTTTCAATAACCAATTACATCTTTCTCAACTTCTAAAATAACATTTCGAGGTATAGCATTTACATCGATTCGATATACGGAGTTCATGCGCGGATTATATACACCAAGATATCTTACTTCATTATACTCAGGATGAATAGAATGAAGACCCATGCGCCAATACATCAGTAATTGAAGTGTATGTTTACTCTTCAATTTTAGTTTTGACACCTTAAAATCCCATAACGTATCATTTGTCAAAAAGTCGCCATCGCCAGTTGCAACATAACTCGTATACCCACCTTCAAAAGTCAGTCCATCCAGAACTTTCGGTCCATACTGTTTTAAAAAAAGGATTGCACGATTAACCATAACACGGATATTCTCGATTGTATCAGTGTCAGGTTCAATTTCCTCCACGGGGCGATACGCCATAATGCCAGCTCGGAAAGCAGAATCAAATCCTGCCAACTTAATAGATGCAACTATCGATGCATCATCCAACCCCTTAACATGAGTTAGCAATTTCTCAAAGAGACTACTTTCGCAAACAATATCCGCTCCCATCTTAGAAATGAAAAAGGCGTTTTCAGCCGTGGTTCCGGTGAGAAATCGTGTAAGATAATCAACGGCGATACCAACCAAAACTGGTGAAACGTTTTCCTCCGGATGCAGATCATCAATACCGCCCCCATCAAGCACTATTTGCGTAAAGTCCTTCGGATTGATATAACCGCCTTTTGGCTGCTTAATCATGCTAATGCGTTGCGTCACTGAGCACCTTCGTCCACCATCAATTATCTCTCGTAGATTCATTCCACCCGCCTTTTTTAGTATTTCGTCTTTTATCGTCATAATTCAATTCCTTTCTATTCAGTTTTCTAATTTGCTTCTACTTGAATTAAACTTCATCGCCATCTCACGTTCAAACGAAATCAGCAGCAAAATCTCATTCTTCCCCAGTGATGCATCATTATTTCTTCATTTGTAACGCCTTCCACGGGCCAACAGAACAGAAATTATAATTTCTATAAGTTATTCCAATCAGTTAGCTTAATTAATTCGGAATAATGAGGCCTTTCAACTTTAATTTCGGAAATATTCAGTCTTTTTATGATTCTTAATAAATCAGTAAGATGTTGCTTAATATCTTTTCTGTATGGTCGGGGGTCTTTAACAAAAACATTATGAACCGCAGAAGCCACTTCGCCAAAATACGCTGATTTATCATCCTTTGTATTTAAGTAATTTTTCAGCCATTTGTATGCTCTTGAATTATATAATTCAATAACGTCGCTTTGATCATTTGGAAAATCTTCAGGAAAAAGGCAGTCAATTGAAATACTTTTTGCTTTATATTGTTCTTGCATAATAACATCCTCATCATTAATATGAGAAATGATATATTCATATAATGATTGATCTAACTCAATAGAATCCTTATAAAGGCTAAGCACTTTTGTATACGATTCCTCATCAAGTTCAAAACAAACAGAAGCTTCTTTATTGCTATTACCCGAAATACCTAATCCCCTATTTGTCAAATTCGCAGACCCCATAATACATTTAATTCTGTCGAAAACATAGGTTTTTGCATGAATTGAAGAATCAACAAAGATGGACCAACCATGGAATCTGCAATATGAGTAAATTTCTTTGTCTGTTGCTTTAGAGGCTAAATCTGAAGGAAGAAACCTAACGAGAAGACGCTTTTTAATCCCTTGAGTCACAATCAACGAATCTAAATACTCGAGTGTGTGAACTTTGCAAAAACCTGAAATAACATTAATATCTTTTTGGCACAATGGAATAATCTGTTCTAAGACCGTTTCGATTTCACTAGAAATTAAAATATTATTCATTTGTTCTTTTCGATAGTTCCATCATATATTTTGTTATTCTTTGGTTAATATCATACAACAATGAATCCATTAGTAACGGATTGGCAAGAGATTGCTTCTTAATAGACCTCATAACGGCAATCATAAACAATTCAAACGGGATTTTAGTATCCTCTTTATCAAATAAACCATTTACCAGCTTGGAATAGAAAGGATGGTTTGCATTAAGAATAATTGATAATGTACCAGCAGCATAAGCAATATCAATAAACGAATCCCTTTCCCCTTTATTGAAAACAGAAACTACTCTTACTTGAGAATCAATTAATTTATCAATTTGAATTGTTGTGGGATTTACATTTCCTTCTTTAGACAATTGTTCTTTGGCTTCCTGGACTTTAACTTCCTTAGGAGTATTATCGATAATTGGTTTCCCTTCAATTTCCTCTTCAACAACGTTAGAAATCTCAGAGGCCTCTGCTAGGTTTGGGTCATCTTCAACCATTTCTTCTCCTCTAATAGCACTATTGCGTTGTGTCAGCTTATCGATTGTCGGCATGATTTCCTCAGCCAATTGATACCACACCGTCTTAATTTCATCAGGGGATACATCATTCATTTCAGCTTTTGTCATCGGCTTAAGATTTACATATTGTTTATTATTCGAAATTCCAAATGCAGCATCTAAATCAGACTTAAAAGAAATCTCAATCCCCCACCATCTATAATCAGGAACATTATAGCTATTAAAGAATCCAAACGACCCAAAATCAATTTCTCTTCCATTTCTGACAATTGAAATTCCTGTATTATTAATCAATCTTGTTGACTTGCCAAAAGGCAATTGGCCAGGTTTCTTTTCAGTCTTTAAAGTGGTCTTAGAATAGTATTTTCTTTTGACTAAAGAATATTTGATTTCAACAAGACCTGTTTTAACTTCATCATTTTCTTCATATTTAATAGGTAGTGTAACTACATCATTATCACCTGTCTTATATAATTCAAATGAAAAGGATAAACATTAGTGTTGCTGCATCCCACGAATGTCCCGCCTTCTGAATGAAATCCCGGACAAAAATA
>CAKVBX010000026.1 GCA_934725685.1 uncultured Bacilli bacterium
AACAGCCTGTCAAACGTAAGGTAGGCAGACCGAAAAAGCAAAATGCATAGTCCTATTCGTTGGGAATGTATTATTTATATAGTAGTCATTAACACCAAGACGACATAAATCAATTTTCAGCCGTTTTTTGTTTCCTTCAATCCTTCTAAATACTGGTTTATTGCAATACAAGGCACCCGAGGACATATCTTTTCTGCTGCCCACAGGGGTTTAGTGTAGTAAACGGTGTAGTCATTTAAAAAAGTGAGGTCAGAAGGCATCTCAAATGAGGAGTCTGTCATAACATTCCGAACCTTCCTCAGCCGATATCGAGAAAAAACAGCAGAAAATAAATTCTCTATTTTGTCCTCTTCCACAAGGCTAGAAAATGTTAAACTATTTCAAGAGAGGGCACCTTCCATGAACGAACAGAAAAAACAGCAATTCAAAAAGTGGCTCGACGAACTTGTCGTCAACCCCGGTGACGAATATTCCGAAAAATACGAAGAGCAGAGAAGAAAAATCAATATGATCAGTCAGATTGTCCTGCTTGTCTTTATGGGAATCGGCTTAGTCATCTATGTCGGCATCTCCTATTTCTATCCCAAATACTGGGCAAGCCTCTGGGTCCTTCTTCTTGCCGGCCCCATCGTTTCCTCCCTCGCCGTGAGCATTCTTCACGGAAGAATGGTAGAGTTTGCCTATCCTCTTGTCTGTGTCGCCTTCTTCTGCTCCGTCGGATTCATCTACAACAACTGGCATCCGATGTGGGCGATTTTCCTCAGTATTCCGGTCTATTATCTGATCGGAAACTACGTCGACCGCATCAAGAGAAGAAAATGAAAGCATCAGAAAAGCGGACTTCGCGTCCGCTTTTCTTGTGTACATTATTTCAGTCCACGTTACCCGTATAGAGCTGATAATACTTTCCTTTCTGCTGCAGCAGAGAATCATGGTTTCCGCGTTCGATGATGTTTCCGTTCTCTAAGACCATGATGACATCGGAATTCTTGATGGTGGAGAGACGGTGTGCGATGACAAAAACCGTGCGTCCCTTCATGATGGAATCCATACCGGCCTGCACCTGCGCTTCCGTTCTGGAGTCAATAGAGCTGGTGGCCTCATCAAGAATCATGGCAGGCGGATTGGCGACAGCCGCTCTTGCGATGGCAAGAAGCTGTCTCTGTCCCTGGGAGAGTCCTGCACCCGCGTTTTCCAGCATCGTATCATAGCCATTGGGAAGCTTCATGATGAAATCGTCGGCATTGGCAAGCTTCGCCGCATTGATGATATCCTCATCCGTGGCGTCGAGGTTACCGAACCGGATGTTTTCCTTCACCGTGCCGGTGAAGAGCTTGGTATCCTGGAGAACCATACCGAGAGACCTTCTCAAATCACCTTTCTTGATTTTGTTGATGTTGATGCCGTCATAACGGATTTTGCCGTCGGCGATATCATAGAAGCGGTTGATCAGGTTCGTGATGGTCGTCTTTCCGGCACCGGTCGGTCCGACAAAGGCAATCTTCTGACCCGGATGAGCATAGAGGGTGATATCGTGGAGAATGATCTTCTCCGAATTGTAGCCGAAGTCGACATGATCCATGACGATGTCGCCTTTCAGCCAGGTATATGTAATCGTACCGTCGGCATGGGGATGTTTCCAAGCCCATTTTCCGGTATTTTCCTTTACTTCGACCGGATTGCCTTCGGCATCTTCCTCGGCATTGCAGAGTTCGACATAGCCGTCATCGGTTTCTTCCTTCTCATCGAGCATCTGGAAGATTCTCGAAGATCCGGCAAGGGCAAGGACGATCATGTTGAAGTTATTGCTGACCTGTCCGATCGGTTGGACAAAGGATTTGGAATACATAAGGAAGGAAACAATCGTTCCGATTTCCATGACATAGGTGCCTAAGAGATTGTATCCCTTGATGCCTTTTACGATGGCGATGGCACCGACTAAAGCGATGATGACATACTGAAGGTTTCCGAGCTGGTTGACCGTTGGCATCAGGATGTTGGAGAACCGGTTGGCTCTCACACTGTCGCGGAAGAGTTCCTCATTGTGTTCATCGAATCCCTGAACATTGCGCTTTTCATAGTTGAAAACTTTGATGACCTTCTGACCGGAGACCATCTCTTCGATGTATCCGTTGGTCTTTCCTAATTCAATCTGCTGAGCGACGAAATAACGGCTGGAACGCTTGGCGACAAAACGGGTGATGAGTAAGATGACGACGGCAAAGCATAAGACGATACCGGTCAGAAGAAGATCGGTGAAGAGCATGAAGAAAAGGCAGACGACCATCGTCATGATGGAGGAGACGACCTGAGGAAGCGAACGGGCAAGCATTTCACGGAGCGCATCGATATCGTTGGTATAGACGGACATAATATCGCCCTGACTTCTCGTATCGAAATAACTGACCGGAAGCTTCTGCATATGGTCATAGAGTTCGTCACGGATTCGCTTCTGGACGCCCTGGGCGATAAAGGCCATCAGATAGTTATAGAAGAACGAGGAGACAATACCGAGAAGATAGATGAGGGCAAGGATTGTGATAGCGATGTTGAATCCTTTCCAATCCATCGAGCCACCGGGCTCCAGGGCAGGATTGAGATATTTGTTGACCATGATGGTACCGGTGAAATAGCTGCTGGCGACCGAGGAAATGGTGACAAAGACAATACAGAAGAGGACGACGACAAACTGAATCGGATAATAGCGGAAGACATAGCCTAACAGTCTTCTCGTGGATGCCCGCTTGGTCTTCTTATCGACCGGGGCCACATTTCTTACTTTACTCCGCGGCATCGAAATCACCTCCTCCCAACTGACTCTCGTAGAGTTCGCGGTAGACGTCACAGTTTTCCATCAATTCGTCATTGTTTCCTTTGGCGATGATGTTTCCCTTGTCCATGACAAGAATCAAATTGCAGTCACGGATGGAAAGGACGCGCTGTGCGATGATGAACTTCGTCACATCTTTTCCTTCCGTTCTCAGATTCTCACGGATCATACTGTCCGTATGGGTATCGCAGGCACTGGTGGAATCATCGAGGATAAGAATCTTCGGATTCTTCAATAAGGCCCTCGCGATGCAAAGTCTCTGTTTCTGACCGCCGGAGACATTGGTTCCGCCCTGCGCAATCGGCGTATCGAGTCCTAAAGGGAATCGCTTGAGGAATTCGGTGCACTGAGCAAGTTCACAGGCTTTCATAAGTTCCTCATCTGTCGCATGTTCGTTACCCCAGAGAAGGTTCGAACGGATGGTGCCGGTGAAGAGCGTGTTCTTTTGAAGGACCACGGCGACATTGTCTCTGAGAACTTTGAGGTCATAATTCTTCACATCGATTCCGCCGATTTCGACAGAGCCTTCGCTCGTATCATAAAGTCTTGCCATCAGACTGACTAAAGAAGTCTTTCCGGAACCGGTCGGTCCGATGATGCCGACTGTACTTCCCGATGGAATGTGAAGGTCAATGTCCGTGAGGACATTCTTTCCTTCGTGATAGGCAAAGGAGACATGATGATAGTCGACCGTACCGTCCTTGACTTCCGTGACGGCATCCGCCGGACTCTGAATATCCGGAACTTCCTCAATGATTTCGACGATACGTTCCGTCGAGTTCTTGGAGATGATAATCTGGACATAGACCATGGAAATCATCATCAGTGACATCATGATCATCATGATGTAGGTGATGAGAGTGGAGAGACCACCGACCTGGAAGGGATGTTCGCTTCCATTGGTGGCGATGATGAGTCTTGCGCCAAGATAGGAGATTCCGATCATCGAGGCATAGACTGCCGTATTCATGATTGGAGAGTTGAAGGAAAGAATTTTTTCCGCATAAATGAAGTTCTTATAAATGAAATCGGAGACGGAGAAGAAGTGTTTAGACTGAACTTTTTCTCGGTTGAAGGCTTTGACGATTCGGATACCATCGACATCTTCCTCGACGGTCTCGTTGAGGGCGTCATAGGTCTCGAAAATTTTCACAAAGGTCGGATGGACCTTTTTGGCGATGAAGAGGAGAAGGAAGAGGAGGACAGGAATGATGATTAAGAAAATCCAGGCGAGTCTCCACTGAGTGATAAAGCACATAATCAGAGCGAAGATCATCAAAAACGGGGCACGGATGACCATGCGGATTGTCATCAGGAAGTCGTTCTGAACATTGGTGATATCCGTCGTCGTTCTGGTGACGATGGAAGAGGTCGAGAATTTGTCGATATTCTTGAAAGAGTAATCCTGAATATGGTCGTACATCGCTTTTCTCATGTTTCTGCCGAATCCGGCTGCCGCCGATGCGGCATAGTAACCGGCCATGATGCCGGTAGCGGCAGCGACGATGGCAATAAGGGCAATCAGCCCGGAATAAAGGTAGATGGTATTCAGGGCACTGTCTTCCGAGGAGATGACTTTGACCGCATCGATGAGGAACTGCATGAAAAATACGACGAGGACCTCACAGACGACTTCGAGGAAAACGGATACCCATGTGAGGATGGTATCCTTCCAATAACCTTTGATGTATTTTGCGAGTTTTAAGTATGTTTTCATAAATCCTCCTAATAGTCGAGTCCGAGATTGAATCGGATTCTCTTCAAATACTGATGCATTGTGTCGATATCCTCGGGGGAGAAATCCTTTTCGATAATCTGATTCATCCGACGGAATCTCTCTTGCATCTCCGCATTCTTCGTCTTTCCTTTTTCGGTGATGGCAATCACTTTCTTCCGACGGTCGTAGGCATCCGTCTCCATCGAGATCATGCCTTTCTTCTCCAGGCCGGAAAGTGTGGTACTGGCCGTTGACTTCACAATATGGAACTGCTCCATCACTTCATGGATGGTAATGTCATCCCGATTGATATTGGCAAGGAATTCGAGTGCCCTTCCCTCCATACAGGTGAGTGGGAAATCTCCCTGGCCCATGATTTCCTGATCGATATAGCTACCGATGGCAGTTGATGTCACATGGACGTCCTGTCCGATAGGTCTGTTTTTCATATCGTCCCTCCTTATCGTTCGAATTCGAACTTTCTTATTATACAAGACATAGGTCTGTCTGCACAGGCTTTCCAGCTGAAAGCCTTTTCAGCTCAGAGACTATGAATCTTCTCTTCCGAAAGAAGTAGGAAGACTTTCGTATCCTGTTCTTTTTCTTTGAGCATGTTTCTGATTCGATCAAAGGAGACCCGAATTTCATCCCGTGTAAGATTCTCCTTCGGATAAAGGGTGACATAAACAGTCTTGGACTGACCGGAGAACGAATAATAAAGATCAATCACGATGAATTCCGGAGAAAATTTTTCCAGCCAATTCTTGATTTCCTCTTCCTTTTTCGGAAATCTTCTCTGATCGGAGAGAATCCGAATCTGATGGATCAATTCCTTGATTGGTGTGACGGCATAGAAAATGGATAAGAGAATGACAATGATGGAATCCCCGATTTCCTTGACGGGATTGAGGAAAGGAACATGATAGAACAGAAGAAGACCACCTGTCGCACAGAGGGTGACAAGCCCATCATAAATACTTGCCTTGATTTCCAAAGAGATGATTGGTGAGGGTCTCTTACTCTTCTTGTTGAAATAAGAATAGACAAAGGTAATCATCAAACAGGAAGAGACCATCAGAGAAGCATAGGTGACAAGATAAGGAACGGAGATATAGAGATCATCCACTAAAGTTCCCCGGAAGAAATGGGTGATGGTAATGGCACCTTCAGTGATGGTATAGACAATAATGACAAGCATCAGGATGGCACGGAAAATCAAGAAGATGTTTTCAATCGCCCAACGTCCTAGCGGATAATCTTCGCTTTCGCCTTTCCTTTTGTTTCGTGAAATGAAAAGGGAGATGACCGTGGAGATGACGAGAATGAAGGAAATGAGAGAATCCAGAAAAAGTGACTGACTCCTTGTTAGACCATAAAAGACAAAACCGAGAATCGCCGAAAACGCGTTGATTCCAATTCCCCATACCAGTGCTTTTCTTTCGTTACTCATACCATACCTCCTCGTAAATTATCTCCATTATAGCAAAATTAATGTAGAAACTCAAATCGGCACTGATAAGCTAAAATCCCGAAAAAATAAGCCGTTATCTTTCCTAATAATTTATTTTAATAAAAATAAATCAGTTTTTTATCCATTCTCTGATTCCGTCAACGAAGTCTACTTCCGGGTTTCAATTTATGATACAATATCAGAAAAAGAGGAGGACTCCATGAAGAACAATCCCACAACCAAGAACAAGAAACACAAAATAGTAAAAATCATCGCCATCACCTGTGCCATCGTCATCGGACTTCCTTTGCTGACAGCAGTCAGCTATCTCTCCTATGTCATCTTCTCCTATCACCGCATCGGAGACACGGAACTGAGCGTGAAGAATGTCGGTAATGCCAAAGAAAAGATCGACACCGAAGACACCCTGACCCTCACGAGCTACAATATCGGCTTCGGTGCCTATTCTCCGGAATACACCTTCTTCATGGATACCGGCTATGACCAAGACGGAAAGCCAACCGCCGGCAAATACGGAAAGGGCATATCGAAAGAGGACGTCCAGAAGAACACCGACGGTTCCGTCTCCACCCTGAAATCCCTTCAGAGTGACTTCTATGCCGTCCAGGAAGTCGATCTCGATGCCGACCGTTCCTACCACATCGATCAGAGTGCCCCGCTCAATCAGCTCTATTCCGATATGGATACGACTTTTGCCATCAACTTCGACAGTGCCTACCTCTTCTATCCCCTCAACGACCCCCACGGAAAATCGAAAGCCGGTCTTGAGACCATCTCAAAATATAAAATCACGGAATCCAACCGGAAGCAGTACACAATCTCCACCGGTTTCTCCAAGTTCTTCGATCTCGACCGGTGTTTCTCCGTCAACCGCATCCAAGTCAATAACGGAAAGGAATTCGTCCTCATCAACTCCCATATGTCCGCCTATGACGAAGGCGGCGTCATCCGCAACACGCAGATTCATGAGCTCCATTCCTTCATGAAATCAGAAACCGAAAAAGGAAACTATGTCATCGCGGCCGGTGACTTCAACCACGACCTTCTTACCAACAATCCGGACTATCCGCAGTACACTTCGGAAAACTTCGCCTATAAGGACAGAACCAATCAGAAGAAGTCGGACTGGCTGAGCTTCATGTTCGATGAGAACAAAAAGTCCCTCTTCGATGACGGATTCAAAGTCTATGCCGCAGACAATGAACCGAGCTGCCGCGACTGCGATGTCATTTGGACTCCCGGTTCCACCTTTGTCTCCACGGTCGACGGTTTCGTCGTATCGGACAACATCGAAGTGAAGAGCGTCAAAACAACCAAAGTCGGAGAGAACGGCTATGCCTATTCCGACCATCAGCCGACCACGCTCGAATTCCTTCTGAAATGATAAAAACCGGGTTCCGCCGAGGAAAGCGAAGCCCGGTTTTTATTCTCTTTTCATTTTCCGGTAAGACGATCGTAATAACGGATCATCTGAACTGGCCAATCGGTCTGAACAAAATCGAATCCTTTCCGATAATAGTAACCCCAGCCATCCTCTAACGACTTTGTGAGAGCACAATCATCCGTATGAGTGGAACCGATGACCTGTTTTTCATCGTAGATGATGCTGTTTGCATGAAGGAGGATACCTTTTTCGTGCATTGTATTGATATAAGAATCCGAAACAATTTCGTCCTCATCTGAATCGAAGAGAGTCTCGATGGCAACAAGACGGATATTCCGCTTCAATAGCTTTTCGCTGACCGTATCCTTATGCCATACGACCACCATCGTCATCAAATCCGGTGCATAGCGTTCCAATTCCTCGAAGTACTTTTCGTCATTCGGAATCTTGACGATGACCTGTTTCTCGACTCCAGCTTTCCGGATTTCTTCCGTGATTCCTTTGATATCTCTCCAGAACTTGTCGACAGCAATATATGCCTTTCCCTTCAAAAGCGCAAAAGCTTCCTGAAGCGTAGGAAGCGGATAGGAGGTGATCGTCTCATCCTGATTGAGATAGCGGAAGGACTTCACTTCCTCTGCCGTGCACTCCTCCACACTCTTTCCATTCTTCAGAAACACATGTTCCAATCCGGGATGGAAAATGAAGAACTGATGATCTTTTGTGATATCCACATCGATTTCCACGACATCAACTTGTTCCTGAACCGCAATCTGATAGGCGGCAAGGGTATTGCAGGGGATGTTGGCGGTGGAAATACCTCGGTGTGCAACGACAAAAGGACGCTTTCCTTTGTTTTCCGGTATCGGCTTATTGAAATCAAACACCATTGTTTTCCTCAGAAGTCAATCTCCATTCCGTCATATGAGACAAGAATATGATAAGGCTCACACATTTTTTCGAAAGCGTCATGATTGATGCCGCCGTTATGGGAGAAGTGATTGACGATACGGATGGTCTTATCGTCGATGATGCCATCCTTTTCCATTTTATCAAATACTTCCAAGACGAGATCCAAAGTCATATGGGAACCCCTCCAACCGGTTTCCTTCATTCCGGTACAATCGAGGGAAACCAAATCAAGGTGTCCGAATTTCTGTAAAGCAGGATAACAACCATCAAAAAGTTTCCAGGTATCATTTCCGTATAGCATCTTCTTCTCTCCATCGGAAATCGCATAAAGGAACGGAGAGGAGAGCGGATCGTGATTCGCCGGTAAAGGAAGCACATCATACTTCCCTGCCTTAAAAGGTTTGTAGGCTTCTACAAGGTGAGTCTTCATGACTCCCTGCATCCAGGAACGGATTTCAAACGGTTTCATCTGATTGATGGCGGAGACACCGGCATAATAATCGATACCGTGCTGTTCACCGTGGATAAAATCCTTTCTCGCCATCTCCATATCATCCGGATAGAAATGATCGCAGTGGGAATGGGTGATCAGACAGTTCTCCACTTTCCGAATATCATGGTTTCCCTTCAGGAAATGCGTAAAAGTATCGGCGTTGAAATCAATCAACAGATCTTCATTGATCAGAGCCTGAGATCTTGTGCGGATATTCTTTCCACCGAGTCTTCTCGCCTCTTCACAGACAGGACAGCTACAGAACAGAGCCGGGACGCCTTCAAAGGCTGCCGTTCCCAAATAAGTGATTTTCATCGTCATGTTCCTTTCTATCGACAACTCTCTTTGATTGTAACGATTGAAAAACAAGAATCAAAGAAAATAGAAACATATCCACAGAAACAAACTGCTGATACCACATTTTTCCTCATGGCATCAGCAGAATAGAATCAGGCTTTGCAATCGGAAAAAATCGTCATCTCCGTCTCAGCATCGAAAAGGTGGATATTCCGATCCTGGAAGTGGATATGAATGATATCCCCCTGGTTGAACTCCACGCGATGGTTTGTCTTGACAATGAGCTGATTGTTCTCTCTGTCTCCCTGTTCCGCGGCAAAGTAGCCGAAGATATGGCCGGAACTTCCGAGGGCTTCCACCATCGAGACCGAAAACGGAATGCCGTCCTCACAGAGATCGATGTGTTCTCCGCGGATTCCTAAGACAATGGCGTGCTCTTCCCCGTCGAGATATTCCTCCCGGATAGGACGGAGAGAAGACAACGGCGAAATATGTTCGTCACCGCACTTGAGGCGGAAAAGAACATGCTCGTCATCCACCTTCTTCATCGTGCCGCGGATAAGATTCATCTGCGGAGTCCCGATGAAACCGGCGACGAAGACATTGATCGGATAATCGAAAAGGTTGTTCGGAGTGTCGACCTGCTGAATGACACCTTTCTTCATGACGACAATGCGGTCGCCCATTGTCATAGCTTCCACCTGATCATGAGTGACATAGATGAAGGTCGTTCCGAGTTTCTTGTGCAGTCCACTGATTTCGACACGCATCGAAGAGCGGAGTTTGGCATCGAGGTTGGAGAGCGGTTCATCGAGAAGGAAGGCTTTCGGATTGCGGACCATGCAGCGGCCCAATGCGACACGCTGCCTCTGACCGCCGGACATTTCCTTTGGTTTTCTCTCAAGGAGCGGTACGATATCGAGGGCATTTGCGGCATACATGACTTTTTCGTCGATTTCTGCCTTGGTATAATGACGCATGACAGGAATCTCTTTTCCCTCTTTGTTGAGAATAGGATTCCCGTTTTTATCTTTTTTGATATCCGGAATCTTCCTCAGTCTCAGGCCGAGTGCAATGTTGTCATAGACGGTCATATGCGGATAGAGGGCATAGTTCTGGAAGACCATGGCAATATCTCTGTCCTTCGGTTCCACATCATTGACAATCTTGTCACCGATGTAGATTTCGCCCTCCGTGATTTCTTCAAGCCCGGCAATCATACGGAGGGTGGTACTCTTACCGCAGCCGGAGGGACCGACAAAGACGACAAACTCACCATCTTTGATTTCAAGATTGAAATCTTTTACGGCATAGAGAGGTTCCTGAGAGACTTGTTCCTGTTTCTTATGTTTCTTCTTCTCGTTCCTCTGGTATACCTTGGAAACATGTTTCAATGTAACGCTTGCCATTGTTATTTACCTCCATTCTCAATGATTTTCCTGATTTCGGAAAGGCTAGCTTTCGGGGTGCGGTCCATTCGTAAGAGACCATTGACTTCCTGCTCGACATCCGTAAGCTGCGTATAGCAGTATCCGCGGCAGTAGTCGAAGGAAGTCAGCGTATGAACTAAAGAATTTAGCCGCTCTAAGAACTCTTCTTCATTCTCTACCGCCGTTCCATATCCCCAGGCATCTTCCTTAAGATCTTTCCTGAAGCTCGCACCGCCGAATTCCGTGAAGAGAATCGGTTCCCCGTGATAATGATATCCGGGGCAATACGGATTCCTATCACATAACTCATTCTCCGTAATGCACTTTTCTAGCGGGAAAGCATCCTGGAATTTCTTCGCATCCTGCTCATAAATATGAAGGGTCAGGAGATCACTTTTCGTATGTTCCCATCCATCGTTGGAAATGACAAATCGGGTCTTATCATACGCTTTGGTCATTCTGACCACTTCATTGACAAAAGCCTGAATGTCCTTTCTCCGGATCAGTTCCCGGTCATTGAGTCCCCAGGACTCATTAAACGGGACGTAAGCCATGAGAGAAGGATGCGCATCATTCTGAGCGATGATTTCCATCCACTGTTTTTTGAAAGCTTCTTCCGTATCCCTGCTATAGGTATACTGGCTCGGCATTTCAAGCCAACAGAGCAATCCCATTTCATCGCAGAGGGTATAGAATCTCTCATCCTCGATTTTCTGATGTTTTCTGACTCCGTTGAATCCCATCTCCTTAATGAGACTGACATCCTGAAGTAAGGCATCATAGGAAGGTGCGGTCAGACCGGAATGAGGATAATATCCCTGATCCAGAATCATCTTCAGGAAGATTTCCTTCCCGTTAAGATAGATGCGGTCACCTTTCTTCTCGAGGAGACGGAAACCGCACTGGCTGTGGATGGTATCAATGGCTTTTCCATCTTTGACCAAAGACACTTCCAAAGCATAAAGATACGGATTCTCCGTGTCCCAAAGGTGAGCGTTTTGTAACGTAATTTCACAGGTAGGATAGGAAGAAGAGACCGCAAAGGACTTGCTCTTCACTTCTTTTCCTTCCCTATCGATGAGGGTGAGGACAAGTTCCATTCCGGGAAGGAGTCTTCCTCCAATCCGGAATGAGGCCCCTAGCTTTTTATCGGTCGTTCTCAGATGCAAGGAATCGAAATAAGCGGCAGGCACTTCCTCCATCCAGACATCTTTGAAGATACCGGATGTCGTACGATAGAAACAGCCATAGACATAATCTTCCCAGCGCTGTTTTCCACGGACCTGGAGACGGCTGGAAGGATCATAACAGGAGAGAACGATTTCGTTCTCCCCTTCCCGAAGATAGGAAGTGATATCGGAAGTGAAGCGGGTATAGGCACCCACATGTTCCTTCACAAAGACCCCGTTGATATAGAGGGAAGCAAGATAATCGACCCCTTCAAAATGAAGGAGGATCCTTTTTCCTCTTCTCAGGTGGACCATGACTTTCTTTCCGTAGATCATGCAATCCTCTTTCGGTTTCGCACCGATCTTACTCATCAGGGTTTCCGGAGCAAACGGGACCTGGATTTCCTTTCCTTCAGAGGGATAGGAAACAGAAGGGCGATAACCATCGAGATACTTCCAGGCACCATTGAGTGAGGTGAAGGAAGAACGGACCATGGTTGGTCTAGGATAATCGTGCTGCATGCTTACTCCTTTCCGCCACCGAAGGAAATACCTTCGATGAAATATCTCTGACAGCAGAGATAGACAATGATCAGAGGAATCATGCTCATCAAGGCGGTGGCACAGCTAACATTGTAAGAATACTGGCTGTCGCTTCCGTAACTGATCAGCTGCTTCAGCATAAGCTGAAGCGTCCAGAGGCTCGGATCTCCGTCACCAAGATAGAGAAGGGCGCCGGAGTAGTTGTTGTATCCGCCGACAAAACCGAAAATGAACTGGGCGATGAGAGCCGGCTTGGAGAGCGGGAGAATGACACGGAAGAAAATCTGCCAGAATCCCATACCGTCGATTTTTGCCGCCTCGATGGTCTCCCCGTTGACTCCGTCGATGTAAGGGCGGAGGAAGAAGACTGTGGAAGCAGAACCGAAAAGACCCGGAATGATGAGCGGAAGGACACTCTTCCAGCCCTCCGTCCATCCTAAGGCCTGATAGAACATATAGCTGACGAAACCGAAGGCACCTAACGGAATGAACATCGTCGTGACGGTGAGAAGGAAAAGGGTATTCTTGCAAGGGAACTCGGTTTTGGAGAAGACATAGGCGACAAGGGCGGAGACGAGGAGTCCGAATCCCATCGGAAGGACGGAAATCCACATAGAGTTGAAGAAGGCGACAAAGAGGGAAGGAATGGCACTCGTCTTGAAAGGGTCGTCGAGAAAAATGCGTTCATAACCTTCCAAAGTCGGGTGAAAAGTAAACCAGATATACCGCTGAGAATCGGCGTATTCCTCCGAGGACACGAATGAAGTAATGAGGATAACCAAAAAAGGCATCATAATCCAGATGGTATAAAGAATCAGAATCGCATAGATGAGGAAACGGCCGACAGAAAACTTTTGCACCTTCTTTTTCTTCTGGTGGGCACGGAAATCGGTCATGGAAGTTCCCTTTGCGTCGTTGTTGGCAATCTTATCGTTTATTGATTCCATAATTGACCTCCTATTCCGCTCTGTTCCTGGCCCGGATCAGGAAGAAGGAAAGACCGAAGTTGACTAAGAAGAGACACCAGCTCATGACAGCGGCATTCGGCATATTGTTGAGGGTGACACCGGTGACATAGATGTAATACGAAATCGTAAGACCGGCGTCGTTGACACCGGCGGTACCGACCCACTGAATCGGTGCCAGAACCGTGACGGCATCAAAGGTGGATAATCCAGCCGTGATACCGGCGAGAAGAAGAAAGAGGGTGACCGCCTTGATGCCCGGAAACGTGACGAGCCAAAATTTCTGGAATCCGTTGGCGCCGTCGATGCTCGCCGCCTCATAGAGGGAAGGATTGACGTTCTTTAAGGCTGCCTTGAACATGACGATACCATAGCTAGGAGCCTGCCAAAGAATGGTGATGAAGACCGCCCAAGTCAGGGTGTACGGATTGCCTTTGACATTGTTGAGCCAGGTGATATCGGTGCCGAGAATGGAGTTGACAATACCATACCGGTCAAAAATGAAGGACCACATGACGGCAACGGCGATACCGGAACAGATATAAGGGATGAAGAAAAGAACCTGGAAAAGTTTGCTTCCCTTGATTCTCTGTTCAAGTAGGGTTGCAATGATGAGCGCAATCGTCAGCGTAATCAGCTGAGCAGAAGCGAGCCAGAATGTGATTCCCCAAGATTTCCAAAATCTGGAATCATGAAAAACCTCGACGAAGTTCTGAAAGTTGTTCCACTGCATGGAGGCGATATCATTGCCGTTCATGTCAACGAACATACTGATGAAGGAGATGATGACAGGGAATGCATTGAAAATGACATAGCCGACAAGAGGAATCAGCGCAATAGCAAGACAAAGGTACTCGATCGGTTTTCTTTTCTTTTTCCGGTGAACAGGAGGAGTGATTTCCTCCTCCTGGATTCGTATGACGGTGTCGGACATCGTTTAACGGATTCCTTTGATGACAATCTTCATGGAGTTGAGGTCTTTCTTGGCCGTCGCTCCGCTTTCGGATTCAAACTGACTCAAAGTCTTCAGACCGTAACGGACATTGCTGTTAAAATTGTTGGCCCAGTTGGTGACCCACTGACCGCTTTCGAAATAGCCCCAATCACCCATCGAGACATCCTTGGCGACTTCGCGGTAACTGGCCATGTTGACCTTGTTTCCGTTGAACGTAAGCTTGAGGAAGTCATCGCTGTTGAGTGCTTTGGCACTGACCGGGACAAAGGTCGTGGTCTTGGCGATAAAGCTCTGTCCCTCCGTCGCCACCCAGCTGATGAAATCCCAGCTCGCCTGATACTTGCTCGGTTCAGAGCAGGCAGGAATGACCAAGGAGAAGAGACCGCCGACCGTCGTCTTTTTTCCGACAATCTTGGTATCATTGACAGTCTTGAGGTCACCGGTGAATTCCTTTCCGTCATAGGTCTCACCGATGACTTTGAGGTATTCATTACCGAATCCGGTGTTGTTTTCTTTCTGATAGGTGCTTCCGCCTTCATATTCACGATACTGTTCCGGGACACAGGTGTCGAGTTTCGAGCCGTTGGAACCGGAGAAGAGGTCCGTCATATTCTTATAATTGGCACGGATGAAAGCGACGCCATCGTGCTTGATGGAGTTGGCGGCAGATCCGACATCCGGATCGGCGATACCGTATCCTTTGCTTCCCGTATCGACATCCGTCTTGGAGGAAACCTGAAGAGAGACATACTCCTTGACGGCATCATACTCGCTGGCAATGGCATAGAGTCCGTCCATGTTCTGAATGGAGTTCTGGTTGACCCGGTCCTCATAGCGAACAATGTCGCCCTTGTTATAGGTATTTCCGTTGACAGTGACACCATCTTTGATGACGAGGTAGTTCTGACTCTTGTCAAGAAGGGTGAAATCGTAATCAGTTCCGTTATACCCCATGCAGTCTCCGCCGACGGACCAGCCGTAGTTGAACCAGTACTCGGAGATATAGCCATACTTGGTCAGAGAGTTGGGATTATAGTCCTGGGTGAACATCTTGAAAACATAACGCTGTTCTTCCCAGTTCATCGGGATGAGGTTGTTGAAGACCTTATAGACGGTCTCCCCACTGAGATTCGTGCTCGCTTTCAGTCCGGCCATCGGTGCCGTCTTGTACTCCGCATAGCCGTGCGGTTTGAAGTTAGCACTATTGGCGGTGTTATAGCTATCGAGATCTTCTTCCGTGACACTGATAATGTTGATTCCTTCCTTCGTGAAGGCATCCTTGTTGTAGAAATTCATCTGCGGGTTGAGTGCATACGGAATGCCGAGTGTCTTCTCCTCCGGTCCGACAACATGCTTCTTGGAAGAGGTATCCGCAGAGAACGTCATTTTGTTCCAATCCTTAGCGGACGCAGCAATATCGTTGTTCTGATAATCTGGATCTTTCGCTGCATATTCGCTGAGATCGAGGAAATAGCCATTCGGGCATTTGCTTCTGTCATAGCTCACTGCATATTCATGGAATTTCTTCTCGGCGACACAGACGACATTGTCAGCATAATTGGCGGATTTGATGAACTGATTCTTGCAGTTCTCACCGCTGTTGTTCGTAATTTTGTCGATGACGACTTTGACTTTGTCCGCGACACCCTGGCCATTGTTATAGGCTTCGACCATTTCCCGCAATGCAGGAGAGGAAACCGAATCACCATCGATGAGGAACTTGATGGACGTGACGCCGGCGGCATTACTCTCCTGATCGCTGGTACTTCCGCATCCGGTGACAAGGAACGTAAGAAGCGAAAGGACTGTAAATGTTTTCTGTCTGTTGAATTTCATAATAGACCCCCCTATTTATTTTACCTGAATTCTTTTACTGAGGACGATATGATGGGCATCCTGACCGATGAGAATCTCAAAGGTGCCAGGACGGACCCGCTTGCCGTCATAGGCGACGGAATAATAACTGAAGGCATCTCTGGAAAGTGAAATCGTGACCCGTTTATGTTCTCCGGCCTGGAGGAAGACCTTTTCATAGCCTTTGAGCTCATGGTCCGGACGATAGACTTCTTTCACAAGTTCCCGGATGTAGAGTTCCGCAGTTTCCTTGCCGTCGACATCCGAGATATTCCTGATATCAAAGGAAACTTCATAATTTCCGTCTTCTTCCTCAACTTCGAGATTGGAGTACTCGAATTCGGAATAACTCAAGCCATATCCGAATGGGAAAAGAACTGGATTATGGAACGTTTCGAAGTAACGATATCCGACATTGAGGCCTTCGGAATAGACAATGACGGAAGCGTCGTGATAGGAATTGACGGCAGGGACATCCGCTAAGGCGAGCGGGAAAGTTTCCGAAAGCTTTCCGCTCGGATTGACATCACCTAACAGGACATTCACCAAAGCTTCATGGCCTCTCTCCCCGCCGAATCCCATATAGACAACAGCATCCACCTCCTCAATCCAGGAAGACATATCAATCGGAGCACCCGCTTCGATGACGACGATAAGATGCTCGGCTACTTTGCTGAAGCTATGGATCATGGTCTCTTCTTCGTTGGAGAGCTTCATGGTCTCCCTGTCGTATCCTTCTTCCTCGACTGTGTTGTTGTCACCGACGCAGAGAATCGTATAATCGGCCTGTGAGGCACCATCGAGCGCCGCTTTTGCATTGCCGACATGGCACTCTCCGCCAAACGTTTCCCAGACGGATTCCAACAACGTGGCATCCACGCCTTTCTTTCGGAAGGCATCGGCAAGCGGCAGGAATTCCATCTCCGGAGAGACATTGCTCGATCCTCCGCCGTAATAATAACGGAAGGCGGGAGCACCCGTCACCACTGTCTTCGATTCCCGTTTCATCGGAAGGGTATGGTTCTCATTCTTGAGAAGGACAATGCCCTCTTCCTCGATACGGAGAGCGACATCCCTTCTCTCTTGTAAGCTCATATCCATTTTGCGGAGTTTCTTCTCGCTTTCGCACTTTTCGGCGAAGGCGATGACACTTCCTGCGGCTTTATCGAGCTTCTCAGGATCAAGAAGGCCTTTTTCTGCCTTTTCCATCATCTCCCGATGATGTTCTTCGCAGTATGGCATTTCCAGGCCGAGTCCTGCATTCATGGAAGCCTCCGAATCCTTGACGGCCTCCCAATCGGAAATGATGAGTCCGTCGAATCCGTATTCATTGCGGATGACATCGTACAACTTCGTATGTTCACTCATTCTCCGTCCGTTGACAAGATTATAGGAGCACATCAAGGACCACGGCTTTGCCTCGCAGGCAATTTCGAACGGCTTCAGATAGATTTCGCGGAGCGTTCTCTCATCGACTTCCATCGATGCCCACTTGCGGGAGAATTCCATGTTGTTGCAGCAAAAATGCTTCAGACAGGTTCCGACATGCATCGACTGAACCGACTGAATGTACTCTTTCGCCATCGTTCCGGCGAGATAGGGATCCTCGGAATAATATTCGAAGTTTCTTCCATTGAGCGGATTTCTCTTGATGTTGACGCCGGGGCCTAAGACGACATCGACATTCTGTTCGATGCAGTCATTGGCAATGGCTTTTCCCATTTCCTTAGCAAGTTCTCTGTTCCAGGTCTGAGAGAGAACCTGGGTGGAAGGATAGGCGACCGATTTGATGACATCCGTCTGAATGACGGCCATGCGGTCCAAAGGCTGTCTTAAGCCGATAGGTCCATCAGAGACGACAAAACGGTAGACACGTCCATCCAGGGTCTCATTGCACCAGAAATCAGCGCCCATCAGCATCTTTGTCTTCTCAATCGTTGTCAGTTTTGTCAAATCCATGATGTTTCCTCATTCTTTCTATAATGGGCAAAGGAGAAAGCTTTCGCTTTCCCCTTTGCGATATGGTTTACGGCTTAGGCTTTGGCGTTCACTTTCTCCAGATAGGAGGAAATGTCGGAAGTCATCGAAACAGCGAAGCTCTTTCTGTCATTGTTCTGTCCGCCGGTATACCACATACCGACTTCGACTTCCATGTCGGCATATTCTTCGGGCACCGTCGCCTTGGCAAGATAGGTGTCTCCGACGAAAGCGTAGAAGTTGATGCCGTCTCTCACCATGGTGAGATCAAGTTCATCGGCGGCAAGTTTCGTCGCGGATTCTTTGCCGAATGCGACGAGTTCGTCAGCAGAGAGGACGGACTGATTGGCATTGGCCCAATCCCTGTTATTGTCATCGCTGACAAAGGACATGATGTCATACCAAAATGTGATGAGAGAGGACTGGGTTTCGTCGCCTCCGCCGGAAGAAGAAACATGCCAGTCGGCAGCGCCTTCCTTACGGAACTGAAGTTTCTCATTCTTCTCATTGATTAAGGAGACATATTTATACTGTTTGTCTCCGGTACGGAAGCGGAAGATGAGGCCCTGCATCTCACCGGAACAGAGATCATGCTGCATGCGATAGGTAAGAGCCGCCGTCTTATATGTCTTCTTTGTCGTGACAAACATGCAGTTGTTGGTCTGAGAGAACGTTCCGTTCTTCAGATCCGTGCAATCGACAGGGTTCGAATTCCACTTTGTGAAATGCTCCTGAAGGGCATTCTCGGAAAGCGTGATCTTCGTCTCATACTTCTCATTGGCGGTAACAGCAATGTCCGCAGTGCACCAATCGGCATCATCTTTCTTGCTGATGGTATAGTTGCCGGACTGAACATCACTGGCGACAAGTTTTCCGCCCTTCACGGTCGCTTCGACGATGCCATCGGAACCGGTGAGGTTGAATACCGTGCCGTCGGCAAAGGTCTTTTCCTTCTTTCCGTCGAATTCGATGCCGACAATGTCGGCAGAAATGTCACCGGCCGTACGGAGGGCGAAGTTCACGACAATGCGGTTGGTCTTATAGGCCTTGGTCATCAGACGTCCGCCGCTAAAATCACCTGTGACATCGATATCGTTGTTGGTGATGGAGGAGACGACATAGCCATCGTTGGGGACGATTTCGATATCGGTCTTTTCACCGACGATGGTATTTTTCTTCTTGTCGGTGATGGTTCCGTGATTGTCAGTGGCGACAGTTTCGATTTCGGAAGTGACGGCTTCGAAATCTTCGGTGATATCGATGTGGAGATCCACAATGCCGGTCTCGGCATTTCCGGTATCGAAGGAATAATAGCCGACCTTGCACTTGGCACTAGCGAGTTCTTCCGGAAGCGGAAGATCACAGACGGCTCTTCCCTCGACCATGAGGGTGAGGACACTGCCTCTTCTTAAGAGACCGAGGACAAGTCCGTTCTCGGATTTATACTTGGCCTGTTCCTCTTCCGAAAGGGTATAGCCCGTCCAGTTCTGGAAGACGCTGGTATAGGATTCTCCGTTGTCGGCCTCGGCGCCCCAGAAACCGGCGTTCATCTGGAAACCGTAGTTACCTTCGCTGCCGTTGAGCTGGATCGGTGCGATTTTCTGTTCTTCTTCAAAGAAGAGATACATACCCTGCATTCTGGTATCATTCAGGGAGATTCCTTCTCTCTTGGCAACCCAAGTGGCATAGACATTCTCATAGGAATCCGTCGTATTGAAAATAAGAGTATGTCCCGTCGAAGAAGAAGCGAAGGAAACATAGGAATCTTCCTCGTTGGCATGGGAATAATCAATCTTGTCGGCATCCCAGTTCTTCTTGATGGACTTGGTGAAGCGCTGATATTCCAGAGTGGCAGGCTTGGAAAGTGCTTCCGTCTTTCCTTTTTCGAGTGCCATGATGGTCTTCGTGGTGGAAAGATAGCCATCTTTTTCAAAGGTCAACGTAATGGCCTCGTTGATTTTGCAGCGATTGATGGTGAAGGTTCCGTCGGTTTCGTTATAGGAGATTTCTACAGAGTCATCGCTTGCCGTGATTCTGACACCGGAATAATCCGTGACATTGCCTTCACGCTTATGAAGGACGACACTGCCGGTGAAGGCACCATATTCCGTATAGATATCATAACCACAGACATCGCAGATGTGACCGCCGTCAGTATAGCGATGTTCTGCTTCTTCGCTTCTTTCGCCGTCTCCGCTATCGCACTCTTTCCAGTGCTTCGTCTCATCGTGCTTCCAGGAACCGGTAAAGGTGTGGACATGTGGCGCTTCCGTCGGCTTTGCTGTCTCCGTCGGCTTGACGACATCGGTCGGCTTCGTTGTGTCTGTCGGCTTATCGGTCGGTGTTTCACTGGTTTTCGTTCCGCATCCGACTAATCCGGCAAGGGTAGAGAGGAGCAAGAGGGTTCTGACTGTTTTCTTCATAATGTTGTTCTCCTTTTCTATTATTTATTTTCCATTCGGAAATCAATTACGCTTCAAACTCGGCGACGATTCTGCTGTCCTTTTCGAAAAGGAGCGAAATCGTTCCGAAACTTCCCTTCCAGTCAATCTGATCGGTGACATCGACATCGTTGAAGAGTAGACACTTCAGGGTGGCATCATTGATTGCCGTGACAGTGAAATTGCCACGCTGTCCTTTCATGATATACTCCAGGCCGTTGGCTTCCTTGACGATGCCTTTTCCGGTCCCCCGGTATTCGACTTCATAGGTATAGGAACAATAGCCATCTTTCCCAAAGATGAACCAGGAAGAAGGCGTAAGCCAACCCGAGGCGATGTACTGCTGAGACCACCAGGACCACTTTCTGTCCTCGTTGAGGTCTTTTCCGGAATAAGTGAAAGAGAAAATGTGGACCGGATCGATACCGAATTCGAGATTTTCCTTATGTTCGATGTCATAGCCGAACTGGCCGAAGAATTCGAAGGGCAAGAAGATTTCGTACGTATAGCCGGTGCAGCTTTCCGTGTTGATTGCTCCGCCGATTGTCGTGCTTCCGGCGATGGGAAGATAGGCATCGGGGACGGAGATGTTCGCCCATCCGTTCATCTGAGAGCGGATGGAATAGCTGCCATCGGCCATGAAGTCCATTTCGAAGACGCTCTTGTTGCCGTAGTTCTGATTCGAAGGGCCCATGTACATCTCGATGCAGGAATTGAGATAACTGGAGCGTTCCGGATTGACATAGATGTTGGTGCCATGTTCCTTGACTTCCAGCCCGAAGTAGACACCTAAGTCAGAGAAGAAGGTCGTGAAGTTGATTTCGGCATACTGGGAATTGTTGAGCCGGTCGATACCGTTGAGCCATCTCGTGGTCTTCCAATGTTCTTCCGAGAAGACACCGTCAAGCTGCATTCCTTCATCGATTTCATGCCGGGCTTTGCTCGGGTTCTCAAAAGTATAGGGTTTCCCGTCGGGGATGACTTTTTCCGCACAGGAGCAGAGAGAAAGAAGCGGGATAAGGGAAAGCATCACATTTCTGAATTTTGTTTTCATGTTCTTTTCCTCCCTTATTTTCCGAGAATGCGGATTTCGCTGATGCCGACATGTTCCTGTCCTTCTTTGACAGGGATGGTGACACGGACCGATTTGACTTTCTGATCGTAGAATTCGGCAAAGGCGGCCGTGCCCGATTTCACATACTGTACTTCTCCGTCCAGGACGTCCTCATAGGCTTCCTGATCGAAGGGAATATCCTTCATCACTTTCTTCGATGTTTTCTCTCCGTCGACCACTTCCAGTTCAATGCAATCGATTTTATCGAAGACATCGCTCTCCAGAGCGGAATTATAGACCAAGACACTTCTGACCTCTTTGGGTTCGTCGAAGGTATAGGTGAAAGTCGTCGTCTTTTCAATCTTGGTCTCGGGAATATAGGCCATGAATTCTTCATTGGCCGTTTTCAGAAGAGAAAGGAGTCCGTCATTGGTATATTCCGGAGCGCATTCCGCATTGTCGGAGGTGACCTTAGCCTCCTCGGCGACATTCCGGTATCCGGAAATGTATTCCGGAAGGGGCTGCATGGAGTCAGTCGGGCCATTGACATAGGGGATAGTGAGTTCTTCCCCATAGATATCCTTGACATTAATCCACTTGACTTCGTCGATGGCAGTGTAACGGTCTCCGCCTCCGGTTTCAAAATTGCGGTGACGATGATAGGCGATATAGAGTTTGCCGTCCCGTTCGACAAAGGAGTGATGACCGGCACCGGAGACCGTCTTGCTCTCGGTATAACTGGAGCAGAGAAGGAGTCCGCCTTCTTCCTCACGGAGTTTCCGATAAGTTCCTAGCGGGGAATCGGAGACGCCCATGGCAACACTATAGGCTGAAGTTCCGTAATCGTTGATGGAATAGCTCAGATAATATTTCCCGTCGTGATAGATCATGAACGGGCCTTCGTTGGTCGTGGTCTGTTCGTAGGTGACAAGATCCGTGGATCCGTTCTTCCAATCCTCGATGGTGTAATAGTAGTTTGACATCAGGTATGTGGCGGTCTCCCACTTGGGTTTTAGCCAATTTTCCATCTCAACACCGACGATGATGTTCTGATTGTTTCCATAGGCTTCCAGTTTGAAGTAGAGATACTTCTTTCCGGTATTGGGATCCACATAGGGAGAAGGATCGATGGTGAAGTAATACCTGGCATTGTCATCCATGCCGACAAGGGCACCGTTTTTCAAAACAACTTTGGAAAGCTCATCAGGAGAGAAGAGGGCATATTTGGCATAATAATGCGGAAAGCTCGCCAGATAGTAGGTATCGTTATCCTTGGTATAGGCGACATCTCCGGACTGAACCTGGTCTTCCGTAAGGGGAATTCCGGCTGTCGTGTTGTAATGATGGACGTTCTCCGCTCCGCAGCTTTCGCTATCCGTGAAGTCGACGATTTCGAAGGGACCGGTCGGAGACTTACTGGTCGCGACATACATAATATAGGGAGTGCCTTCCCTGACGACACCTTTTTCTACGGTATCCCCGGTCAGTTCCGGGGTGGCAGAGAAGAACATATAGTAAGTTCCGTTCTCTTCGATGACTTCCGGAGCCCATATGTTCTTGTCCAAGAGCCTCTGGACTTCCTTGGGCTGTTCGTTACGGATCAGGGCATTGGCGGCGCCTTCCCAGTGGAAGAGGTCTTTGCTCCGTTCCACTTCCATGGTGCTGCTGGTGGAATAGAGGTAATAATAGCCCGTGTTTTCCCTGTCATCGAGAACCATGGGGTCGGGTCCGCCGTGCTGATCGCTGTTAGTGTAATACAGGTTGCGATTGAAGATAATGTCTCCGTTTGCATCTTTATTTTCGCCATGGTAGAAACTCAGTTCATAGGTCGTAGAGGAGGCGCAGCCCGCAAGAGAAACAAGGCTGGCCAGAGAGAAAAGAAGGGATGCGTATTTCTTTGTTTTCATAAATTATTCTCCTTGTTTGGTCGTATCGGAAACGGCAGTTTTTTTCTTGTTGTCCTGATAGACCAGAATCAGCTGAATCAACGATCTGACAAAGACCGTGGAAAGGATGAAGATGATGCTTGTCAGATAGGTGATTCCGGTCGGAAGGACAAAGGAGATAAGAAGAGAATAGAGGGATATAAGAAGCCCTGGAAAAAGGAAGAAGAGTCCGGAAAGGTTGATCATGCGGAAATAATTGCGCAGGAATTTATCCTTCATTACGGTTCCTATGATGGAGAGGACGATTCCCATAGCCAACCACCCAATCAGAAGAATGAGGCCCATCCGCATGGCATAGACGAAGAAATTGAAAACAGAGATATTCTGATTGGCGGAGAAAAGCGTCGTAATCATCCGATCGATGCTTTCTTCTTCAGTATTCCGACTGAGATCAAAGGAAGAACCGTTCAGATATCCGGAAATATTATGTGCATTTCCTCTATCATCCCGGAAATAGGTGAAGCAGATATCATCGAGAAGAATGAAGAACTTGTCGTTGTTGAGATTTCCTTTTTCATTTCTGCCTAGGAAGGTATCGAGATAGAAGGTACGCATCGTCGGAGCATTGCCGTATTTTTCAATCTTGTCAAAGGAAGGATAATAGCTGGAAACATAAAGCTCATAGAAGGCGTTGTAGTTGTCTGGCGTCACTTTCCCGTCGACCATCATCTTCTTTGCCTTTTCCGCAACGTCTTTCTCTTCCTGATTCAGAAGAAAATCGGCATAGGAAGCCATCTTCGCTTCATCGAGAACCAAGGACTTCTCCGTATAAGTCAGTTTCATCGAATAGCTCGCCTGATCTGGCGTATCCAGCTTCCGGTATTCTTCATAGGAGATGGTGACTTTATCGTCCCCTTCCCCACGGAAGTAGGTGAGAGAGAAATCATTGTAATTTGTCTTGCTTTCCCTCGTATCGACAACAAGCCGATAACCGTTAAGATCGTAGCTGTGATCAGAGAAGGGGATGGTCACCTCACTGGAAGGCAAGGCGTTTTTTGAGGAATAGAAACGGTCATTCTCCGCTTTGATGGAGATGGCATCCTTCCCGCTGAAAGCCTGATAAAGAAAGTTCCGATAATCCGTGGAATTCCGGTAATAAGAGGAGAAAGAAAGGACATAGCCACCATAGAAAAAGCCGAAGAAGCAAAGAATGGGTAAGACAAAGCAAAGGAAAGAAGGCAAAAAGGAACGTTTTCTGCTTTCTGATGCTCTTTTGACAGAGAAGAAACTCAGAAACGTATATTTCAGCCAATCTATCATGCAATGCCTCCTTAATCATGCAATAGCAAAAAGGGTCAACCTGTAAACGCTTACAAGCAAAGTATACAATACGTTAACGATAACGTAAAGCGGAAATTGCAAAAACATAAAAATTTTTCGGACAAGAAAATCATTAAATAGAGACCATTGATGGAGAGCCATAATTATAAAAAACTACAAAAATCGAATTGTTGACGATAGTCTAAAAGGAAAACCAGAAGGAAAAGATGAGATAGACTGCAACGCCGCTCTCTTTCGAACGTTTGGCTTTTCAGTTTGCCGAGGTGGTTGTTGATATGGGAGACGGAATTGCATTAGATCAAGCCATCGATTATTACACAGCAGTTATACACTCTGACATCAATCGTGCAGACAATATCAAGAAAAAACCAGAGAGAGTAAACCGCCTCGATAATAGAAGTATACAATTAAACACATCCTTCCGGAATGTTAGGTGAACAGGAATTCAATATTCTTGCCAATTGCCCACTGATTTCAAAAAAGT
>CAKVBX010000027.1 GCA_934725685.1 uncultured Bacilli bacterium
CTCAGGAAGGGCATCTTTCATTGAAACAGTATCGGATTCCGGAAAAGGAAAAGGCTGAATCCTATGGCTTCTCTACTCTTTATCCCTCTCTTTCGTTTTTTGTTCCGGAATCGAAAGAAATCACTTTGCATGGCGTAGAGGGCACACTTTCCTTTGCCCCGGTTCTTCGGCAATCGAAAGAAAAATTGAAGGTGGGAAGGGAAGCAAAGGACAAAGAAATCGTTGTCAACGATGCCTTCCTTTCTCAGTACGGATTTTCGGAAAAGGAGGCGCTCGGTAAAGAAATCAGTTTCAATCACTCCTTTCTTTTTTACGGGAGCGAAATCGAATCGAGAGAGATTCTCTCGATTCCGTATTCGTTTACCATTGTAGGAATCTCCCGGGAGAAGAAACTGATGAATCAGCCAAGGGCATACTATGACTATCCTCACATGGTAAGCTATCTTTCTGAAATAAAACTAGAAAACCTTTCTGTCGAATGGAATCGGGATGTTTTTATTTCCGACCTCCTTGATATCGATGCCTTTTGTAATGAATCATTTCTTTCCTACTCTGTCTATGCGGAAAAAGAAAGCCCGATGACATCGCTAGCTGATCTCGAAGAGGATACGTTTCAGATCACCAATGCTGGGCTCACTTTCTATGCCGCACTCAAGGAAGTGATTGCCTCTCTATCGAAGATTGTTCTTCTTTTTCTCTCCCTCGACCTGGTTTTAGCCTTTCTCTGTTCGTTCCTTCTGATGTATTCCCTCTTTGAAGATAACCTCCGTTTCTTTGCTCTCCTTACCCTTTCCAAGAATGAAAAAGAGAATCGAAGAAAAACCCTGTTGACCTATTCCTTGCTCTTCTCTCTTTTTAACGGCACGCTTCTTTTTGCTTCGGTTTTGCTTTTCTCTCTACTTGCAGATGGCGTCTTATCTCTTTCTTCTTATCCTTCTCTCTTCCGCGGCATCTCACTGCCTCTTTATTCTCTTCTCTTTCTTCTCCTCTTACTGATTTCTTTTTTCTCTGCCTTTCTCGGATTACGGAAGGTCAAGAGGGAAGAGGTCAAAGGACAACTGGAGGGAGAAGAATGATGCTGGAAGTGAAAAAACTTACCAAACGGTTCCAGGGGGGAGGACGACCGGTCTTGAAGAACATTGATTACTCTTTCCCGGAGACGGGACTGTACTATGTCATCGGAAAGTCGGGCTCCGGAAAGACGACGCTCTTTTCCCTGCTCGGTGCCATGGAGGAAGACTATGAAGGCAGTATCACCTTTCAGGGAAAAGAACTGAAAAAGATGAGTGAAAAAGAACGGGAGGACTATCGCTTCTACGATGTCTCTTTCGTCTTTCAGGATTATTCAGCCATGGAAGAGGAGAGCGTCGAGGAAAATCTCATTCACGCTCTCGATATCGTGAAAATGACAGAAGAGGAAAAGAAAAAAAGAATCCATGAAGTCCTGAAAGAGGTCGGACTCGAGAAACACGAGAAACTGACCTTCAAGGATATCTCAGGCGGAGAGAAGAAACGGATATCTTTGGCACGGGGTCTTCTAAGGCCCTCAAGCATTCTCTTTGTGGATGAGCCGGTCAGTTCGCTCAATCCACTTCTGAGAAAACAGATTACGGAACTGTTGGTCCGGGAAAGCAAGCGGCGACTCGTCTTAGTCATCACCCATGAAACGGAGATGATTCCCAGCGAGGCAGTGGTAGAGGAACTGGTCGACGGAAACCTTGTTCCGCGTAGTGGAGAAAACAAAAGTCCGGGAAAGAGACAGGGGAAGAGGATGACGCGTTCCTCTCTCTCCTTTTTCAGCCAGCTGAAATCCGCCATCCATTTCTTCTCTTCCCATGCCCGGTATCTTTCCTTTGTCTACTTCTCATTGGCCCTCGCCTTTTTTTCCTCGACCTTCTCCTTCCAGCTTTCGACCACCATTTCTTCTTCCCTTAAGGAGACCTTCTCCGAATACATGAAGGAGAACACCATGGTGGTCGAGCGGAAGGAAAAGAAGATGCTGCGGGATTCCTATCGTCCTTTGAGTCATAAACAGCTGCTTTATTATCAGAACCGCTATCCGGAATATGTCCTCTCAGAGAATGACTTCTATCTCACTTCCCTCAACACTCTTCTCGGCCCTGGCTCGACAAGCCGTGTCCTCTCGGAGAAAAAACAGTTCACGTTGGATAAGTTATCCTTGGATTCTTATCTGGCCTGTTCTCTCCCGGAGGAAAAGGGAGTGGTGTTACGTCAGAAGAATTACAAAGAAGACGAAGTCGCCCTGCTTTTGCAAAAGGAAACCTTCTCTGCCTTCTATGTCCTTCTCAAAGGAGAGAAGCCGAAGGAACTCACGGAGAACGAGGAGAACGCCATCAATGCGGTTCTCTCCTATCGGAACGTGTCTCTCCGCCTCACCGTTGACCAAGGAAACTGGAATTATCATCTCGATCATTCTCTGAGAATCCGGGAAGTGTTTTACAGTGATGAGACATGTCTCGTCTCTCCGGATGCGGAATTCGCCTCTCATTTTGTCCGGGAGATTCTGCACTTTCAGGAGCGCTTTGAGGAAGAAAAAGGCGACTATCCTCCCTGGACCCTGACGAAATGTTCCGGCCTTCGGCTCCGAAGTGGAGTCCTGGTCGATTTTCTGATGACATTTCTGAAAGATCCCTATTCGGATGCGTTCACGGTGGAACTGTTGCGGCAATCTGCCTATTACCGGGAGAACGACATAGACACGCATAACCGGATTGGGGTCTTTCTCGACTGCTATGAGAGAATCTCCGTCCATGAGATGGAGATGCTGAAAAAAGATCATGATACCCTCCTATCGGATCTTTCCTATTCTTCTTCCCTTTATACCTATACGGCGAGCGGATATATCTCCGGATTCCTGAGACCTTACTTCTTTTCCCGTTATAAAGACCGCCTCAATAGAATCGAGGATGAGAACGCCTATTCGGAAGAGGATCTCTTTTCGATGCAAGGATCTCTGATCCAACCGGAAGAGGCGGTCTATAAATCCGATCTGCTCTCTTCCATGGAAGGGGAGAGCATCCTCTTCTCTTCGATGGCGGATAAAACGCCATTATTCGGAGAGGCACCGCAAAAAGGAGATGAAATCGGAATCTCGGAAGGTCTCGCTGGGAAACTCTTTCCGAGAGGGGATGAGGCACTCGGAGAGAAACTCTATGTCCTCACCATCGCAAAGACGGAGAAAGAGAGGGGACATTACCGGAATGTTTTTTACGAGGACTCTCTCACCATCACCTCCGTCTATTCCGGAACGGAAGACCGGATTGTTCAGGATGCCCTTTTCCCGCTCTGTTATTCCTATTCTCTTTCCGAGGAAGGGAAAGAGAGCTTCGCCGTAGAAGAAGTCACGCTTTCCGTCAATCGGGAAAAGGAGGCTTCCCATCTGGAAGACGGGCTGAAAGAAAAAGGGTACCGGTTCTCTTTTCCGATGCGGGAGATGTTACAGGAAATCGATCGGACCCTTTCTCTTTTATCCACAGTTTTTCTCTCCCTCGCTTTCTTTTCCTTTCTTTCCTCCGGCTTTGTGATGGGACTTTCTTTCTTCCTGATCCTTTCCAAAAGCCGGAGGGAAATCGGCATTTTCCTCGCTCTCGGTTACCGTCGGATGGAAATCACTGGCCGTTATGCTTTTCTTCTGTCTCTCCTCACACTGTCCTCTTTTCTTTCGAGTCTTGTCTTCTCCTTTTTTGCGGAGAAGACAATTCAAAAGACGCTGTCGATATCTTCCCTTTCTTTGCAAGGCAGATATCTTCCCTATCTTATCTCTTTTCTTTTTGCCCTTTTCCTCATGACTTCGGTCACCCTTTTCCTGTTCTTCCGGATTCGGAAAATCTCTCCGAAGGATGCCCTTCACAAGACGGGCTTATAACCGCTTACAAAAAAATCAGCAAAAATATTTACCCAATACTTGCTTCTTTGTGTTATTATTTTTATCGCATTGATTCGAATCAGTGCGAAAGAAAGGGTTTAGACAATGAAGGGTACTGTTAAGAAGTTCGACAAAGAAAAAGGCTATGGATTCATCACCGGCGAAGATGGCAAGGATTATTTCTTCCATTATTCCCAGTTAGTCATGGATGGATTCAAGACTGCCGAAGTCGGTCAGAAGGTTGAATACGAAGAAGCTTCTACCGAAAAGGGTCTCAGAGCCAACAACATCCATTTCGCCGACTAATTTCCAAACGGCTCTTAGTCAGTTTCTTTGAAATAATGACTAAGGAAACTAAAAAGGACTCCTCGATTGAGGGGCCCTTTTTTTGTCTGTCATCTTGCGTCTTTGAAGGAGGAACCGCCGACGAACTCCCGCATCAGGGAATTGCACGGAATATCTTCCACCGGAATCGGAAGGAAATAACGGACCATATTTTTCAATCGCTGTGCGGTCAGATACTCTTCCTGATCCTTGGTGATCTTCTCAAGCTGCGGTAAAACGATATTTTTTAGGACACAGGGTTCATAGGGATAGAAGGAATCGAAGACGAAGTCTGCGTATTCCTGGGTCGGATAGATATAGTTGAACTCTCCGTTTCTCACGTTCGGCCACATGGAGATGGTCTCCCTGGCATCGGAGCCTCTTGTTCTTGCGTCCCTTGCGATTCTTCTTAGCAGTCGCATGTCGGTCATGGAAATCGGAGTGTGATTGTCGATGTTGACCTGAGGCTGCGGGGCAATATAGATCTTGTATTTCTGAAAATCCGGAATTTCCGCAGTCATCTTCGGATTGAGGGCATGGATTCCTTCGATGATGATGGGCTGGTTGTCCATGACCCGGATACTCTTCTGGAATCTCCGCTCTCCGCTCTTGAAGTCATAGACGGGATTCTCCATCTCCTCTCCCTGAATCAGTGCGTTGATGAAACGGTTGAAGTATTCGAGATCCAAGGCATCGATGGATTCGATGTCCGTCCCTTCCGGAAGACTCTTTTTCGGAATATAGAAATTGTCAATGGAGATGCGGACCGGGCGGAGACCTCTGGCCATCAGTTCATAGAGGAGGCGGTTGGCAAATGAAGTCTTTCCGCTCGAGGAAGGACCGGCGACACAGATGAGACGGACCCCTTCCCTGTTTTCCGTGATATCCTTTCCTAAGTCGGCGAGGAGATTGTTGATTCTCGCTTCGCAGAGGTTGACTAAGGAAAGAGCATCGTAGTTTTTGAGGAATCGGTTGATGTCCGAGGCGGTGGAGAGACGGTTCTCATCCGCCCACTGATAGGTGGAAGCTAAGGAAGTGGCGAACTTCATCTCGTTGGTGAAGGGCGGGATGGCCCCATCGCATTCGCTTCTGGGAACCTGGACTAAAAATCCCGGTGCATAATAGCGGATGGCAAAGGAGGAGAGGTATCCGGAAGAGGGGACCATCATGCCGTAGAGGTAATCGGAATACTCCATCCCCTGATAGGATGCTTCATAGAGATGGACATAGTTCTCTGGACGGTATTTCAGAACACGGATTTTGTCCGTGAGATGCTCCTCTTTGTATTTCTGAAGGGCTTCTTCCTTGGTCATTCTGACTCTCCGGAAAGGGACATCGGCCCGGATGAGTTCCCGCATCTTGGCCTCCACTTTCTTTACAAAAGAAGTGGTGACCTTGAAATTTTTGTTGTTGATCACCTTGACGAAGATGGAACGGGAAATATTGTAAAAGAATCTCACTTCGAGTTTCGGGTTGATTTCCTTGATGGCAAAGGCGAGCAGGTAGCGCATTGAGGTAGCATAAATCCTCGTGGCATCCGGGTTGTCGAGCATCAAAAACTCGATGTCGTATGTGCCATCTTTCTCAATCACAAAGTTGAGTTCCTGGATTCTCCCCTCGATCTTGCAGCAGTAATACTTTTTCTTTTCTTCCTCATTCAGTAATGAGATGACTGTTGTTCCTCTCTTGAGTTCCTGGTGAAATATCATTTTTTCCTCCTTGATGATAGCGGTTACAAAGCTAGGATAAACATTATATCGTTCTCGGAATGAAAAACAAAACAAATCGTCGTTTTCTTTACTTCTTTGACAGGAAAGACCGATTTTGCTGAATTTGTGACGCTGCATTATATAAGCGGATGCTTATGGAAAAATGATGCATTCTACTCTAAGACGACCTTCTTTCTTCGAGAAAGACGGATTTTATCCGGATTTTCCCCTAGGAAGCGGCCTTCTCTTCGATTTCGCATTCTATGAAATTGAATTTATGGTATAATCTTCTAGCTATTTTTAAGGAGATTCCATTATGGCAGATAACAATGTACTTACTTTATCCGGAAAAGAGGCACTGGAAAAGGAACTCGAACGGCTCACTACAGTCGATAAACCTCAGGCCGCAGCCGAACTCAATGCCGCCCGTTCTTTAGGTGACTTGAGCGAAAACGCCGATTACGATGTCGCCATCGAAAGATTCAAGCTTATCAACGCCCGTATCGATACAATCCGCCACATCCTTTCTCACGCCACCATCGTTGATGAATCCGCCATCGATAAATCCGTCATCTCTGTCGGAAGCGGCAAAGTCAAGGTTGTCCGCGTCGATAACGGGAGGGAATTCGAATTCTCCATCGTCGGTGCCACCGAAGCCGATCCGATGAACGGAAAGATTTCCAACAACTCCCCTGTTGCCAAAGCGCTCATTGGCCATAAGGTCGGCGATGTTGTCTCTGTCCACGCTAAGATCGACTACGAACTCAAAGTCGTCAAGATCGGCGAGTGATCCGATTCAGAAAAAATAATATAAATTATTCGGTCCACTTTGTGTTTTTTCTCTTTTCTCTTGTATATCAAGATGAAGGAGGAAGCGGCAATGGTCAAAGAAGTCATTATAGGCATTGTCATCACAGTAGTGGGCCTTTTTATGTTGACGGCAGTATCAAAGTACGGGAATGCAGGAAGCGGAAACTCGTCGGACAACCTTAAGACGAGCGAAACCGCAGACGGCAATACCGTGAAGGTCGCAATCAGCGGCGAAATCAATCATCCCGGAAGCTATTATGTTTCCCCGGATGGTACGCTGGGTGATCTGATCACCATGGCGGGAGGGGTCACCTCCAAAGCCGATGAAACCACCTACAACGTCTCTCTCGTCATTGCGACGAGGACTAGTTTCTATATCGCACCTTTGAGTATGGATGCCGGTCTCTGTGTCGATACGACCTTGGACAAAGTCAACATCAATACGGCCCTATCCGATGCCTTGATGGAGGTCGGATTTAATTCCACCCAGGCTCCTAACATTGTCGACTATCGTCTTTCCAATGGTGCCTTCCAGGCTCTGGAGGATGTGATGAGTGTAAAAGGGGTCGGCCAGGCAACTTTCGAAAAAGTGAAGAACAAAATCTGCATCGCATGATGTTCTTCTATTCCGTCCTGTTCGCATCGGTCGGAATTCTTTCAGCTGGCGTCTCTTACTACTTTCTCTTTCTACTGCTTCCGCTTGTGCCCATCTCCTTCATGGGACAGAAAATTAAACCGGGACAAGCCTCTCATCTTGTCTTAATTCTGCTCTTATTTTTTCTTCTCGTCTATTTCTATCCTAAGGCAACAGGCGGAAGTGTTTCTTCCTATGGAATCGTTGTGAGAAGCTCCGAGAATTATTATCTCCTTCTCACTCTCCATGGAAAATTCTATATCCGGGAAAAGAATCATTCTCTTTCCCTATTCAGTGTGCTATCGGTGGTGGGAGAGAGAAGTGCTCTCTCTTTCAGCCATTATGAATCCGGATTCGATTTCAAGGCTTATCTTGAAAGCCATGGTGTGTTTTCTGAATTGACAGTAAAGAAGAAGAATATCCTTTTTTCTTCTCCTCTTCATTATGAAGCTTTACAAGGTTATCTGTCAGAGCATCTTTCTGAGAATGGAAAAAGTTTTGCACTATCTTTTCTTTTTCAGGAGAGCCTTTATTCTCAAAGCAGTACAAAGAGTCTTGCCAATCTCGGTATTCTGAATCTCTTTTCTGTCTCCGGCTTTCACTTCTCTTTTCTTTTTCATTTATTACGGAAAATAATCGGAAAGAAAGGAGAAAAATATGTTGACTATATCGAACCTGTCATCCTTCTTGTCTTTGTCTTTTTCTCTTCCTTTTCCTATACCACGAGAAGACTTTTTCTCTTCTCTCTTTTCAAGACCATTTCCCATAAAACCAAATATAAACCGGATTATCTGACAAGACTCTCCGTTACAGCACTGATTCTTCTTTTCTTCGAACCTTACTCCTTGTTCAGTGCTTCTTTTTACTATCCGTTTCTGCTTCTTTTTACCCTTGCTCTTTTCCCCACAAGAGAGGAAAAAAAGAAAAGCGGAGCTTTTTCCTTTTTCCTGAGGATGAAGGCATTCTATCTTCCTTATACATTACGAAATGATGCCTCCCTTTCTGTTCTCAGCTTTATCCTGTCCTTTCTTCTGATCGGATACAGCCACTTTCTTTTTCTTCTCTCTTTTCTTCTGATTCTGATTCCGCAGATTGGCTCTTTCTATTCTCTCCTTGTGGAAGGACTTCTGAAACTATCCACTACATTGTCCAAGGTTGATATTGTCCTCGTCAGCGGACAAGTCTCCGTATTCTTTCTGTTACTTTATTATCTCTTCTTCTATCTGATAGAAGTCCTTCGCCTTTATTCCTTTCCGAAACAGACCAGACAGGTTGCTGTCCTCTTATCCATAGTGACATCCTTTTCCTTTGTTCCTGATGTGCTTCCCCATCAGGAAGTGGTCTTCCTCGATGTCGATCAGGGCGATGCGACCTTGATTCGAAGCGGGAAGACCAATGTCCTGGTCGACACCGGAGGAAGGATGGATACGGATTTGGCAAAGGAGTGTCTTGTGCCCTATTTCCGGAAGAGAAAGATAACATCTCTGGATGCAGTCCTCATCACTCACGAAGACTATGATCATTCCGGCGCACTCACCTCGTTAGAGGATATCTTCTCCGTGAAAGCCGTCTATCGGAGAGAAGATTTTATGAATCATGAGAACACTCTTCAAATTGGTGACACCACGTTCAAGAACTACAACACTTATCATTATCAGAATGGGGTAGACAATAATCTGATTTCCGGTGTCTACTACACCGAAATCAGAAATACGAGAATCATGATTATGGGGGATGCCCCGAAGGAGGTCGAAAAGAGAATCATGAAAGATCATCCCTCCCTTTCCTCTGATATTCTCAAGGTCGGACACCATGGATCGGATACTTCCAGTGAGGAAGGGTTTCTCAAACAGATGAATCCATCGTTGGCAATCATTTCCTGTGGGGAAAAGAACCGGTACGGCCATCCCCATAAAAAGACAATTCAGACACTGGACAAACTGGGGATACCATATCGGAGAACGGATCAAGAAGGGACAATCCGGATATCACTGTCGTGATAGATTGAAATAGTTGAGAAATTGAGAGAATAAAAATGGTTATCTCCTGAATGGAATGACTATTCGTGGAATGGTATAATAACCCTGTTATGACTCCATTGACTTCAGAACAGAAAATAGGACCGAATGTCCTTTATGCCGATATCGGAAATTCAACCATCGATTTCCTTGTCACTGACTTTCTCACGTTTCGCATGGACAAAGTCAACACCAGGAATCGGATGGAAGTTTTCGCTTATCTGAAAGGTAATCCTGAAATTGCCGCTCTCTATGTCTCTTCCGTCAACTCCCCGGGACTTACCTTGCTCCTTGATAACTTCCGCACTCTGTATCCGATGGCAGAGATTCATGTTCTAAACAAAGAGACCATGGTAAGCTATTCAGAAAGGCGTCACATTCGAGTCGATAATGCCAATATCCTCGGCGCTGACCTCTTCTGTGACATTGTCGCAAGAGACAACAGGGAAGGGGAAATCATTATCGATTTGGGTACGGCGAGCAAAATTTTGTTTGTCGATCAGGACTCCTATTTCCGGGGATGCCAGATTTTTCCGGGGCTCTCTTCCTTCCCGGAGACCCTGCATGCGAAGACGGACCTATTGAAAAACGGGCCGATTCTCTATAATCCTCCACTGGTTTCCCTGAAGACAGAGGAATGTATCTCCTCCGGTGTTATCAATGGTGCCTCTGCACTCATCGCCGGAATGATAGAAGAAATCAAGAAAGAATATGGTTGTCTTAATCCGACCATTGTTCTGACTGGCGGAAACGCCTATCTCGTCAAAGAAGTGCTGAAGAAGTTTACGGATACCGATTACGAATACGATCCTTATCATGTCCTGAAAGGACTGATTCGGATCAGTGGACGGGATGTCAGTTTCATGAAAGAAAAGAGGTAAGAATATGAAAGAAAATGCAGAACCCATCTCGATGAATGAGACCAAGTTCAAGGAACTGGTCGCTCCCTATAAGGAAGAAGCCCTGGAGGCCTGGAAAGAACTCATCGCCATCCCTTCCGTGCTCGATCCGGATACAGCGAGCGAGACGATGCCCTTCGGCAAGGGAGTCGAAGAGGCCTTAGCCTATGTCGCAAGACTCGGTGAAAAGCTTGGCTTCCATGTCGAGCGCTGCGATAACTATGTCACCGAACTCACCTATGGAGATGGAGACAAAATCTTCGACATCTACGGACACTGCGATGTTGTCCCGGTCGATGAACCGAAGTGGATCCATAATCCGTTCGCACTTACCCTCGAGGAAGGAAACACCATGTACGGAAGAGGATCCTCGGATGACAAAGGTCCGGCTCTAGCCTGTCTCTATGCCGTCAAAGCTTTGATGGATCATGGAATGCTCGGCGGATATAAGCTCCGTTTCCTCTTCGGCGGAAACGAAGAGAACGGTTCCCTCTGCCTTGAACACTATTTCCATGCCATGAAGAAGGAATATCCGACGCTCGGTATCTCTCCGGATGCCGAATATCCGCTTATCTATGCCGAAAAGTCCATCTTTTCCTATGAAGCGGATTATTCCGTCTCTCTGAAGCATGTGAAATCTTTTGTCAACGGCGACGCGCTCAACGTTGTCCTAGCGGAATCGAGCTGTGAACTCGATGATATCACGGGAGTCAAAAAGGCTCTGGATGCCTACTTGGCAAAACATGCGGAAGTCCGTGCCACCTTGGAAGGAAACAGACTGACCTTCTTAGGAAAACCATATCACGGTTCCATGCCGTGGAACGGCATTAATGCCGGACTTCATATGCTTGCTTTCCTCGGCGAATTCTATCATGAGGAAATCTTGGTCCACATTTATGAAGATTACAAGGATGGCATGGGAAACCATTTCGGCGGAAACTTCAAGGACAAGGATTTCTCTGAAACTTCCTATAATGTCGGAAAGATTGCTTATGAAGACGGAAAGCTTTCTGTCTTTGTCAATCTCCGTTTCCCCTCTTCCATGACAGTTGAACCCATCGTAGAGAATCTTAAGAAGACCGGAGCTTCCATTCTTGTCCTCGGAGGAAGCGACGGGTTTGTCGCCGACCCGGAATCCGATTTCGTCCGCATCCTTTTGGGTGCCTACCAGAAGGAGACCGGAGACTATACTTCCAAACCTCTCGCCATCGGTGGCGGCACCTATGCGAGAGAGAGCAAGAACTCCGTCGCCTTCGGTGCCCAGTTCGTCGGAAGAGATTACAGAATGCACGGCAATGACGAGTTCTTTCCACTCTCTGATTTCTATGATAACATGCAGATCTATGCCCATGCGATTTACGATATCTCTGAATATCTGAGATCCGGAAAGAAGGACTTCTGATGAGACTCCGTCATCGCAAGTGGTCGGATGAAGTCCTGGAAAACAATAAGGACATCAGCCGCAACCTTTCCGACTTTGAGCCGGAACAGCTGAAGAACTATCCCAATCTCGAAATCGGATGCGGATGCGGTGGATTTATCCTCGAACTTTCCCGTCTCCATCCAGAAAATTGTTATCTCGGCGTCGAAATCAATAGGAACGCCTTTGCTCTCGCCGTCCGCAAAGGATCGGAAGTGAAAAAGGAACAGACCAATTTCCTGCTTCTCAATGCGCCGATTGAACGAGTCTTTCCGCTGATTGCAGATCATCAGCTTTCCAATCTCTACATCAACTTCCCTGATCCCTGGCCTAAGAAGAGACAGCAACACCGAAGACTTTCCTATCCAACCATGTTGAAAGAGTATCTCCGCCTTCTGAAGGAGGACGGAACGGTTTACTTCCGTACGGACAACTGCGACCTATTCCGTGATACGGTCGAATACTTCCGGGAAGTCGGCCTTTACGACTTCGAAGTCATCGAGCCTTTTTATTCGGAAAAGGTCGACTACCTTCCGAAGACGGAATATGAGACGAAGTTCCGTGAGAAAGGCGTGGATATCCATCTTCTCATCGCCCATCCGAAAAAACAGTGAGAATTTAGGGTATGGCTTCGGCTGTGCCCTTTTTCAGTTCCCATATAAATAAGGATACAAGGAAAATTAGCACTCTTCAAAGAATTTAGCACTCAATACTTGAAATTGCTAAAAACTTTTCTATAATATCAATAGCACCTGAAAGAAAGAGTGCTAATGGGAGGCCTGGATGAAACTGGAAAGAAAAGAAGAAATCCTCAAGTGCATCGTCGAAGAATTCATCCGGACAGCTCAGCCGGTCGGCTCCGAGACACTGCTGAAGAAATATCAGCTCAAGTGCTCTTCTGCGACAATCCGCAATGCGATGGCCGCTCTGGAAAAGGAAGGCTATCTGGAAAAGACGCATGTCTCTTCCGGAAGAGTCCCTTCTTCGAAAGGCTATCAGTACTATCTGGAAAAACTTGATTCTTCCTCCTTGATGCCGAGTGTCGACATGGAATTCCAGAGGGAGTTCCAGGAAATTCTGAAGAACAAAAGCAAGAGTGTGGAAGATGTTTTGTCCCAGTCCTGCGAAGTGCTCTCCGAGATGACCAAGATGGCGACGGTCGTCCTAGGGCCGAAAGCCAATGACGAACGGCTCGTCTCGATTCAGATTGTGAAGCTCACGAGCAATTCGGCAATGGGTATCTTCATTACCGATTCCGGCTATGTCGAAAAGAAGACCTTCGTGATCGACAGCAAGAAGCCGGGGGCTTATGAGACCTTGAAGAATGCGGTTGCACTCCTCAATGACCGTCTCTCCGGAACGCCGATTGCGGAACTCGAAGAGAAGGCGAGAGCCTTAAAGCCGATTGCCATCTCCCTCTTCGGACGGGAAGGTGACCTCGTGATGAGCGCATTCCTCGAAACCCTGTTATCCTTCACCAAGAAGAAATATCAGGTCTACGGAAGAAAGAATCTGCTGAATCTCCCTGAATTCAACAACGATATCGATTCCTTCCTTTCTGCGGTCGATACGCTTGAGGATCCTTCGAAGCTTCAGAAGAACCTTTCGGAGAACGACAACCTCGGATTCTGCAATGTCGGATTCACCAATGAGAACAAAGGTGACTTCGCCATCATCTCCAAGGCGGTCAACGGAAAAGATCAGATTGCTGTCGTCGGGCCAAAGAGAATGGATTATAAAAAGATTCTCTCCGCTCTTGAATATGTCGTCTATATGCTTAACAAGTATTACTTCTCTTCCGGAACAGGTGCTTCGCTCGTGCCTGTCGGGGAAGTGAAGGAGATGCTTCCTGAGCCGGGGACGAAGAAGAGTACGAAGACGACTTCCAGGAAAGGAGTGAAGAAATGAAAAAAGACGAAAACAAGGAAAAAGAGGAAAAACAGGAAGAGCAGCCTCAAGAGGAAAAGCCTTCCGAACTTGACCTTCTGAAAAAGGAAAACGAGGAACTGAAGAAGAAAGTCCTCGAATTCCAGAAACAGTATGAAGAAGCCGATAAGGAAAAGGATTCCTGGAAGAACCGCTATTACGAAGCCTATGCCGATATGGCAAACCTCCGCAAGCAGGTCCAGAAGGAATGCGATGATGCCAAGCGCTATGCATCAAAGTCCATCATCGAAGAACTCATCCCGACCTTCGACAGCTTCGACTTCGCCCTCAAGGGCAAACCCACCGATCCCAAGATTCAGCAATATGTTCAGGGATTCGAGATGATCCACTCCAAGATGCTATCCACGCTCTCACAGTTAGGAGTCACCATCATCGATCCTAAAATCGGTGAGGACTACGATCCCCATAAGATGCAGGCCTTCTCCACCGTGGAAGGGGAAGAAGACAATAAGGTTGCCGAAATCTATTGCAAGGGATATCTGCTCCACGAACATCTTCTCCGTCCGGCCGGCGTGATTGTCACAGCCAAGAAGGCGGAAGAGAAGAAAGAAGAAGTCAAAGAAGATTCGAAAGAATCCGAAAACAAATAACCACATAGGAGGAAATTCATTATGGCTAAAGAAGTAATCTTAGGTATCGATTTGGGTACCACAAACTCTGTTGTCTCTTACATGCAGGACGATAAGACCGTCAAGGTCATTCCGTCTCCGGAAGGCACCAACACCTGCCCTTCCGTCGTCTCCTTCAAGGCTGACGGCGAAGAAATCGTCGGCAATGCGGCAAAGCGAATGCTTCTGACGAACCCTGACACCGTCCACTCCATCAAGAGAAAGATGGGTACCAGAGACCTCACCCACATCGCCTGCCTCAACAAGGACTTCACTCCGGAAGAGATTTCCGCCAAGATTCTTTCCTATATGAAAGGCTATGCCGAAAAGTATCTCGGTTTCCCGGTCAAGAAAGCCGTCATTACCTGCCCTGCCTACTTCAACGATGATCAGAGACAGGCCACCAAGAACGCCGGCACCATCGCCGGACTCGATGTCGTCCGTGTCATCTCCGAGCCGACTGCCGCTGCCTTAGCCTATGGTATGGACAGCAAGAAATCCGGTAAAATCCTTGTCTTCGATCTCGGTGGCGGAACTCTCGATGTCTCCATCCTCGATATCGGAGACGGAACCTTCGAAGTTCTCTCCACTTCCGGTGATACCAACCTCGGCGGCGATGACTGGGATAACCATATCATCGACTGGCTCATCGGCCAGATTGCCAACCAGTGCGGTATCTACCTCTCCAGAGACAATGTCAGAGATAGACCGACTCTTCAGAGACTCCGCGACGAAGCCGAAAAGGCCAAGATCAACCTTTCTTCTCAGACCCAGACCATCATCTCCCTTCCTTATATCGGATTCAAGGATGGTGCTCCGGTCAACTTCGAGGCAACCCTCACCAGAGCCGACTTCCAGAATCTGACTGCTGACCTCATCGACCGTTGCCGCATTCCGTTTGAGAAGGCCCTTGCCGACGCTTCTCTTTCCATCAACGAAATCACCGATGTCATTCTCGTCGGTGGTTCCACCAGAATGCCGGCCGTCGTCGACCTTGTCACCCGTCTCTGCAACGGCAAGAAGCCGAACCAGTCCGTCAACCCTGACGAAGCCGTCTCCGTTGGTGCCGCCATTCAGGGCGGTGTCATCCGCGGCGATGTCAAGGACGTCGTCCTTCTCGATGTCACTCCGCTTTCACTCGGTATCGAAACCCTCGGTGGCGTCATGAGCGTCATGATTCCTAGAAATACCACCATTCCGACCACGAAGAGCCAGGTCTTCTCCACGGCAGAAGACAACCAGCCTGGTGTCGAAATTCAGGTTTTCCAGGGCGAGAGACCGATGGCCAACGACAACAAGTTCCTCGGCCAGTTCAAGCTCGACGGCATCCGTCCTGCCAGAAGAGGCGAACCGAGAATTCAGGTCACCTTCTCCATCGATGTCAACGGCATCGTCTCCGTCTCTGCCAAGGATCTTGACACCAATGCCGAACAGCACATCACCATCTCCAACTCTTCCGGTCTTTCCAAGGAAGACATTGATAAGATGGTCCATGAAGCAGAAGCCCACAAGGCCGATGATGATAAGAGAAAACAGGATGCTGAGACCAGGAATGAAGCCCAGACCCTGATTGACCAGATTGACCGTTCTTCCAACGATCCGGCCCATCCGATCGATGAGAACACTAAGGCTCAGGCCAAGAAAATCCGCGATGACATCAAGGCTGCCCTCGACAGAAACGATCTCGATGCCGTCAGAAGCAAGATTGCGGAACTCCAGCAGGCTGCCAACCAGATGTATCAGGCCCAGGCTCAGGCCCAGGCCAACCAGTCCAGTGCCAATGCCGGCGGAAACAATAACGGCAGTGCCGACAACGGAAATGATCCGCATGTCGTCGATGCCACCTTCGAAGAGAAGAAAGATAAGTAAACAAATTTGGAAAAGCCCGGAAGCATCTTCCGGGCTTCTTCCTTAACATAGGAGGTCATCCCCGATGGCTGATAAACGAGATTATTATGAAGTGCTCGGTGTCGATAAGAATGCGACACAGGATGAAATCAAGAGCGCTTACCGCAGACTGGCGAAACAGTATCATCCGGATCTGAACAAGTCACCGGATGCCCCGGAAAAATTCAAGGAAGTCACGGAAGCCTACGAAGTCTTAGGCAATGCCGAGAAAAGAAAACAGTATGACCAGTTCGGTCATGCTGCGTTCGACAACAACGGTGCCAACGGCTTCCAGGGCGGATTCAACGGTTTCCAGGGCGCTGACTTCGGCGATTTCGGCGACATCAACGATATCTTCTCCTCGTTCTTCGGAGGCGGCGGAGCAAGACGCGGCGGACGCAATATGCCGCAGAACGGCGAAGACCGCGTGGTCCAGATCAACCTCTCCTTTGACGATGCCGTCAAGGGAACGAAAGTCGATATCCCGCTCGACTATATGGATGTCTGTCCACACTGCCACGGAACCGGGGCCGAGAACCCGGATGATGTGACAACTTGTCCGACCTGCCGCGGTCAGGGAAGAGTCCGTGTCCGGAAACAGACCATCTTCGGTGTGATGGAGACAGAGGACGTCTGTCCTGACTGCCACGGCACCGGAAAGAAAGTAACCCATAAGTGCTCCCAGTGCAAGGGACAGGGCAGTGTCCGCAAACAGGAGACGATTACGCTTAATATTCCGCACGGTGTCGATACCGGCGACCGCATGAATGTCCGCGGAAAAGGTAACCCGGGAATCAACGGCGGCGAAAACGGCAATCTGATTGTCACGTTCAATGTCAAGCCATCCCAGACCTTTGTCAGAAAGGGTGCCGATGTCTATATCAATGCGCCGATTTCCATCTCCGATGCCTTGCTCGGTGCCGTCGTCACGGTGCCGACTGTCACCGGCGACTGCGACCTGAATATTCCAGCCTGCACGGAACCGGGTACGATTCTCCGCATGTCCGGTAAGGGTATCACCTTACCTAGCGGCAAAACCGGAAATCAGTACGTCACCGTCAATGTTAAGTTCCCGAAGAATCTCTCTTCCGAACAGAAGGATCTCATCAGCAAGTTCGATGAGGCCGAGAACAAGAAGGGGTCTATCTTCTCCTGGCTGAAACGGAAATCCAGAAACAAATAAACGAAAAACTGCATCATCGATGAGGGTGCAGTTTTTTCGTGCTTGTCACTTTAAGGACAGTTGTTATAAGATGGTTATAGATGACTGACTTATAAGGAGCTGACGGATGAAATAACAAGGGTTACCGTTTCTGGTGTGGACGTTATATGCAAGGCCGTTCCGACGAAATTTGACCGACGTGTTCGATTACGACAGGAAGACAGCCAAGGCGGTGGTAAAGAAAGCAAAGCTGAAGTACAAAGAGATTCTGAAGACGATTCCGGACTTTGAGAAAGGAGATTGCTTCCGGCTCAACATTGTCTCAGCGGCGATGCTCGGTGCCGTTGTCCTATCGATGAAGGAAAGACCGTCTGTATCCGTGCTCACTCGGTTCTATGAAAAGGCGATGATGACCGGCATGACGAAATTCTTCTGCCGGATGAGTGCCAAGATAAAATACACGGAGAAAGATGTCTCCCGAATGAAAAAGACGGCAGTACGGAAGGCCGGTGATCGGAATCCGTACTCCTGGAATATGGACTTTCTTCCTTATCCGGATGGTAGCGGATATGAGACTAGGTTCACCAAATGCGGAATATGCCATCTGATGAATGAATTGGGACTTTATAATCTGACCCCCGCCCTCTGTCATTTCGATTATGCGATGAGTGAGGCCGGCGGAAAGACGGATTTTGTCCGGGAGAATACGTTAGCAAGCGGCGGTCCTTACTGTGACTGCGGGTATAAGAAAAAGAACAGGAAATAGAAAAAGGTGGCGTATGCCACCTTTTTCACTAATCTGATAAGTTGTTTACTTGGACTTCTTGAGGTAATAGGTGTTCTTCACCTTGATGACCTTGACTTCCTGAACATCAGCATCAATCGTATAGATTGAAGTGGGACGGCTGTAGGTGTTCTTCACGGTTTTGTCATTGTCATCCTTCTCTTCGAGTTCGATGTCGACAGTTCCGCTCTTCTTCTCAAGGAGGTAGAAACGTCTCGGAAGGACTTTCTCTCCGTCTCCGATGGTGGAAAGGATGCTCGAGAAGGGGATGTCCTCTTCTTTGATGTCTCCGTAGAGGGTCACTTCATGGTTGGCTTCATCGAGGACACCGTAGTAGTTGTGAGTGGAGAAAAGGGATTCGCTGTCGGTATAGACATTGAATTCTTCGACACCCTTCATTTCCCGGTAAGCTCTTGCGAGTCTGTCCTCTCTGTTGCTGTCGGAGATGGACTTTCCGACTTTTTTGAAGAACTTGGAGAACTTGTTCTCTTTCTTCTCCTGTTTTTCTTCGGTCTGTTCTTTGTTTTCTTCTGCCATAGTGTTATTTTTTTCCTTTCTTCTTTGCGGTCGTTTTGGAAGATTTGCTCTTCTTTTTCTGACCACTCTTATTATAGACTTTTGTATAGGATTTGATATCGCTTTTCTTACCTGATTTTTTGATGAGAACGGCGAAGATGATAAAGATCAAGACTAAGAGAATGGCGGCAATCACAATGATGAGAAGATAGAGTTTTCTCTTCTTCATCTCCTCTTCGGAGAGGGTGACCTTGACTTTCAGCTTGAGCAGTGTCTTCTCACTCGTCTTGTTCTTGATGAGGAGATAGAGATTGCATTCTCCTGCATTCAGGGCTTTGACCATACCATTATCATCAACCTGAATCACATGGCTGTCATCGGTGGAGTAGATGACCTTCTCCTCCGGGAAGAAAGCATCCATGGATTTGAAGCCGAGATCGAAGGAGAAGGTCTCTCCTGTCACAAGATCCATATGGTCCGGGACTCCGGTGTCGGGTTTGACGGAGAGGAGGATGATCTTATCTTTGATTTCAATCTTGGTCGACTGCTGATGCTCGTTTCCGTCCTTGTCCTTATAGGAATAGGTCAGAGCCGTCGTTCCGGGTGCCTTGGCCTTAATTGTCTTCTTATCCTCGGAGACGGATAAGAGGTTTGTGTCATAGCTGAGGGTGAGGTCCGTGATGCCGTTAAGGGAGATATCGAAGGTGACCTCGTCATCGACGTGAAGCTGATAGTCTGAGGAAAGTTTCGAAAAGTCCGGTGTCGTATAAGGATTGTCGCTGGTCGGAGAAACCAGTGTCGGTGCACTCTCATCGGTCGTTCCATAGACCCAGTCGGCGAGAGAAGGATAGTCGACGAAGGGATTGCGGTTCTTCTGAACATTTTTGTAAATCAGATTGTTCCGGTGAAACTCGTACGTAGAGACCGGATCCTCTTTGTTCCATTTGAGATAAGTGGAAAGGTTGGGATGGTAGCCTTCGAAGGCACTGCGGTCATATTTTCCGTTACTGTCTTCGTCCTTATAGCTTCCCTCATCATCGAAGACGAGATAAGGTTCAGCCTGGGTGTTTCCTCCTTCGAGCTTCACGCCGTATCTTGTTCCCATATAAAGGAGAGAACGGGCAATGTCTCCCTTCCATTCATCGGTCGGTTCGAAGACGGTACGGCCGTTCTTGTCCGTTCCTCGCCATCCGGAGATGGCGCTAGTGCCATCTGCGTAGTAACAGTAGATGGCTTTGGCCTGGCTCTTGTCGGCGACTTCTCCGTAGAAGTCATCGTTATGTCCGGCACTGTTGGTATTGCCGTCTGCGGCCACGAGATGATGGAGGTCGGTCGGAGCGCCTTTGGCGAAGACGTCTTTCTTGTTCTCTACTTTCTTGAAGCCGTGGTTCTTAGCCCAGATGTGCTCTTTGTCGGTGGAGACTCCTTTCGGTTTGGTTCCGTTCTCATAATCGACTTTGGTGGCTCCTTCCGTCTCCTTGAGCTTTGTGGAATTGACGTTGTTGTTGGTCGCCTTGGTTTTGTCGTAGTTGGCGCTCGCCTCAAAGTAGAAGTTGACGAGGTAATAACTGTCAGAACTTTCTGTGTCGAAGGTGTAGGTCGAGGGATCAATCGGATCGGAGATGTCCCAGTTTCTGTCGGTGATGCGGTACCAGGTACCGACGCCTCCGTCCGTGGTCCCGCTTCCGTAGTTGACGAAGTAGTTATCCGTGCTGATGATATCGTGGAGATAGGTTTTCAGGTCCTCTCCTTTTTTCTGAATCATCGTATCGTAGTGATAGTAGTCCTCAATTTCCTGCTTGGTGGAGTCGGCAAAGTCCATGGTGAGGCTTTTATCATAGGCTCTTCCGTCAAAGCTTTTTTGGGCTGCTTTCTGACTTTCCGGCAACTGCCGGAAGGAACAGAGAAAGAGCGGCAGGAAGAGAAGGGGTAGTGCTTTATTTGTTTTCATGGCTGGTGAGTAAGCTCCTTATCGGTGGGTTTTCATCATCCCCTCTATTTTATAACGAAAGCACTTTTAAGAGAAACCGTCTTCGTTCTTTTGGTAGAATAAAGGCATGAAAATGAACCAAAGATTTCTTATCGTCTTCGATCTGGACGGTACGCTTCTCGATGATGAGAAGCACATCATGCCGAAAACAAAGGATTACATTCTGAAGCTGAAAGAAGAAGGGCATGTGATTGCGATGGCAAGCGGGCGCCCGCCCCGTGCCATCCTTCCCTATTACCGGGAACTCTCTCTGACCTCTCCCATCATCTCGATGAACGGTGCTCTTGTCTATTCTCCGGATTCTTCTTCCGATTTTGTTCGCTCCGACTGCTATTTCACCAGGGAATCCATCCAGGCTTTCCTTTCCCACTTCAAGAAGGGAGAGATTGTCAACGCTTTTGCGGAGAGCGAAAAGAACATCTATTATTCTGGTCATGACGAAGGGTTCAATCAGATGTTCGATTCCCATGGAATGAACTTAGTCTATGGGCCCTTGGAGGAAACCCTGAAGGAAGATGTCTATGCCTTTGTGTTTGAACGGAAAGATGGTCTGGAAGAGAAAGTGAATGCGATTCCTTTGGGAAGCGACGATCTCTTCTTGCGGCACTGGTACGATGTGAAGAATGTCTCCGAATTTGGAACGACGAGAATGAGCAAGGCGTCCGGCATCCTGAAGCTTCAGGATTATTATCATATCGACCGCATCCATACCATCGCTTTCGGCGATGCCGAAAACGACACGGAGATGCTCTCCCATGCCGGTGTTCCCTTTGCCATGAAAAACGGCAATGAACGCCTCAAGGCCATCGCACATAATGTGACAGAAGAAGACAATTGTCATGAAGGCATCTATTTGACCCTGAAAAAGTTCTTCGAATTTTGATTTTTCCTGGAATTGTGCTAAACTTGTTTCAGTTTGAGAAAGAGAATCTAGAATGCTACAGAAATTCAAGAAAAATAAACTGAAATTCAGAATTCTTGCGGGGGGGGTTACTATCTTTAAGTAACATTGCTCTTCTCTCTGTCGGTTTTTCCAGCTGGATGATGAATTCGGATCCTGTCAATGCTGGAACGATAACAGTCGATGTCGGTGCAGTCAAGACAACAACCACGAAAACACTGCGTGATTTAGGTTTTGCCGTGGTTGAGAATTCTTCGACCTCACTTTCGAGCGTTCTTGTAAACGACAGCGATGCTTCCTTTGTTTCGCCCGCCCATCTGGATTCCCGGGTGACCGTCGACACCACGAAGCTTGCTCAGATCGAAGATCGGGACGACCTTTATCTGAAGATTGTCTTACAGTATTCCGTCTCCGATAGTTCTCTGCTTCCGACGACGGAGTCGCTGGGACTTTTTCCGAGCAACTACGATTACCTTACCTTTGACGCGGAAGCATCCGCTGATATCCATACTTCCACGAAAGCAAGCCCTGTCTTCTATTTCCCGATGAAGGCAAAATCGAAGATGAATCTCTATGATCTGGCCTGTATGGATTCGACGGTGAATGCAACGGCCAGTTACAGTGTTCCAATCACCTTGCGCTTTCACCTGTCGAATCTGAATGCCGGCCTGCTCAATGCGAATGCATCCTATCGCATCACCTATAGCCTATGTATGGGAGAGAACAAGAAATGAAGAGAAAACATTGGAATTATCTGATTTCCTTCTTTTTCCTGTTTGTCCTCTCTTTTTCCATGGGAAGAGCTTTTTCGGATTATGTCGTGAATCAGACAAGCTTTGATGAAAGCTCCCAAATGATTCAGACTAATAAGGATGTCGTGAATAAGAATGATAAGGTCAAGGTGACGTTGAAGTACCTGACGATAGATGGAAAAGCGGAATACGCTGAATTTAGCGACTTGGATGGGAGCTTTGGTAGTTCAAGTAATCCTATCTTTGTTGGCAGAAAAAACACTTTTGGAAATCCGGCGGAAGCAACTGACGCTACGAAGTATAATCGGTTAATGAACTTTTTAAAAAACAAAACCGAATTTAATGAATTTGAGGATTCAAACAAAACTAAGATTTCAGAAAACGCTAATGGATACTTATTTAACGGAAAAGAGAATACTGAAGAGGAAGGCTTTGAATTTCAGTTTGTTGTTTCTAGTGAAATCACTATAAGAAAAGGGTGGGTTGATACTTATTACAATGGAAAATATTATCTCCTTCGCAGAAGTAAAAATATTGTTATGAGCACACCTACTGGTGGCGATATCTTAGAAATCGAAAAGAATTCCACTCTTTCGTATTCGTATCTCTCAGGAAAATGTTCAGGGATTGATTATTCGAAGTATACTTTTTGTGGATTAAGAACAGCTAATACCGATGGTTCTTATAGTAATACAAGCTTTGATTTATCTACAAAGTTGGCATCAGATATGACGTTATATGCAGTGTTTAATAATATAAAGTTGTCAACTTTATCGAATATCACTACTACGATAAACAATGCGGGCAATAAAACGACAATCGAATTCTATAAAGGGAATATTGATAAAACGAAGAATGTAGCTTCCGACCCTACTTATAACGAATACGAAAATAAATTCTACTTAGGTAACGCTTCAACGAAGACAACAGTTCAAAGTGGAGCTACTATACGTTTCAATATGAATAACGGAAAAGAAACGAATGAGTTCGATGTCGATGGTAGCAATAAAACATTTGAACCGGAAAATTCTTCCCATACCAGGCAGTATACCGTCGCCTTAAATAACGACTTATATGTCAATGGAGCTTTCTGCCTTGGCGGCCATTTCGGAAGCAGCGCTAATGGCGCTTTCCAAAGCCAACTTTATAATGAATATGTCTGCCTTGATTTGAATGGTCATGACATATATGTCTCTTCATCCGGTAGCCTATATTCCTATGGATTGATCAAAGATAGCATCGGAACCGGACATATTTATATCAATGGCGGAACGATTTATACGATTGCTTCCGTTCTGGATTATCGTGGTGGAAGCTTTACAAGCGAGGCGGCTGGCAACGCAAACGTCTTTCCTTTCCTTTACTATGCCATGCCTTATCTCAGAACAAAGGTTATTTTCAATTATACAAGCTCTGGTTGGGGAAAATTGATTGCCCTTTGCCGTATGACCGTTCAGACAAAACTGGATATCGGTGATTTTAGCCACGCTAAATTCGAATTGAACTTTATTGGAACCGGAGATGGTTATCTTTTCCAACTGAAGAATGGTACCGTTAATAAGTCCAGAATTATCTTTGATGGATATTCGCAACCTGCTTTTACCAGTGATTATTGTCTTAACCGTCGTGTCGGAATCACCCTGGATAACGCGGAATTGACCATGGCATCATTGAAATTCACGATTGCCTCTATATACAAGGTCGACACCTCGAAGTATAACTTCCCGGTCAACTGTTTCTTCGATGTCAGGTTGGTGAAGTCAAGACTATTTTTTGCACAGAGGATTCAGTTCATGGCTGGTATGTCCTTTGTTGCGGATAAGGACAGCAGTGTTGTCTTTCAATATAGCGGTGATTTATCCGGACAGCTATCTGTCCTGGACAAATCCGTCAATTACTATAGCAACGGAAGATATATCAGTACGGATAACAATGGAGAATCTTATGGTCAAGGATCTCAACTCTATAATTCGATGGACTTTTGGAAATACTATAGTGAGCCGAAGATCAAGATTTATGGGAAGCTTCTTTTCACACAGGGGAATAAGACCGCCTATAAATTGGTCGGACCTATTGATTTTGATGAAACCAATGTCGGATATGTCACATCCAGTGGTTCTGAAGTGATGTACTCCTCCTCTTCGGAAAAGGATCCGTTTACATTCCTCAAGCACAACAATGTCACGATTGAAACCTATGGGTATGATTTTCAGATCCATTATGAACAGTATCATTCCAGAGGCTTCTCAAGACCTCTGGTTTCAAACGGAAAGGCCTATGCGGTCGATTCTTCCGGTGTCAAAATCGGAACCTATTCCTTTACGGATGGTATCTTCCGGATGGATAACGGAGATTGTTATTATTTCAATAACGATGGTACCTTTACCATCGGTGATACCGCAGGCAACACCATGAAAAAGTGCACCTATGATGAATCCACCCATCTCATCGATGATAATGGAACCAAGTACATCTACTTTGCTTCCATGTACGGAAAATATGATGCGACCAAAAAAACTGTCGATATGAGCCGCTTGAGTAGTGCTAAGACTAGCGTGGCGGTCTCTTACTCTAAGGACAGGTGGCTTAGGACTTCATAATGGTTCTTCGAGTTCATGAGCCTGTTTCGTTTTTATCGTAGCAGATGCAACAAGGATAGATCCATCTCATTTTTGATTCCGTGTTTGTTTTATCTGTTATACTGTTGCAAGAGGTAATTTATGGAAGATAGAGAACTCTTAGAGCAGATTGAACTCGGAGCCAAGAACTCCTTTGTTGTATATGAATCACCCAAGGAGGATGATTATCTTTCTGGGTTGATCACGGTGTCATCCATTGATTTCCGTACTGGTTTCCTGAATGCCGTGAGTCTATGATAACTGCCATAGGAGGACAGTGTCCA
>CAKVBX010000028.1 GCA_934725685.1 uncultured Bacilli bacterium
TTTGTCCGGGATTTCATTCAGAAGGCGGGACATTCGTGGGATGCAGCAACACTAATGTTTATCCTTTTCATTTCTTTATATTTTTAGACAAATTTTTGACAACATTGACGAAAATCGTTTTACTTTTCTTTACATTCTCGGTATAATTGACAACTAGGAAGCGCTTCCACGTAAATGATAAGGAAACGCACCGGTTCTGTAAATGATTTTTTTAAAGGAGGAACTTATGAAAAAAATCAATTTGCTTTTGTTGGCTTTGCCTCTGACACTTGTCGCTTGCGGAGGAGCTAGCGATACGACTCCGGCTACGGACGAAAACGGAAACAAGATTCCGACTACCACTGCTGAGAAGGCGGAAGCTGCCAGCAAGATGACTGATGCCGAACTTCTTGCCGAAGCCAAGAAGGAAAATGGCATGTTCGTCGCCTATGGTAATACTTCCCGTATTACTAAGGCTATGGAAAACTTCATCACAAAGTATGGTGCCGACCTCGGACTCACCGCTGACAATGCAAAAGCTTCTAAACTTGGTGACACTCAGATCTACTCCTTGCTCCAGAGCGAATATGCTTCCAAGGATAACTCCAAGGGTGCTTCCTTCGTTTTGGTCCAGGATTCCGCCACGCTCGATCTTTATAGAGCCAATACCGAAATGCTGACGAATTATCACTCCAATGTTTTTGACTCCCATCTCGATCAGGATGAACTCGTCCCTCTCACTCATCAGTATATCAATAAGCTCTTTATGTGGAATAACGTTGATGGTGAAAATGCCCCGAAGTTCACCAATGTTTGGGAACTTACCGAAGAGAAGTTCAAAGGAAAAGTCTTCTTCAAGGCTCCGAACTCTGAACAGGTCAATATGAACTTCCTCATCACCCTTACTTCTGATGCCTGGGTTGAGAAGATGGCCACTGCCTATAAGACCTACTATGGAAGAGATTATGTCAAGTCCGCGGACTACAAGACTGCTTCCCATGAATGGATTGCTAAGTTCTTGGCCAACGCTAACTTCAGCATCACTTCCGATACTACGATTGCCGCCACGCTTTCTAATGAGGAAAATAAGGATAAGGCAGGCCTCTTCGTCCTTTCCAAACTCAGAGACAGTTCTGTTACCTCTGAAAACCTCTCTGTCGGTGCTTGGCAGCCGGAAAGCATCACTCCGTTTGCCGGATTCATGTATTCCATCTATGCGCAGCTTGCCACCAAGGGACCTCGTCCTTACACTGCCATGCTCTTCACCAACTATCTTATGTCGGAAGAGGGATTCGCTCCTTGGGCAACCTCTGTCGGCGGTTATTCCTCCAACAAGGATATTCCTGTCTATGAAGGCGATAAGTCTCTTGAATTCTATAAGAATTGCCTTGTTGTCGAAGACGGCGCCTACATCAACACCGTTAAGGCTGACACTCAGGACTGGATTAACGGCCTTCTTGCTACCGATAAAGAATAATCTCCCTCTTCTTTGAAGTTTTCATCATGCATAAGGACGGTTTTGCCGTCCTTATGCTATTTATAAAGGAAATTGAATCTTATGGAATACTCTAAAGCAGAATCCAAGAAGGCTCCATCATCATTCACTTTGCTTTTGCACAAAGTTGGACAGTATTTCTCTGTCCCTGCAAATTCAATTCTGATCATTGCTGCTCTGGTCCTCTTGTATTTCACCGTCTATCCTCTTGTTATCCTGATCAAATCCACCTTTACGGTTTCATCCCTTCCTGAACTCAACTTCGGCCTGAAATATGGTTCCTATACCGGTCTTTGGTGGAAACGACTTTTCGGCTCCGGCGAACTTTCCATGAACCTTTTCTGGAAGCCGTTAGGCAACTCTCTGTTGATGTCGTTTCTTGCTGCCATCATCGCCATTCTCTATGGCGGAATCGTCGCCTTCCTTATCACGAGAACCGACGTCAAAGCCAAGAAGTTCCTTTCTTCCATCTTCGTCTTCCCCTACATCATGCCTTCCTGGACCCTTGCTACCTTCTGGCAGAACTTCTTCCAAAATCCGAAAATCGGCAGTGGCATTGGCGGTATGCTCTATAACGTCACCAAAGCGATTTTCGGAACGGGACTCTGTGTTCCGGAAGGAATGGTTTATGGTCTTGTCCCCTGCGCGATTGTCTTAGGACTTCATTATGCACCGTTTGCCTATATTCTTATCGGTGGTATTCTGAAGAACATGGACGCCAACCTCGAAGAGGCGGCCACCATTCTTCAGGCGAGCCGTTGGAAGATCATCCGCAAAATCACGGTTCCGATTGTCATGCCGGCTATCCTTTCCACCTTCCTTCTCGTCTTTGCTTCGTCCATGTCCGCCTATGCTGTTCCGCAGTATATCGGTGGTAAAGGCTTCTGGGTTCTTACAACCTATATGAAGCAGTTTATCAACCAAGGCTATATGGGTCAGGGTTATATCATCGGCGTTGTCATGATCATCCTTGGTGTTGCCATTCTTCTTGTCAACCAGTGGTTTACCGGAAGAAGAAAGAACTTCACGACGGTCACCGGTAAATCCGGCCAGATTTCCTACATCAAGCTCAAAGGCTGGAAGTATCCGATTGCCATTCTTCTCGTCCTCCTTTCTCTCTTCTGCTCCATCCTGCCGTTAATCACCTTCGCTTTGGAATCTGTCTGTGTCAAATCCGGTGATTATTCGACGATGACTTGGGAATACTGGTTCTCGAAGACCGGAACTTCGGCTCAGAACGGCATTAAAGGTATTTTCTTTGAACCGCAGGTCTGGCTTGCCTTCAAGAATTCCATTCTCCTCGGTGTCAGCTGCGCTCTCATCGCCGGTACATTGGGTGTCCTGTTAGGATATGCTGTTGCTAAGCGCCGCGGCACATTCCTCTCCAGATTGGTCGATAACCTCGCTTTCCTTCCTTACCTGATGCCTTCCATGGCCTTGGGTGTTGCCTTCCTTGCCATCGGCTCCAGCTGGGGTATTCAAAAATCCTTCCTTCTTCTCATCATCGTCGGAAGTATCAAGTACCTCCCGTTCGCTTCCCGTTCCGGCATCTCTGCCATGATGCAGCTCTCCGGCGAAATCGAGGAGTCCGCTCTCATCCAGAACGTCCCGTGGTGGAAACGTATGCTTCGTGTCATCTTCCCAATTCAGAAGTCCACATTCATCTCCGGCTACATTCTCCCCTTTACTTCCTGCATGAGAGAACTCTCTCTGTTCGTTCTTCTCGCCGCAGGTCAGACGACATTGCTCACTACGTTGCTCGACGGATGGTCACAGTACTGGCCGCAGTCTGCTAACGCACTCAACCTTCTCATCATCGTTACTGTTCTTTTAATCAACGGAATTGTCAATCTCCTTACCGGTGCTTCCATCGATAAGGGAGTTGGAGGAAACTAACATGCCAAGAATCATACTTGAAGACGTCACCAAGAGATGGGGTGACTTCTATGGTGCAGACCATCTCGACATGGAGATCGAGGACAGAGGCTTCATCACCCTGTTAGGTCCTTCCGGATGCGGAAAGACCACGACCCTCCGTATGATCGCGGGCCTCGAGACCCCGACATCCGGAAGAATCACCATCGGGGACGAGGTCGTCTTCGACTCCGAGCTCGGAATCAACGTGCCCGCCAACAAGAGACACGTCGGCTTCCTCTTCCAGAACTACGCCCTCTGGCCGCACATGACGGTCTACAAGAACATCCTCTTCGGACTCCAGAACGTGAAGCAGGAGATGCCCGTCCACGCCAGCGAGTACGAGAGGCTCATGGACCTCTCCAAGAAGGTCCTCGACCTGAAGACCATCCTTCAGGCCGGCCGTGACGCCCTCAACAAGGACGGCAAGCGCGATCCCGCCAAGGAACTCCTCGGCATCATCGACGGACTCACCGTCTCCCAGTATTCTGCCAAGGAGATCATCGCCATGCACCTCAGTGACATGGAATATGCCCAGGCCGAGGAACGCGTGAAGCAGGCCTCCGCCGACTATCTAAAGAAGGCCGAGGCCGAAAAGGCCAAGCTTCTCGAGAAGGGCTTCGAGATCGACGCCGACAACAACCTCGTCAAGGACGGTGCCGTCGTCGTGAAGAAGAGAAGACTCGACAGGGAGGAGATGGACCTGAAGCTCAGGCACGTCGCCCGTGTCGTCAAGATCGGTGAGTTCATGGACCGCTATCCGGCGGAGCTATCCGGCGGACAGCAGCAGAGAGTCGCCATTGCGAGAACGCTCGCCCCGGGACCGAAGGTCCTCTTCATGGACGAGCCGCTCTCCAACCTCGATGCGAAGCTGAGACTCGAGATGAGGGCGGAGCTGAAGAGACTCCACATGGAGACCGGCGCCACCTTCGTCTACGTCACCCATGACCAGCTTGAGGCCATGACCCTCGCCACGAGGATCTGCCTCATCAGCAACGGCGTGATCCAGCAGTACGATCCGCCGCTCACCGTCTACAAGAACCCGAACAACCTGTTCGTCGCCGACTTCGTCGGAAACCCCGCGATGAACTTCGTCTCCGCCAGTGCCGCCGATCTCGGCGGGAAGCTCGAGGTGAAGGCGCTCGGCGGACACCTGAAGGGAATCTTCACCCCGCTCGACTCCTCCTTCAGTCTTGAGAAGGAAGAGGAGGAGACGAACCGTCTCAGAACGGAGCGTGAAGGCATCAAGGCCGAACGTGCCCTGGAGAAGGGATACGTCGAGAAGCGCAACAGCGACGGCGTGTTCGTCCCGCACGTGATGACCGCGGATGGCGCCGACCCTGTGAAGGAAGGCGACTTCTATCTCGGCATCCGTCCTGAGTTCCTGCGCGTCTGCGACGGCAAGGGAATCGAGGCCGAGGTCTATGCGGCACTCCCGTCCGGCATGGAGACCACGGTCAGGCTGAAGGTCGGTGACTACATCCTCACCTCGGTCGTGTTCGGCGGCGTCGACTATCCGGTCGGCTCCAAGGTCTCGATCGATGCGGAAGGGGACGGCATCCTTCTCTTCAATGCCCGTGACGGCAGACTTGTCGCTAGCGGCAGACTTGAGATTGAGTAATATGCGCTTCGATCAAGGTTTTGTACCGGCCTTTGAAGCATTGGATGAATTTGAAAAGAAGGGGTCGATTCCGTTCGTCATCACGGTGAGAAGGGGAGATAATCTCTCCTTCTCGTACCGGATGAAAATCACGGAAGACATTCCGGAATCCTATTTTTACGTCAAGAAGATTGTTTTGACTCTACTTTGGGCAGTCGGCGGAACCGAAATTGTCTGTTTCGGTTCTCATCCGATGAGCGAGTATCTTAAGGAACAGGCAAAAAAAGATGAAGAACTGAGGAAGAGTGTCTCCGAGATGGAGAAGGTATTCTGTACTTCTTTTGTGTTTTCGGAAACAGATCATCCTATTCCTGACAAAGAGAAACGGATTCTGTTCTCTTCTTCGTTTGACGGCTGTCGCATTGGCTTTGATGCCGGAGGAAGCGACCGGAAGGTTACGGCTACCATCGACGGCAACGTCGTCTTTTCCGAGGAAGTCCTTTGGCAACCGAAGCTGGAAACGGATTATCATTTCCATTATGCGGGTGTGATGGATTCTCTTTCCCGTGCCAGAAGTCATCTTCCCAGGGTGGATGCCATCGGCATCTCCACCGCCGGCATTGTCATCGATAACGAGATGGCACAGGCGGCCTTATTCCATTCCGTGCCTGAGGAAGACAGAAATGCTCATGTGAGACCCTTCTTCATCGACATGATGAAGAAAGAGTTTCCTGATGTTCCTTATCTCGTTGCCAACGACGGAGACGTCTCTGCAATGGGCGGTTACCTTCTTTTCCATAAGAACAGTGTCTTGGGCATTGCCTTAGGGACAAGTGAGGCTGCCGGATATTGCATCGATGGTGCTTTCAATGGTTGGATCAACGAACTCGGGAAGGTGCCATTCAATTATGATAGGAATGCTGTTTCTCATTATTCGATGGGAATCTCTGGCGCCGGTTCGGAATACCTCTCCCAGAAGGGAATCATCCGGCTCTGTCGGAATGCCGGAATCTCATTTGAGGGGACGCTTGCCGAGCAACTTGTCGCTATCCAGAAGGAAGCGGAGAATGGTAACGTTACCATTCTTCAGGCTTATGAGGATATGGGGGAATATCTTGGCAGCGCTTTGATGCTCTACCGTAAATTCTTCTCTTTCTCATCCGTCTTGCTTCTTGGACGCGTACTCACTGGAAAAGGTGGTGATATTCTGACCAAGAAGACGGAAGAGTATCTCCGTTCTCATCATGTCGACATTGAAGTTTTCACAGCCAACGAAGAATTCAAACGTCTAGGGCAATCCTATATTGCTGCCGGGCTTTGAGAAACGAAGCAAAAAGTCTGCCAAGAGTTATTTCCTGGCAGACTTTTTATATCCAACTTTTTGTTGATGGTTTATGATGGAATGTTATGGAAGCGCCTTGATTTCAATATTACTTGTTACCCTTGCTTAGGAACTCCCTGACTATAGTCGTAATAGATGGTCTCACCCTGCATTCCACCGCCAATCACGAGCTTGTCGACACGTTCCTGCATGCGGAAAGTGGAAGGGCAGATGAATTTTCCCTGATAATCCTGATCGGCCGTGGTCTTGAAAAAGGCGATGAGAACTTCCGCTTTTTCGATTTCTTCCCAGTCGGTGGAAACGAATATGGTCTGATAAGCGTTTTCGTCGACTTCTTTCTGGGTTTGCTTCAGCAATTCCGTGTTTTCATCGATGATTCCCATGAAGGTGTTTTTCGTATCTTCATTGATGAAATATTTCCGGTTTGCATTTACTCTGCCTCTGATGGCTACATATTGATAAGGAGAGTTTGTTTTCGGAGCATCACAATAGAATGCCTTATTGACGGAATCGGGTGTCATATGGTTCCCACAGGAAGTGAGAAGAGCTAACGATAAGAAAAGTACTGCTTTTTTCATTGTTCCTTCCTCCTAGATGCATTCATCGAAGTAAACCTCATAGGCCCATGCTTCGATTTCTTCTTTTGTCATATTGAGGAAGAGTTTCCAAACGGTCTCGTGCACCGCATTTCCGGTGATTTTAATCCATTTATCATTGAGTTGGTATATGTCACCGCTGGAAAACAACGCTGTCACCTTTGTTTCCGTGTCGAATTTCAGATCGGAAAAGGATACTTTTTCATTTCTGTCATAGCATTCCGTGAATTCTTCGATATTTCCATGAAAGCCATGGTTTGTTTTTTCTCTGTTGACAAAGTAATAGTTTCTTCCTTTTTTCTCTATGGTTCCCTGGAATGCATAATTGGGATAGACGGGCATCCAGACAAAACTGGGTTGTTCGCAATAATAAGGGTCATTCGCCGGTATGCTGTTACCGGAACAGCCTGTTAGAAGAAGGAATGGAAGTAAAAAAAATTTTTTCATTTTGATACCTCATTTATGAAATCAATCATTTCATTTGTGATTCGGTAGGCACCCGTCCAAAGTTCTGTGGAATTTATCTCATCCGGTTGTCCAGTCGAAACTATGCCAATTGTATAACTATAATAAAGGATATCGTCAAGTCTTTCGTCATATTCTGAATAGAATGCAAGTATCGGACCACCGCTCATTCCTTCTGATGTGTAACATAATAACTCATAGATTTTTGGAGTAATAATCGCATAGTTTTGGCCAACCGAATAACACAACTGTTTTTGCTTTCTTGTTGGGTAGCCTACAGCAACATATTCTGTTAAGTTATTGATTTCAACATTAGAGGCAATTGTTGTTGCACCGAATGTTTTCTGTAAATCGACATCATCGAATTTAACTAAAGCCCAATCATTATTTCTCTGATCTGCTGTTGTTTCTGCTGTATATCCTGGATTAGAAATGACCCAATCGTTTGGTATATATACTTCTGTGATATTTGTCGTTTTTTTGATAGTCTTTAGTGCTCCTTCATAGGTGAAAGTCGCCTGAAGGTTACTTCTATATCGATCTCTAAAAAACACACAGTGTGCAGCTGTTAAACCATAACCATTCCCTAAAAGGAATACAGTGCCTGAGCCACTTGAAGCAGTAAGCAGGCCTGTGCTTGTAAATGGTTGCTTTCCTTTATCATTGTTGACGATAACTGTATTGTCATCTTTTTTTGATGTCGTTTTTCTTGTTCTTCCACTATAGAATGATCTATTGTTTAATAGAGTAACAGCCCAATTCCCTGCAATTGTTTTTTGAGCAGTTGACGAATTGTAATTGAAATTGATAAGCGTTTCATTTGAGGTTTTCGTATTGAATTTCCTTATCTTCATAGAAGTATTGCCGTTTCCCATATTAATTGTTTGGGACATGCTGATGGGTGTCAAATCTTCTGAGACAGTAGATTCCGAGAAGAAAAAGGCTACGCTTTTAGTGGAATTTAGTGGTGCTTGTAGGCATAAAGCGGAGAACATAAATACAAAGAACGAATTACAAAACTTCATTTGAATTTCGGAAAGTAATCTATTTTTTCTATGCCGATTCTTTCCCCTCCTTTTTAAAAGGCATATAGGTGATAAAATTCTTTATAGAATTCCTTAAGAAAAGCTGACTCTATTGTAATTGATAAGTTATAAAAATAAAAGCTTTTTCAATCATTTTTATAGGTGAATAAGGCCTGATATTGAAAATGGCCTTCTGAATTTGTGTTTTTTGTAAAAGTTTCCTAATAAAATTGTAATGGAATTGTAAGTTGAGAGTAGAAAGAAAAAATTACGACTTTTTTGAAAACAGCCGATTTTCTCATGAAAATTGTGTAAAACTCATGATTTGAATTGTAAAAAATACCCTATTGACTTGTAAGCGCTTAATTTCTATAATCGATGGCATAGAGAGACGTAATGTCCTCTCAAACTATCAAAAGGAGATAGATATGAAAAACAAGTTTTTAGTTTCTTCGTTAGCTGTCCTTGCCTTAGCCGGAACGACTCTTACTTCCTGTGGTAAGGACCCGAACAGAGTCAAGGTTGAGGCTGCCGTCAAGGATGCCATGACCCTTGATCGCGATGCCCTTCTTCAGAAGGCTGCCGATGAACTTCAGGACGGAACCTTCCGTTGGGTTGGCTGCTCTTCCAGAGCGAAGAAGGCTGCCGATTATTTCAAGGAACTTTTAGTTGCCAAGAACCCTGCCTGTGAGAATGCAAAGTTCGAGTGGGAAGTTCTCGATGATGGCCACATCTATTCTAAGCTTGTCGGCGACATCAAGGCCAAAGCCACCAACGGTTTCGATGGTGCTCTTGTTCAGGATGGTTATCAGCTTTCCCAGTTCGGAGATCAGTTCGTTAACTATGTCCCGAAGGAATGGACCGGTGATGATTCCAATAAGGAACCGTTCTCTCTTCAGTACAACTTTAAGACTTGGTTAGTCAATGATGCTAATGGCAACGAGACCATTCCGGACAACGTCTGGGACTTCACTGATACGGGCAAGCACATCCAGACCATGGATCCGAACAATGAGAACGTCAACCGTGACTGGCTCATCATGCTCACCAAGGATGAATACAATGATATGCTCAAGACTGCCTGGGAAGCTCTCTCCGATACAGAGAAGGCTGCCAAGGGTGTCAATCCGGATGCCGATGAATTCAAGACCTATGGCAACAAGAAGTATGCCTATGCCTTCATCGCCGGTTATATCCAGAACGCCATCTTCCAGAAGGATGATGGTGCTGCTGTCAACGCCTTTGCTACGAAGACCGCTGCCGGTTCCTATGGCTGGATCGTCTATTCCAAGATGATGAACCTTGCGGAAACCGATACTGTTTCCAAGAAGTGGATTGTCAACCCTGCTCTCGGCAAGGACAATACCGATGGTAACAATGCTACCATGAAGATGAAAGGCTTCGGCGGATTCATGTATAAGCATTATCTCCAGGTCATGCCGAACTCTCAGCATCCTTACACCACCTGCGCTCTTATCAACATCCTTTCCACTACGGAAAAGGGTTATAAGGGATGGGCCGTCGATATCGGCGACTATCCGTCCATGTCCTCTGTCAACATCGACAGAACCAAGTTCGGTCATGGTACCCTTGCCACTGAGCTCGCCGATGGTAAGTATGCTTATACGCAGGACGACAGTAAAGAAAACGTCTTCGCCGTCATGAATGACCCGAAGAGCGAATGGTGGACTTCCAAGACCGGTGGAAACGCCGTCATCGAAGAACCGGAATACATCGGCAAGAACTACGATGCGGTCAACAAGTTCATCATCCAGCGCACTGCCGATAAGAAATAATTAGTTTCCCCCTTCCTTTTTTCGGAATTTTTCAGGCCGTCACTTCCTCGGAGGTGCGGCCTCTTCTTTGTTTCTTACAACTATTTTTAGAAAGGAAATCTTACTATGGATCAACCAACCAACAACGGAAAATCCATTGCATTGCACCGCAATCTGAACAAGACAAAGACTTTCTTTAGCTATCCGCCGAATACGATTTTGGTCACGCTTGGTTTTGTTTTGCTGATTCTTACGATCACTCCGCTCATCTCCTTGGTTCTCTCTACTTTTGCGGATACAAATCCTGTCACTTCGACCACACTTGGTTACGGATTCGATAACTGGAAAGAAACCTTTGCCGGTGAATTTTCCAAGTCTTACTTCTGGGTACCGCTCGGCAATTCCTTGCTCATCGCCATCATCTCCTGTGCTTTCGCCATTCTCTTCGGTGGCGGAGTCGCTTACCTTATCACCAGAACCAATCTCCGTTTCAAGAAATTCATCTCCTCAATCTTTATTTTCCCGTATGTCATGCCTCAGTGGACACTCGCCCTCTTCTGGCAGAACCTCTTTATTTCCACCAACTGCCGTGGTGGACATATCGGCGAACTTCAGGCCCTCACTGGATGGGCTGCTCCGGAATGGCTTTGCTATGGTCCGTTCCCGATTGCCTTCGTCTTAGGTCTTCACTATGCGCCGTTTGCCTATATCCTTATCGGCGGCATTCTCAGAAATATGGATGCCAACCTTGAAGAGGCGGCAACGATTCTCAACGTTCCCCGTTGGAAAATCTTCACGAATGTCACTGTTCCGATTTTAAAACCTGCCATTCTTTCCACCATCCTTTTGGTTTTCTCCAGCGCCATCTCGTCCTATTCTGTTGCTGTTACCCTCGGTAATCCGGTCAACTACAAAGTCTTGGCGACCCAGATGGAGACCTTGCTCAACAGTAAGACGTCCTTCCAATATGGTATCGGTAATGTTATCTCTATGGTCATGATTTTCATGGGTCTCATTGTCCTTTACCTCAACCAGAAACAGACCGGCAGCCGTAAATCCTATACCACGGTTTCCGGTAAGTCCGGTCAGATTTCCAAGATCAACCTCGGCAAAGTTGGCAAGTGGGTTGTCTCCGTCATTCTTGCCATCCTTGTCGTTTTCTTCTGCATCGGGCCTATGGTCTCCTTCGCGCTGGAATCCTTCCTTCCGAACCCCGGTACCGGAGACTTCTCCGGCTTCACCCTCAAGTGGTGGATTTCCAAGGACGGAACCTTAGGCAGTGCCGGCTATAAGGGTCTCTTCTTCAATGATGAATTTTGGCAGGCCATCAAGGGCACATTACTTCTTTCCGTCATCTGTGCTCTCATCGCAGGAACGGTCGGTCTTCTCATCGGCTATGCTGTTGCAAGAAAGCGCAAGTCGAAGTTGGCCAGCGCTGTCAGCGGTCTCGCCTTCCTTCCTTATCTGCTCCCTTCCATCACCCTCTCCGCTATCTACTTCGTCATGTCTTCCAATATGTCTAGCATGGGAATCACGTTCCTTTACGCCTCTCCGATGCTTGTCGCTATCATTTTGGGATCCATCAAGTACATTCCTTTCGCTTCTCGTTCCGCGACCAACGCCATGCTGCAGCTCTCCGGCGAAATCGAAGAATCTGCTGTCATTCAGAATGTCCCATGGTGGAAACGTATGGTCCGCGTCATCTTCCCGATTCAGAAGTCCAGCTTCCTTTCCGGCTACCTCCTTCCTTTCATCTCCTGTATGCGTGAATACGATCTGTTCGTCTTCATCGGCGGCAACAAGATGCTGCTCACCAAGGAAATGTTCGTCTGGCATGCGGATGGTGTCTTCGGACTCGAGAACGCAGCGAATCTGTTCCTTGTCGTCGTTATTCTGTTAATCAACTGGTTGGTCAATGCGATCACCGGTGCAAGTTTGGATAAAGGTATCGGAGGATAAACTAACATGCCAAGAATCATACTTGAAGACGTCACCAAGAGATGGGGTGACTTCTACGGTGCAGACCATCTCGACATGGAGATCGAGGACAGAGGCTTCATCACCCTGTTAGGTCCTTCCGGATGCGGAAAGACCACGACCCTCCGTATGATCGCGGGCCTCGAGACCCCGACATCCGGAAGAATCACCATCGGGGACGAGGTCGTCTTCGACTCCGAGCTCGGAATCAACGTGCCCGCCAACAAGAGACACGTCGGCTTCCTCTTCCAGAACTACGCCCTCTGGCCGCACATGACGGTCTACAAGAACATCCTCTTCGGACTCCAGAACGTGAAGCAGGAGATGCCCGTCCACGCCAGCGAGTACGAGAGGCTCATGGACCTCTCCAAGAAGGTCCTCGACCTGAAGACCATCCTTCAGGCCGGCCGTGACGCCCTCAACAAGGACGGCAAGCGCGATCCCGCCAAGGAACTCCTCGGCATCATCGACGGACTCACCGTCTCCCAGTATTCTGCCAAGGAGATCATCGCCATGCACCTCAGTGACATGGAATATGCCCAGGCCGAGGAACGCGTGAAGCAGGCCTCCGCCGACTATCTAAAGAAGGCCGAGGCCGAAAAGGCCAAGCTTCTCGAGAAGGGCTTCGAGATCGACGCCGACAACAACCTCGTCAAGGACGGTGCCGTCGTCGTGAAGAAGAGAAGACTCGACAGGGAGGAGATGGACCTGAAGCTCAGGCACGTCGCCCGTGTCGTCAAGATCGGTGAGTTCATGGACCGCTATCCGGCGGAGCTATCCGGCGGACAGCAGCAGAGAGTCGCCATTGCGAGAACGCTCGCCCCGGGACCGAAGGTCCTCTTCATGGACGAGCCGCTCTCCAACCTCGATGCGAAGCTGAGACTCGAGATGAGGGCGGAGCTGAAGAGACTCCACATGGAGACCGGCGCCACCTTCGTCTACGTCACCCATGACCAGCTTGAGGCCATGACCCTCGCCACGAGGATCTGCCTCATCAGCAACGGCGTGATCCAGCAGTACGATCCGCCGCTCACCGTCTACAAGAACCCGAACAACCTGTTCGTCGCCGACTTCGTCGGAAACCCCGCGATGAACTTCGTCTCCGCCAGTGCCGCCGATCTCGGCGGGAAGCTCGAGGTGAAGGCGCTCGGCGGACACCTGAAGGGAATCTTCACCCCGCTCGACTCCTCCTTCAGTCTTGAGAAGGAAGAGGAGGAGACGAACCGTCTCAGAACGGAGCGTGAAGGCATCAAGGCCGAACGTGCCCTGGAGAAGGGATACGTCGAGAAGCGCAACAGCGACGGCGTGTTCGTCCCGCACGTGATGACCGCGGATGGCGCCGACCCTGTGAAGGAAGGCGACTTCTATCTCGGCATCCGTCCTGAGTTCCTGCGCGTCTGCGACGGCAAGGGAATCGAGGCCGAGGTCTATGCGGCACTCCCGTCCGGCATGGAGACCACGGTCAGGCTGAAGGTCGGTGACTACATCCTCACCTCGGTCGTGTTCGGCGGCGTCGACTATCCGGTCGGCTCCAAGGTCTCGATCGATGCGGAAGGGGACGGCATCCTTCTCTTCAATGCCCGTGACGGCAGACTTGTCGCTAGCGGCAGACTTGAGATTGAGTAATATGCGCTTCGATATCTGAACACTACCCTCTTTCGGAAGGAAAGCTTACGCTTTCCTCCCCGAGAGGGTTTTTGTTTCTGACCTTCTGGTTAAGATGATTCCCGGATTCCGAATAAGTCTGCGAGAATGTCATTGTTCAGTGATTTTGCTCATCTTTTCATATTCTCATTCGAATACTTCAAGAGGGACAAAATCACTGAACAACTTTCAGGGACAAATTCACAGAACAACTACACAGTCATTTTTATTGAGTTGAGAAAAGTACCCTATTGCATTAAAATAAAGTATCCCAAGAAAATTATGTTTACTGCAAATTATCACACTCATACCAAGCGGTGCGGACACGCTGTCGGCGAGGATGAGGAATATGTCATCGAAGCTATCGGTTACGGCTATCAGGAACTCGGTTTTTCCGATCATGCCATGCTTCCTGATTTTTCTGAACCGGGAACCCGTGCTGAGTTCTCTGAATTCCAGGGATACTATGACTCCATTCATACGCTGAAGGAAAAATACCGGGATAGAATCGATATCCATTTCGGATTCGAGGCGGAAGGATTTGCTCCTTATTTTCCGTTTTTCCATGAAATGGTCGATAACGGTATTTTGGACTACATGATTCTCGGTAATCATTCTGCGATGGATGAGAAACATCAGATTATCTGCCGGTTTTCCAATATCACTTCGGCGAGTCAGCTCTATCTTTACCGGGATGTTGCCTTGCAGGCTTTGGCGACTGGCTTATACCGGATTTTTGCCCATCCGGATTATTTCATGTCGAACATCTCTGAGTTTGATTCTGATTGCAGAAAGGTATCGAAATCTCTGATCGAAGCCTGTATGGCTTACGATATTCCCTTGGAAGTGAATGTCGCCGGTATCCGGAACGGAAAGCGGGAAATCGGCTCGATGAAGCGTTGGCGTTATCCGACGGAGGAGTTCTTCTCTTTGGCCGGGAAATATGGCGCTAAGTGCATCATCGGTATGGATGCCCATGCCCCGGAACAGCTTTCGGATGACAGCGCTAATTATATGGCGGCGCAGTTTGCAAAGGAACACAATCTTGTTCTTGTCGACTCTCTCCCCTGTTTTCGGAAAAAGTAAGTGAGGAAAGACTATGGATCTATTCAACAACATCATCTGGTGGCTCAATATCATCTTCATCATCTTGGTCGGCTCTGTCTTTCTTTTCCAGCTGCTATTTATGTTTCTTTTCTATCTTAAGCCAAGGCAATATAAGAAGGCCGAGAAATACCATGATTTTACAATTATCATCCGCGCACATAATGAAGAAGATGTCATTCGCGACAGCGTGACTTCCGCCCTGAAGTGCGATTATCCTCAGGATAAGAGAAGAGTTATTGTCTTCTGTCATAACTGCACGGACAGAACCGCAGAGATAGCAAGAGAGTGCGGCGCGAGGACGGTTGAGTTTTCCGACCCGGATCCGAAGCACCGCAAGGGCAGTTATTGTTTCAAATATGGTATGGATGAGCTGAAGAAGGATCCGGAAGGAACGTACGAATATTTCCTTTTCATCGATGCCGATAATCAGCTGGATAAGAATTACATCCTGGAATGCAACAATGCCGCCGATGAAGGGGTTCTTTTGGGTAGGACTTACGAGAATAGCAAGAATCTTACAGACAATCTGATTTCCTGTATGTCTGGTCTTTGGTATATCCGTGACAATCTTTTTGCCTGCCGCTCGAGAAGCCGCCTTGGCATGGGTTGTGTCATGGATGGCTGTTCTGCCATGGTCAAAGCGGAGCTTGCACTCAACTGGGATGCGATGAGTTCCTCCGAGGATCTCGAATTCACCCTGAAACGTCTTCTTGACGATGGCATCGTGGTCGATTACATCGAGAATGCCATGGTCTATGAGGACCAGCCGGCTTCCTTAGAGGATATGTTCAACCGCAATACCCGCATGGGGAATGGGCTCAACAAACTGTTCTGGACGGAGGGTATCCGTTGTCTCAAGATGTTCTTCAGGACACTTTTCAGAAAGGATGTGAAGGCTTCCCTGAAAATGAGTTATCTCGATCACTTCACCAATCTTGCCATCATTCCGCTCTCCTTTTTCGCCATGGTTTGGTTCAGCTTCTATTATATCTATGCGCTTGTCTATACTGGACTTGGAAATACGATGAATATCTATGGTCTCGGTGAATTCGGCTTTACCTGGTTCCTTCTTTTTGTTCTCATTGTCGGTCTATCCTGTTTCCTGATTCCGTTTTTCTTCCAGCCTTTGGTTTCTCTCATTGCCGAACGGAAGAAGCTGGTCATCAAGAACTGGGCGGTCGCTGTCTTCTCTGTTCTTCTCTATCCCTCTTATATCCTTATCGATGCCATTTCGATCTTCCAGGGCATTCTGATGAAACCGAAGTGGAAGAAAATCAAACGCAGCAAGACGAAAATCGACCAATAAAAGGAGAAATTGATGATGAACAGAAAACTGAAACTATTATTTTCTGCCTTGGCTCTCATGCTTCCCTTAGCCGCCTGCGACGGAAATTCCAAAGCAAAGAAAATTTCCTACAATGACGGACTGCAAATGGAGAATTTCAGAATCACCTCTGTTTTTAACTCCACGGAAGACGGGGATAGTACGATGGATCATTCCTATATCGAATATACCTTCGATGTCCGCAATACCGGAAATTTGGTCTGCGGTGGCTTCGATTTCAAACTGAATTTCAAGGATTCGGTCGGAAACCTTCTTTTCGAGGATGCCTTCGAATGCAGGGAATCGACATACGGAGTCACAAAATCGGAACTCTATTTCGAACATGGTGAAATATCCACCGTCACAGCAGTAACCTATGGCAATAAGGAATATGCCTTTACGAAGGCAGAGACTTATTCGGTGGCCGATTTCAGCTTTGCCGGTGCTTTCGGTTTTGAAGATGGTATCGTCTATTCGACGGAGAGCACAGTGCATCCCATCACCATCAGTAATCTGAGAGCCAGTGATGTGACAGGGGAAAAGACGGAATCCTTTGTCTACCGCATCGATTTCAATGTGAACTATGAGATTCCGAATAACAAGAAGGGTAGGCTTGTTCTCGCTAATCCTTCTGCGAAACTGATTCTCGGTACCCAGGAATATCGCCTCGACGGAATCACGACGGTAAATAACGAGCTCCAACCTGTTTCGTTTGCTTATGTGGTGACAAAGAAAGCCCTCGATATGACGCAGGAGAAGGGAATCACCATGAAGGCGGCCGTTGTCGTTTCCACAGAGGCGAGACTGAATTATTCTTTCAAGGTTAACATGGTATCCATCTTCCTCGTCATCGGTGCGGTCCTTGCTGCTCCCATCATTCTTGCTGTGATACTTGCTCTCTGTTTCCGTAAAAAGAAACCAAAAAAGGAGAAAATGAACTGATGATTAGAATCGAAGATGGTTATGTTTCCTTCGAAGGATATCGCACCTATTACAGAATTGCAAATCCGGAAGGGAAGAAGATACCCTTGCTTCTCTTACATGGGGGACCGGGTTCCACCCATAACTCCTTTGAAGTGCTCGATGAACTTGCCCTTCTTGATGACCGTCCCGTTATCAGTTATGACCAAATCGGATGCGGTTTCTCCTCATTACAGGGTTCTCATCCGGGGCTTTACAACAAGGACTTCTGGATCCGAGAGCTCATCAACCTCCGGCTGAAACTCAACCTTCATCAGGTACACCTTCTCGGTCATTCCTGGGGTGGAATGCTTGAAATCCTATACCTTACGGAAAGGAAGCCATTCGGTGTTGTCTCAGCGACACTCTCTTCCACACTCTCTTCCGCTTCCTTATGGAAAGCGGAGACCCATCGGTTATTGAAGTATCTTTCGGCGGAAGACCAAAAAGCGGTTGAGATGGCGGAAGAGACTGGAGATTACCAGACACTTGAGTTCCAGCTTGCCAGCCGGCATTATGCAGAACGTTATGTCTCGGGCCCGGTCACGGAAGAGACACCGGACTGTGTGAAAAGGAGTCGCCTCCGCGGAGAGGAAAGCTATCTTGTCGCCTGGGGAACGAGTGAATTCACTCCCACCGGAAATCTTGCCGGATACGAAGTGACGGACCATCTGAAGGACATCTCCTGTCCTGTCCTTCTTCTCTCCGGCACGGACGATGAGTCGACGCCTTATCAGAATAAGGTCATGTATGAAGCTTTGAAGGGAGAGAAGAAGTGGGTCCTTCTTCCCGGGGCGAGGCATGCGACCTATGTCGAGAAGACAGAGGACTATATCCGGGAAGTGATGGCATTTTTGAATCATTGTGAGGAAAACTAATGAAACTGATATTGGAAAAGAAATGGGATGGTGTCGATCTTGTCTTCAATGGAGGAGATGAAAATATCCTTGTCGATTATCTCGGCATCACTTTCGTGAACAAGAAGACAGGGGAAGTCGAGGGGCGGATTGTCGATTTCCTGGGTACGACGATGGGGACGATTTCGAGAAATAAGAAATATCTCTTTTTATCCAATTCGAAGTCGCTGTTCCGTTCCTATGACATCAAGGAACGGAAGATGGTCGCCGAGCTCGACCTCTCCATGAATCCTTCATTGACCCCGTTTGGCATCGAAGAATCCATCGATGGAACGAGTCTCTATTTCATCATGGCAGAAGATGCCCGAGCGATGCTCGAGGGCATCCAGGGAAAAGGAAAGACCGAAATTCATCGTTTTTCGTTCCCGGAGCTCAAGGAAATCGAGGTCATCAAGAAAAAGGATGACTATTACGATGCGGCGGCATGTTCCTTTCTGAACGGATATCTTTTCGTCAATACGAAAGGATATATCGATTTCATGGATGAAAAAGGAACTATCACTTCTCATCCAAATATCGCCATCCTGGATACCACGCCGGTCGTCAATGAGAGACGGAAGGAATTCTATATTCCGACGGAATACGGATTCCGTGTTTTTGATAAGGATTTCCGTGAAATCAATAAGTTCGATGTCATCAGCGATGACAAGAAACAGGTGAAGTCTCCGATGTATTATATCATGAAGGATGATATCGAAAGGGCGCTCTCTTCTTCCGGAACCGAACAGATGGAGAATGCGGAGGAAATCGAACGCATCAAGCTGATCGACGAGAATCATTTGCTTCTCTTCATCTCCGAAGTGTTGGGCTCCTATTATCGGATTCTCATCGCCGATGTGCGTGACGGCTTCCTTTCCGAACCGCTCAAGTGCGGTTTCAAGATTCTCGATGTCGACGTCTATGACGAAAAGCATGTCAGTTTCTTTGCGAGGAGTGCAACGCATCTCTTGGAGATTGTGGAATGACCCTTCGTGAGTTCTTTGCGGAAGTCCTTGCCACCACGGAGGGGATGACTTTTTCCCCAATGTGGGAAGTGACGGATATGAATACGCTCTGCTATGATCTTTGCAGAATTCAGATTCCGGATGACATCTTGGAAGAAGTCTCTTTTGAAAAAGAGAAGATGCTTTATGATGAAGTGTTTTCCGGATTCAATCCGAAACTGATTGCAAAGCGGGGATCCTATCTCGTTCAGCTCAACTATGTCTTGGAGACTTTCCTCCCTAACAATGTCACTCCCTATAAGAAGGTCACCCAGACCGTCTACCAGACAAGCAAGATGCTTGCAAAGTATAAGGACCTGGATGCTTTCGTGAAGGAAGTGAACGGAAAATGCTCGGAGAAGGATGATAAAAAGACGTTTGCGTTTCTCGACAATTTTCGTCTGGACTATTCCCTTCCATCCATGTTCTTTAATTCTGCCTGCTCTTTCTTTTCTAAGACCGGCATTTTGGATGTCCCCTATCTCAGTCCGAGCATCAAGCGGGTTCTGTTTTCTAAATTATCCATGGAAGAAAACAACTATTCCTGTTTCCATATTCTCTCGCTTCTCATGAAAATATCGGATTCCTGTGGCTATGAAGTTTCTCAGCGCCTGGAGGCCTACGCAAAGACATTATGCTGAAGCTTGAACACATCAACAAAATCTATAAGACGGACGAAAAGGAACTCTATGCCCTGAGGGATGTTTCCCTCTCTTTTGATACGGTTCAGTTTGTTTCAATTCTCGGTCCTTCCGGATGCGGAAAGACCACGCTGCTCAATGTTGTCTCCACCCTGGATACCTTCGATTCCGGAATCCTGACCTCCGCAGGAAAGGATTTAAGCTCCCTCAGCGAGAAGGAGAAGAACACCTACCGGAACAACTGCATCGGTTTTGTCTTTCAAAACTGCTATCTGATTCCACATCTCACGGTCCTTGAGAACGTGAGACTTGCTCTTTCTGTCCGGGACTGCCCGAAGAAAGAGTCCGAAAAGAAAGCCATGGAGGCGCTTAAGGCCGTTCATATGGAAGGCATGAAGAACAAGAGACCGAACCAGCTTTCCGGCGGCCAGCAACAGAGGGTCGCCATCGCCAGAGCGCTCGTGACATCGCCCATGTATCTGCTTTGCGATGAGCCGACCGGTGCCCTCGACAGTACATCCAGCCGTGAGATCATGGATTTGCTTCACGAGATTTCCAGGACGAGACTCGTCCTTATGGTCACCCATAACGAAGAGCTCGCCGAGGAGTATTCGGACCGAATTATCCGGATGAAGGATGGGAGCGTCCTTTCGGATACTGTCGTGCATCCTACGGAGAACAAGAAGGAAGCGAAGGAAGAAGAACATGCCTCTCATCTTTCGCTTTCCTTGGCCTTCCACCTTGCCTTTTCCAATTTGTTTTCCCGGAAAATGAGAACGATCCTTTCCACTGTCGCCAATAGTCTCGGCATGATCGGCATTGCCTTTCTCTTTGCCGTCAATTACGGATTCGACCGGTATGCCTACGATCTTTCGAGTTCCTCGGCGACCTCTCTTCCGATTGTGGTCTCCCCGTTCAACCGGCAAACCGATACGGAAGCCTTCAGCGACATCAATCAGTCCGTGACTTATCCGGATAGTGAGGAAATCTATCCTTCCATCTCTTCTGCTTCCCAGTATGCGTATAACTACAATAATGTGACACCGAAGTATCTTTCGTTTCTCGACTCACTTCAGGAGGAAAAGCTGATCAAAGATTATGTGATGAGCTATTCGGCATCGTATAACTTCAATCTGACAACACGATATCCGAGTTCCCTTTCCGGGAAGAATCCATCTTATTTAGGAAATGTAGAGACGACACTGACAAATTATAACTATTATGCGAGCCGTTCCGGACTTCCGTATAATATCTTCCATGTCCTTTATGGCGATCTTGATCAATATGATGTTCTCGCCGGAAGCCTCCCTGAAAATGAGAACGATGTCGTCCTTGTCGTCGACAAATACAATGCGGTCAGTTTCCGCATCCTGAAGACTTTGGGATTCTATAACTCCTATGATACGGAAGAGGAGGTGCGGGATACTTCCCTTCAGAGCAAGGTGAAACCAATCTCTTTTTCCGATGTTATCGGAAAGGAATACCGGATTTTCGATAACGATGAAGTCTATTCCTCTGAGACGACTTCCTCCGTGACTGACGGCATCGGTCATAAAAGGACCATCCACCATTTCAAGACGGAGGAACTGACGGAGGATTTCTATGCGAATCACGGAAGGACACTGAAGATTTCCGCTGTTCTCCGTCCTAAGGCGAGTTCTGCGTTCTCACTGCTGTCCCCTTCGTTATGTTACACCCAGGCACTTCAGGATGCCCTGATGCCGAAGAATGCCGAGAGTGCCATCAGCAAGAGCATTTCGGACAATATTGTCTTTGTTTCTCCGGACGGATCTTCGGATGCTTCTTCCGATTTTGCCAAAGAACTCGAACAGGTACTTTCTGATTATGAATCGAGCGGTTCGTCGGTGCTTCCGACCTCGGATCTTAACGAGGTCTTCAATAAGTATTTCACGTTCTATCCGGTTACAGAGACGGGATTCCGGTATCTCGGCTTTTCGACTTTCTTCTATCAAGCCAAGAATTATGGTGCGGAACTGATCGATGACAGCATCAAAGGAATCGATCTTTCCAAGAGTGAGAATATCGAGGCACAAATCAAGAAAGTGAAGAAGGACCTGATTCTCGATGTCGATCAGGCCTACAAGGATATCATCTCCCTGGTCGCTTACTGCAATGCCTATTCTTCCGTTCAGTGTCTTGTCATCTTCCCGAGCGACCTCGATAGCAGAAGCGAGGTCCTGAAGCGGATGGAGGAATACAACGAGATTTCCTCGGATGCCAATCATGCAAACAGCGATGAGGAACAAATCTACTATGCCACCTCGGATGCTTCCGACATGATTGAGGAGGTTTCGGAGATGATTTCCCTTGTCACGGTACTTCTGATTCTGTTTGCCGTGATTTCCATGATTGCTTCTTCCTCGATGAATGCCCTGCTTGTTTCCAATAACGTTCTGGAAAGAAGGAAGGAAATCGGTCTACTGCGTTCCTTCGGAACAAGGAAGTCGGATGTTATTCTGATTTTTGAAATCGAAGCCGTCACCGTCGGTGTTCTCTCCGGTATTGCCGGTTCTCTGTTCACTTATCTCCTCTGCTTCCCGCTCAATAAATTCCTGCAGTCCTATCTCTCCTATTACCACATCGGAAATATCTGTCTTTTCACATTTCCCCATGCACTTCTTGTGATTCTGATCTCCTTTGCCATCGCCTTCGTCGGCTCTCTGATTCCTGCGTTCAAGGCGAGCAAGGTCTCCCCTGTGGATTCCTTACGGAGCGAATGACGGGACAGATAAGAGAATCACCATAGAATTCTACGAGTTTCTTCTTGTTTCATACGGAATCAGTTACTATAATAATGAATGTCATTTCGCATTCTTTTGTTATGCGAAAATCAAAGACATACATAGAAAAGAGGTAAACCTATGGGTAGAGCACACGAAGTCAGAGCGAAGAAAATCGCACAGACAAATGCCGCAAAGTCGGCTTTGTACAACAGAGCCAGCAAGGAAATTTATCTTGCTGCGAAGAGTGGTGTCCCCGATCCTAAAGACAACCTCGCTTTAAGATCCGCCATCGAAAAGTGGAAAGCTCAGCACGTCACCCGTGACGTCATCGACAGAGCTATCGCCAAGGCCAAGGATAAGGATGCTGCCGCCTTTGTCGCCGGCAGATATGAAGGCTTCGGCCCCGGCGGAGTCGCCATCATGGTCGATACCCTTACCGACAACGAAAAGAGAGCCTTTGCCGCAGTTCGCGCTTGCTTCACGCATCACGGCGGAAAGATTGGCAACAGCGGTTCCGCTGCCTTCAACTTCGTCCGTATGGGCGTCATCTCCTTCGATTCCAGCAAGAGTGTCGAAGAAGTCGAAGAAGATCTCATCATGAACGAAATCGATGTTCAGTCCGTCGATCAGGACGAGAGCACTTTCCTCGTTCAGGTCACTTCCACTGACCTCAACAAGGCCAGAGAGGTCATCATGAATGACTTCGGTGTCGGAGAAGATGATTTCTCCACCTGCGAAGTCACCTATGTTCCGACCGGTGACACTGTCAAGGTCTCCGACGAAGACAAGGCCAAACTTGAGAACCTCATCGAAGACATGGATGAGATTGAAGACGTTCAGGCTGTCTATCACAACGCGGAACTCTGATCCGATTTTAAGCGAAACGGGGATGTCCTTCAGGGCATCCTTTTTCTTTCTATCCCTTTTGGATTTTGATACAACCTGTCTTTGGGCTAGACCCCTGGATTTCTAGTGTTAAACATCGATATCGAAGAGATTGTCTACATCCTTCTTA
>CAKVBX010000029.1 GCA_934725685.1 uncultured Bacilli bacterium
ACTTTTTTGAAATCAGTGGGCAATTGGCAAGAATATTGAATTCCTGTTCACCTAACATTCCGGAAGGATGTGTTTAAATGCACCTAGTGACACTTCTACAAAGCTGACTTCTAACTTGGCAGATAAGAAAATTTCTCCTTTATGCCAACAAAAAAGGACTGATATTTTTGGTATCAATCCTATTGTTTCAATATGGAGCGACCGGCGGGAATCGGACCCGTGTATACAGCTTGGGAAGCTATCGTTCTACCATTGAACTACGGCCGCAAGGAAGGATGCCGCCATGGGACGGCATCCTATTTTAGTTAGGCAATCGGATTTTCAAAATCGGACTTATCGTCCTGAGACGGGAAGAGTTCGGAATCACCCTCATCATTATCACCTAAATCGAGGATTGGCTTGATTCCAGTTCCGGCAGGGATGAGCTTACCGACCATGACATTCTCCTTCAGACCGCGGAGATAGTCTTCCTTACCTTTGATGGAGGCATCCGTGAGAACAGCAGTGGTCTGCTGGAAGGATGCAGCAGAGAGGAAGGATTCGGTCTCGAGAGCGGCTTTGGTAATACCGAGAATGATTGGTCTGCCAACAGCCGGCTTCTGCTGATGGAGAATATAGCTTTCGTTTTCCTTAGTGAACTGGACATCCGTGACCTTCTGTCCAGGAAGGAACTTGGTATCACCGGCGTTGATGATGAGAATCTTGTTCGTCATCTGGCGGACGATGATTTCAAGGTGCTTATCGGAAATGTCGATACTGGCATTGGACTTATAGACGCCCTTGACTTCCTTAATGATGTAGTTACGGACCGTGTTGAGGTCAGAGCACTCGATGAGTTCCTTCGGATCGATATGACCCTTGGTGAGCGGGTCACCAGCCTTGATGACATCACCGGTGGAAACACATGGGTATGCACCCTGATAAGAAGTATAGACTTCGGATTCGAGTTCGTTTTTGACCGTGAATTCGAATCTGGTGCCATTAGCCTTGACATCCACGACAGTACCGCGGATGTGGGAGATGAGAGCAAGGTCTTTGGTCTTAGGATGACGAACTTCAAGAAGTTCCTGGACACGCGGAAGACCACTCGTAATATCCTGCTGACCGGCAACACCGCCGTTATGGAAGTTCTTCAGTGTCAGCTGCGTACCAGGTTCACCGATGGACTGAGCAGCCATGATACCGACAGTATCACCGATTTCGGTGAGCTTACCGGTGGCAAGGTTGCGACCATAGCACTTGACGCAGATACCATCTTCGGATTCGCAAGTGAGGACGGAGCGGATTTCAACTTGCGTGATACCGGCATGGACGATATTTTGGGCAATGGTTTCGTCCATGCAGACATCCTTGCTGGCAAGAACCTCGCCAGTGGAAGGATCAATGACATCATGCATCGGGAATCTGCCGACCAGACGGCTATAGAGAGTAGCGATGGTTTCGCTGCCATCCTTAAGTTCTGTGACGATGATGCCGTGATCGCATCCGCAGTCTTCTTCACGGACAACGACATTGTGGGAGACGTCGACCAATCTTCTGGTAAGGTAACCAGAGTCTGCGGTCTTCAAGGCAGTATCAGAACCATTCTTACGGGTACCATGAGTAGAGGAGAAGTATTCGGAGACGGAGAAACCTTCGGAGAAGCAAGACTTAATCGGAATTTCGATAATGTCACCATTTGCCTTCTGAGGACAGCCCTTCATACCAATTAACTGCATGTAGTTGTTGTTAGAACCACGGGCACCGGAGAGCATCATCATGAACATCGGGTTTCGAGGTGCGTCGGCGATACGTTTTTCCAGAACCTTTTTCATCTCTTCATCCTTGAGGTTGGTCCAGGCATGGGCAACGGCAGTATGGCGCTCTTCATCCGTGAGGAAGCCGAGGTCAAAGCTTTCCTGAATTTCTGCAACCTTCTTATCAGTCCTTTCGAACATCTCTTTTCTGCCTTCGAGCGGTTTCATATCGTCAAGGGAGACGGTGAGACCGGACTTTGTGCAATAATCAAACCCCTGATTCTTGAAGGCGTCAAGAACACGAGCGGTCTGAATCGGATCTTCGTTGAAGAAGTGGAAGACCTGATTCATCATAATCTTGATACCGTCCTTCTCAATCGGAGTACGGAGAGGCTGAAGCTTGCAATATTCCTTGAAGGCATCAAAGTCATCGCCATCCTTGAACTTGCCGGAAGCGATGACAGCCTGATAGGCTTCCGGAGCCGTGATGAAGAACTCATCCAACGTATGTGCGAAGTTCTTTTCGGCAGCAGCCCTCTTGGTATCCTTGTCAAGGCTATCGACCGGGAAGTTAATGTAAGGGAACTTGTTGGGGAAGATGGAGTTGAAAATCAGTTTACCGACCGTCGTGAGAAGATAGGAATTATTCTGCTTTTCAGAGAACTCTTCCTTGTGGAGTGATCTGCCAGGAACGTAGATACGGGTTCTCAGCGTGATGAGACCATTCTGATAGGCAAGAATGGCAGTATCAGGATCGGTGAAGACCTTTCCTTCGTACTTCTCATAGCTGCGGAATTTTTCCGCCATCTGAGGATCGTTGCGTTTTTCGTAGTATTTGGCATACATCTCATCCATGGAGATATCATCTTCAAGGGTGAGGTAGTAGTTGCCGTAAATCATATCCTGGGAAGGGACGCAGATCGGCATACCATCACTCGGCTTCAGGATGTTTCTATTAGCGAGCATGATGCTCATGGCTTCCGCCTGAGCTCTGCGGGACAACGGAACATGGACAGCCATCTGGTCACCATCGAAGTCGGCGTTGAAGCCAGGGCATACAAGCGGATGCAGACGTATGGCCTTTCCTTCAATCAGGATCGGCTTGAAGGCCTGAATACCGAGTCTGTGAAGAGTCGGAGCACGGTTGAGAAGAACAGGGTGGTCCTTAGCAATTTCTTCAATGGCATCATAGACGCGGGAATCTCTTCTGGCGATAAGTTCATCGGCCTGCCTCTGGGAAGTAATCTGGGAATCCTTCTGGCTCATCAGATAGTGAGCGATGAAAGGACGGAAAAGAAGGACGGCCATTTCACGGGGAAGACCGCACTCGTCCATATTGAGGGTCGGACCGACAGCGATGACAGAACGGCCGGAGTAGTCGACACGCTTACCGAGAAGGTTCTGACGGAAGCGGCCCTGCTTTCCTTTAAGGAAGGAAGAAAGGGACTTCAACGCAGCACCGCTCAGATTGTTGGACGGCTTGTTTCTTCTTTCGTTATCGATGAGGGCATCGACAGCTTCCTGAAGCATACGCTTCTCGTTGAGAAGAATGACAGACGGAGCGTGCTCTTCGATTTCGCGTTTGAGACGGTTGTTCTTAATGATGACCTGACGATAGAGATCGTTGAGGTCGGAGGTGGCATAACGGCCACCATCCAGCTGCATCATCGGACGAATTTCCGGCGGAATGACAGGAATGACGGTGAGAACCATCCATTCCGGCTTGATACCGGAAGACTTGAAGGACTGAAGTACCTCAAGACGCTTGATGGCCTTGATTCTCTTCTGGTTGGTATCGCCGGTGGACTGTCTGAGTTCTTCGGAGACGATGGCAATTTCCTTATCAAGGTCAATTTCCTGAAGAAGTCTCTGAGTCGCTTCTGCGCCGATGCCGAATTCGCATCCTAAGAAACGCTTGATGTAGCGGCTGACGGAAATGAAGTCGAACGCCTGGCTTCTGGAAGCGATTCTCTTGGCGAGATCTTCTCCCTTGGCATAATCAGGAGTGCCCGGAGCGACAATCTTATTGAGGATTTCCTCATTGATAACGCTCGGAAAAACTTCACGTGCGGTTCTCTCATCAAGAACTTCACGATACTTAAGAATCTTGGAAGTACCAGGATTCGTGACAATATGGGAAACGAAATAGACGACTTCTTCCAACTGCTTCGGCGGGATGCCTAAGACAAGACCCATTTTGCTGGGAGCGCCCTTGACAAACCAGATGTGGGTGCAGGGGAACGCCAAGTTGATGTAACCCATGCGCTCACGACGGACTGCCTTCAGTGTGACTTCAACGCCGCACTTTTCGCAGACCTTTCCGGCAAAGGAAGACTTCTTATAACGTCCGCAATGACATTCATAGTCCTTGGCAGGACCGAAAATCTTTTCGCAGAATAATCCATCGGGTTCCGGCTTCTGAGAACGGTAGTTGATGGTTTCCGGTTTGGTGACTTCACCTTTTCCCCAAGAACGAATCTGTTCCGGACTGGCCAGTCCGATTTTGATGGAATGAAGTTTATTGAGATCAAACATTCGTCAACCTCCTTAATTGTTCTCGTCTTCGGATTCGTCAGACTCCGATTCGGCGTGTTCATTGTCTTCCGATTCGTATTCAGAGATGTCTTCCTCGATTTCGACCTGTTCACCATAGCGGCCAGCGTTACGGAAATCATCTTCTCTTTCACGCTCTTCCTTCTTGGTGTCAAAGTTGACAATATCGTGATGAATCTTTCTGGAATCTCTTTCCGCATCTTCGGAGAGAGTATTCATATTGATTTCCTGATGTCTTTCATCGAGGAGACTGACATTGATACAAAGACCCTGGAGTTCCTTGATAAGAACACGAGTAGATTCCGGCATATTCGGCTTCGGAATATCTCTGCCCTTGAGGATGGCTTCATAAGTCTTGTTTCTACCGACCATATCATCGGATTTGATGGTGAGCATTTCCTGAAGCGTGTAGGCAGCACCATAAGCTTCGAGGGCCCAAACTTCCATTTCACCGAATCTCTGACCGCCCTTCTGGGCTTTACCGCCGAGAGGCTGCTGAGTGACAAGAGAATACGGACCGATAGCACGAGCGTGAATCTTATCTTCGACCATGTGGTCGAGCTTAATCATATACATGACACCGACAGCGATACGGGAATCGAATCTTTCACCGGTCTGACCATCATAAAGGATGGTCTTTCCATCGCTGTCAATTCCGGCTTTCTCCATGAACTGAGCGATTTCTTCGTTGCTGGCGCCATCGAAGACAGGAGTGGAAACCTTGACGCCGAGCTTCTTACAGGCATAACCGAGTTGGACTTCAAGAACCTGACCGATGTTCATACGGGAAGGAACACCCATAGGGGAGAGAAGGATATCGACAGGAGTACCATCCGGCAAGTACGGCATATCCTCAATCGGAAGGACTTTGGAAATGACGCCCTTGTTACCATGACGGCCAGACATCTTATCGCCGACCTGAATCTTTCTCTTCTGAATGATGAAGACCTTGACAGATTCAATGACATCCGGCGGAAGTTCATCACCCTTGGCACGGGAGAATCTCTTGACTTCAAGAACGATACCCTCGCCGCCGTGTGGAACCTTCAGAGAGGAATCCTTATCATCATCCGCTTTGGAAGCGAAGATGGACTTGAGAAGATGGTCGTTGTTAGTTTCGGTGGTTTCACCCTTCGGCGTAGTCTTACCGACAAGATATTCGCCTTCCTTGACTTCGGTGCCAGGAAGGATAATGCCATCCTCATCGAGGTGGGCGATTTTGTCTTCGGAGACGTTCGGAATATGACGGGTGAACTCTTCTTCACCTAACTTAGTCTTACGGCGTTCGACACTATGTTCTTCAATAATGAGATTCGTGAAAAGGTCATCACTGACACAGCGTTCGGAGATAACGACAGCGTCCTCGTAGTTATAACCATGCCAAGTCGTGAAAGCAATGAGCACGTTCTGACCAAGAGCAAGTTCGCCCTGATCCATGGAAGAACCGTTGGCGATGATATCGCCTCTCTTAAGTCTCTGACCGGGTTTGACGATCGGAGTCTGATTGATGCAGGTTCTCTTATTGGAACGGAGGAACTTTCTCAGTTGATAATGATGTTCTTTGCCATCATTCTCAAGGACGATAATCTTGGTGCTGTCAGCATAGAGGACAGTACCATCGGCTTCGGCAAGAACAGCTTCGCCAGAGTCGTGGGCAATCTTGCCTTCCAGACCGGTTCCGACATACGGAGCTTCCGGACGGAGAAGCGGCAAAGCCTGACGCTGCATGTTGGAGCCCATGAGGGATCTCTTGCCATCATCGTTTTCGAGGAAAGGAATACAGGCAGCTGCAATGGAAACAATCTGCTTCGGAGAAGCATCAATAAGGTCAATTTCTTCTCTCTTAGCGGAGATGTATTCACCATCGCTTCTTGCATAGACTGAGGTTTCAAGGATTTCATTGGTCTCCGGATTGACATCGACGTTAGCCTGAGCAATGATGTGCCCTTTTTCTTCATCGGCAGTAAGCCAAAGAACATGATTCGGATCGTTGTCGATGATGCAATCATGAACAGGACGATACGGGGTCTGAATGAAACCATACTTGTTGATTTTGGCATAGCAGGCAAGGTTGGAAATCAAACCGATGTTCTGACCTTCCGGAGTTTCGATAGGGCAGATTCTGCCGTAGTGAGTCGGATGGACGTCACGGACAGCACTGGATGCTCTGTCACGGGTGAGACCGCCATTGCCCAAGGCAGAAAGACGTCTCTTGTTGGTAAGTTCAGCAAGAGGGTTCGTCTGATCCATGAACTGGGAAAGGGAATCGGAATTGAAGAACTGATTGACGGCACTGGTGACAGACTTAGGATTAATAAGGCCGCTGATAGTAATCTGAGACAGATCGGAAGTTGACATCTTGTCATGGATGCCCTTCGTCATCTTGTGGAGACCACGACGGAATTCATCAAGGATGAGTTCACCGACGCAGCGGACTCTCTTGTTTCCAAGATGGTCCGTGTCATCCGGCTCACCGATACCATCGGAATAGTTGAAAAGATAGGAAAGTGAAGCGACGATATCCGGAATCGTGAGTGTCATGGACGAAGAATCGAGGTTCGTACCAATGACGTTGACAATGGTATTTTCTCCCTCCTTTTTATTCTTGGAATAGACCTTGACCATGGTCACGGTGCATTGCTGGAGGATTTCCTCATCGGAAATGAGCCCTTCCTTCAGATCGTCGAGATCGAAGACACACTGAAGGTTGGAGGAAATATGGACGGTGTAAGGATCGCCCTCCTCGTATCTTCCTTCAAAGAAATGATTGCGGCGGAGTTCCTTGACTTCATCAGAAGTGAGGACATGTCCGGCTTCGTAAACGACCTCGCCATCACGGTCAATGAGATCTTCGGCAAGGGTCGTGCCAGGAAGACGATTGTAAATACCGAGTTTTTCCTGAATCTTAAATCTTCCGGCCTTTAGGAGATTATAAGATGTTTTATCGAAGAACTTATTGCGGAGCATATAGCAGGCAGATTCATTGGTGAAAGGTTCGCCCGGACGAATCTTCTTGAAAATCTCGCCGACGGCGGCATTTCTTCTTTCAGTTGCATTTCTGGTCGCCTTGACAGGATTCTTTTCCAAAGCATCGGTAAGGAATTTGTTGTTTCCGAAAAGACCGACAAGACCAGTGACATGTTCGACACTGCCGTCATCATTGGCAGGGAGAGTCGTGTCATCAAGTTCCTCGGAATCGGAAACAAGACCGAGCGCCCGGAGAAGGAGCAAGGCCGGAACCTTTTTCTGTTTATCGATACGGGCGGAGAGAATATCTCTGGAATCCGTGAAATATTCCAACCAGGAGCCAGCGGAGGGCCTGATATCGGAATGATAGACGATGTTGAAATCTTTCACAGTACCATTATCCGTCTTCTTCGGCATGATTTCGTCTCTCTCTTCGGAGATATATGCGCCCGGAGAACGGACCAGCTGAGAGGCGATGCACTTTTCAGAGCCGTTGATGATAAACGTACCGGATTCGGAAATGGTCGGAAAGTCACCCATGAAGATAGTGTCCTGATCGATGGAGCCGTCCGGATGTTTCAGACGGAACGTGGCAAAGAGAGGACGGGAGTAGGTAAGAGCAGAAGTCTTGCACTGGAAAAAGTCGTACTTTCTGTCTCTCCATTCAGCGGAGACAAAATCGAGTACGGCATTCTCGTCACTGGAGTCGGTTCTACGTCCACGGCTGTCCTTATTGGACTCTACTGGGAAAGTTTCCCTCAAAACCTCTTCCACACCGACAGTTTCAAACCACTTGAAAGAGTCGAGCTGAACATCGCAAAGATTCGGAAGAGGAACGTTAGAGAAAGTCTTAGATAAATCGATACGACCATTCTCTGTTCTTTTGTATGTGTTCAGATCTAATTGTTCCATATTATTACCTCGTGTCTTTCTTCCGTGCACACAACGGGACTGAAGTTGTTTAAGGCGATAGATAAAGCGTTATTGCTAATGTGCTAGCAAAACTCCTTATAGACAACTAAGCCCACCCCGTCTGAAAACGGGGTGGGACAAAGGATACGTAAGTGATAAACGGATTACTTGACTTCGACTTCGGCACCGGCAGCGACGAGCTGCTTCTTGATTTCTTCGCCTTCGGCAGGAGAAACCTTTTCCTTGATGGCGACAGGAGCCTTGTCGACGAGCTTCTTGGCATCCATAAGTCCTAAGCCAGTGACAGCCTGGACAGCCTTGATGACGGCAACCTTGGCGGCACCGACACCCTTAAGGGTAACAGTGACTTCGCTCGGTCCTTCCTGAGCAGCAGCACCGGCGGCAAACTCATCGGCAACAGCGGCAGCGGCCTTGACACCGAATTCTTCTTCAATAGCCTTGACGAGATCCATGATCTCGACCATATTCATCTCCTTTAAACCGGCGATGACATCTTCTTTAACTAATTTTGCCATAGTGTTTTTTCCTCCATTTATGGTCTTGAATTACGGAAAGAAACGTAATGTGCTGCTATTAGGCAGCGGCGGATTCGGAATCCTTCTCGCCAATCGCCTTGAGAACAAGAGCGAAGTGAGTGAGAGGGCTCTGAAGGGTAGAAAGGAAAATGGAAATTGCGTTTTCCTTGGATCCGACGGCAGCGAGTTCGGCGAGCTTTTCAGCATCGCAGAAAGTTCCATCGATCATTCCGCCCTTGACGGCGAACTTCTTGTGAGAAGCAGCGAAGTCCTTCAGAACGCTAAGTCCGGCACCTTCCTCTTCGGAAGTAACCAGTGCATTGGGGCCTTTCAGCAAGGAATCCAATTCGGAGAGTCCGTCTTCATCGACGGCCTTCTTCATAAGGGAGTTCTTGTGAACGGTCAGTCTAGCACCGGCCTTCTTCAGGTCGATACGGAGCTTAGTGACATCAGCGACGCTGAGGCCGGAATAAGAGACGACAATCGTGGAATGGGCATTCTTAAGAGTGTCGTTGATCTTGCTGACGGTCTCCACCTTCTCAGCTAAGATTTGCTGATTCATCTTTTCACCTCCTTATTTTAGGTTTGGTGTATAACACAATATACTTTTTTGACTTTAAGTAGTTACTTCAATCCTCGGTAACAAATTGAGCCGTTTATTTATCGGCAGTTACTGTCTTAGGTATATTGAGGCACCCGAATCAAACAACAACGTCCCGTACCTGCTAATTCGCTTCTAGAAATTAGAGCGCGATTCTGATGGCCGGGCCATAAGTGGAAGAAACGGTAGCGGTGAGGATGTAGGTTCCCTTGACAGAGGCCGGTCTAATCTTGTTGACAGTCTCGATGACAGCATTGAGGTTGTCAATAAGTTTCTGAGCGTCGAAGGAAGCTTTGCCGAAGTTGATGGCAAGGTTTCCGTCTTTATCATTACGATAAGTAATCTTACCGTTTTTGATTTCCTTGATGGCGTTTCCGATATCGTTGGTAACGGTTCCACTCTTCGGGTTCGGCATCAAGCCCTTAGGACCTAAGACACGACCCATTCTTCCGAGAAGGCCCATCATGTTCGGAGTAGCGACGATAACATCGAAGTCGAACCAGCTTTCCTTCTGAATCTTATCGAGCATATCCTGCTGACCGACATAATCAGCACCGGCATCCTTGGCTTCACCAGCCTTGTCGGTGATGGCGAGGACCTTGACGGTCTTGCCATTGCCGTGAGGAAGAACGATGGTTCCCCTGAGCTGCTGATCGGCCTGCTTCGGATCGATGTTGAGGTTGAACGTAACATCGATGGATTCGTCGAACTTAGCAGTGGCAGTCTTCTTGACTAATTCGCAGGCTTCTGCGACAGTGTATTTCTTTCCCTTTTCGATGAGAGCAAGGGAAGCAGCATATTTCTTAGATAACTTTTTCATTGTTGATATTCCCTTTCTTATCAGTCATCGATGACAATGCCCATGGACTTGGCAGATCCTTCGACGCATCTTTCGGCAGCTTCGAGAGAATCGACATTGAGGTCAGGCATCTTGTATTCGGCGATCTTCTTGACTTCAGCTCTGCTGACATGACCGATGACATCCTTGTTGGATCCGCCATGATCGGGGCCTTTTCTACCCTTTTCGGCGCCGACGGCCTTCAAAAGAAGGTAAGTGGTCGGAGTCGTCTTGAAGCTCATTTCGAAAGTACGATCTTCATAAATAGTAAGGATGCAGGGAACAACCTCACCTTTGCGTTCAGCCGTCTTGAGGTTGAACTCCTGGCAGAACTTACCGCCGATACCGAAAGGACCAAGCTTCTGTCCTAACTTTGCCGGGTTTGCTCCGCCGCCTTCAGCACGGATAATCATCACTCTTGTGACTTTCTTTGCAGGCATTGTATTTTCCTCCTTATACCTGTGTGGTACTATCAGCAGTCACTGACTTCCCACTGATTAGGCATAGATGCCCCAAAAAGGCATAGTATGACCAATCCTATAGGATTATAATGAGCCAATGCCCCCAATGCAAGAAAATTCTCGTTTTTTCTTGTATGCCTTGATTGAAATGTGTTATTTTATATGTTGCCTTTATCTTGAAAGGCTGACCGCTGCTCCGCTGGGGATGTCACTTCCTTTATGAGCAGATGGGAAAACATAATCATTTCCAAAGGAGAACATACCTAATGAACAAACAATTAGTCCAGCAGGTCACCGCCACTCAGATCAGAAACGATATTCCTGATTTCACTACCGGCGATACTGTCAGAGTCATGGTCGTCATCCGTGAAAACAACAAGGAAAGACAGCAGGCCTTCGAAGGCGTTGTCATTTCCGTCCGCGGCGCTGGTGCCAGCAGAACCTTCATCGTCAGAAAGGAATCTGCCGGTGTCGGTGTTGAAAGAAACTTCTTCGTCAACTCCCCTGTCATCGCTTCCATCAAAGTTCTGAAGCATGCCAAGGTCAGAAGACATAAGCTCTACTATCTCCGTCAGAGATCCGGTAAGAGCGCCAGACTCGAAGAAATCGTCATCCGCAAGGATAAAACTGCCGAAGCCAAGTAAGTTTCCGGCAAGACTACCCTTTCCCCTTATTATTATAAAGTGACTAGGCTGCCGAAACGGTAGCCTATTTTTGTGCCAATTTTCATCTGTACATATAAAATACTTGACAGACATAAAAAATCAGCTATACTATTCCTGTTCAAATTATTGGAGGACAAACCAAATGGTCAAAATCAGATTAGCAAGAATCGGCCGTACTCATACTCCGGCCTACAGAATCGTCGTTTCCGATTCCAGAAGAATCCCGAATTCCGCTTCCCTCACGCAGCTCGGAAGCTACGATCCGCTCAGCGGCAACTTCACCATCAACGAAGAAGAAGCCATCAACTGGCTCAACAAGGGTGCCATCCCCTCTGATTCCGTCAAGACTCTTCTCACCAAGAAGGGTATCTATCAGAAATACACCGAAGCCAAGCTCGCTGCTAAGAAAGGCAAGTAATTATGGATACCGGAACCAACCTCGATCTTACTGAGGACATCCGCACTCTCATCGAACCGTTGGTCAGCAAACCGGAAGCCATCCTCATCAAGAGGCTGGACAAGCCGGAAGATCTCGGCAGAAAAGAACAGAATTATCTGATTCTCTGCGAGAAGGAAGATCTCGGTAAGCTCATCGGAAGACATGGAGTCATTTCCGATTCACTCCGCACTCTTCTCAACGTCTCCGTCAAGAATATGAGAAAGAAGGTCCACCTTCGCTTCGAATCCTTCGAAGAGTTCAACGGAAACGAATCCAAGTAAGTCTATAAGATAGGGGAACCGATTCGGCTCCCCTATTTCTTTATGACGGAAACTTTATTAAAATGTATAGAAACAATATCAAGGAGTAACCTATGGCAATCAAGAAATTAGGAACCATTGTCAACTTCTTCGGACTGAAAGGGCAGCTGAAAGTCTCCGTGTCCACTTCTCAGGCCGAAGAACGATTCAAAGTCGGAAAGAAAATCATCCTCAAAAATAACCAGAATGAGGACGAAAGCTTCGTCATCACTTACTTCCGTGCCAAAGATTCCAGAATCATCATTCTCGGACTCGAAGGCTATGATGACATCAATCAGATTCAGTGGATGATTGGCAAGGACATCTACGCTAACGTCCGTGCCCCAAAGGGGCAGTTCTTCTTCGACGAACTCGCCGGCATGAATGTCTACACCGATCAGGGAGAACTCGTCGGTCCGGTCGACACCATCGTCACGATGAAAGATAGAAACTACCTCCTCATCAATAAGACCACTTATATCCCCTTCCTCATGGACACCTTCATCCAGTCCGTGGACAAGAAAGCAAAGAAAATCGTCCTCACTGCCCTCGGCACAGAAACGACAAAGTGATGAAAATCAAGATTCTCACCCTCTTTCCGAACTTTTACGACGAATTTCTGAAATCCTCCATCATCGGAAGAGCGATTGCAAAAGGAAACGTCACCATCGAAATCTTCAATATCCGCGATTATTCCCTCGACAAGAATCACCGCGTCGATGACCACCCGATCGGAGGAGGGGCCGGACTTATCATGCGAATGGAACCCCTCATGGACTGCATGCGGGCAAATACCGGGGAAAAGACCTATAAGATTCTGATGGGACCGAAAGGACACACCTTCACCCAGAAGGATGCCGTCCGTCTTTCCAAAATGGACGAGATTTGTCTCATCTGCGGCCATTATGAAGGCGTCGACTCCCGTTTTGAGGACTATGTCGACGAACAGCTCTCCATCGGAGACTTCATTCTGACCGGCGGCGAAATCCCGGCCATGGCCATCACCGACAGCATTGTCAGGCTGCTTAAGGGATCCATCAGCGACGATTCCACAAAAGAAGAATCCTTCGACAATTCGCTTTTGGAATATCCCCAGTACACCTATCCGCTCGAATACGAAGGCAAAAAAGTTCCGGAAATCCTTTTCTGCGGCGATCACAAGGTGGTCGAACAGTACCGGAGAAAGGAAGCCCTCCGCCTAACCAAAGAACGGAGAAAAGATCTCTTCGATCAATACCGGTACAGTAAGAAGGACTATGAGCTCCTCGCTGAGCTCTCAAAGGACGGCATGAGCGAAAAAGAGAAAACGGCCTTAGAAAAAGGAAGCCGTTTCCTCAAGAAAAGCTGAAATGAAAACGGGCCACCAAAGTGGTCCGTTTTTTCTGTTACATTCTGAATTTGTTCCGAAGCATCGGATTGGAGCCCATCATCTTCATCTGCTTTTTCATCTGCTCGTAGGATTCAAGAAGATTGTTCACGTCCTTCGGAGTCGTTCCGCTTCCTTTGGCGATACGGATCTTGCGGGAGGACTTGATCATTTCCGGTTTCTTCCGCTCCTGTCTCGTCATGGAGGAGATGATGACCTCCGTCTTTTTCAGCATCGCCTGAGCCTGATCCATCTGATCATCGGAAAGTTTGGGCATATTCGGCATCATGCCAAGAATCTTCTTGAGTGGCCCGAGCTTGTTCATCTGCTTCATGATGGAGAGCATGTCCGTCAGATCGAACTGTCCCTGCATCATGCGACGCGACGTCTTCTCGGCCTGCTTCTCATCCAGCTTCTCCTGGATTTCCTCGACCAGGGAAACGATGTCTCCCATGCCGAGAATACGGTCAGCCATGCGGTCCGGATGGAAATTCTCCAGATCGGTGATCTTTTCGCCGACACCGGCATACTTGATTGGAATGCCGGTCAGTTTCTTGATGGAGAGAGCGGCACCGCCTCGGGAATCGCCGTCGAGCTTTGTCATGACAAGACCGGTGATCTTGATTTCCTTGGAGAACGCCAAGGCGACATTGGTCGCATTCTGACCTGCGAGGGAATCGACGGTGAGGAGGGTCTCATCAACAGGGACGACAGACTGGATGTCCTTGAGTTCCTGCATCAGCTTCTCATCGATTTCAAGACGGCCTGCAGTATCGAGAATGAGGATATCGTACTTTTCCTGGCAGGCCTTGAGGTAAGCAGCCTTGGCAATCTGTGGAGGGAGCGTCCCGGTATTGTCGGAATAGGTCTCGACCTGCGGATCGGCCTTGAGGCCGAGATTCCGCAGCTGCTCAATAGCGGCTGGACGATAAATGTCGAGGGCGCCAAGGAGCACTTTCTTTCTGTTCTTCTTCTCGAAGAGCTGAGCAAGTTTACTCGCCGAGGTGGTCTTACCCGTACCCTGAAGACCCACCATCATGATGACCGTCGGTTTTCCGTCCATACGGAACGGAATATCGTTATCTCCGGAGCCCAGAAGCTTCTCCATCTTGTCATGGACGATTTTAACGACCATGTCGCCCGGAGAGACTTTCGTCAGGACTTTCTGTCCGACGGACTCTTCCCGGACCTCCTTGATGAAGTCATTGACGACGGCATAGTTGACATCGGCCTCGAGAAGTGCTGTACGCACTTCCGAGAGCATTTCGTCCATGTTCTTTTCCGTCAGTGTCGCCTGTCCACGGACTTTCTTGAAGATTCCGGAAAGACGGTCTCCCAATGATTCAAATGCCATTTTCGATTTCTCCTTTCAGCTTCCGAAGAAGCCTGTCTTTTTCTGACGCGTCTTCCGTGGAGAGGATGTTCTCCAGGGCAGAAGTCAGTTCTCTGTTTTTCTGATAGAGTCTCAGCTTCGTCTCGTAGCCGTCCAGTTTCCGGCATCCCTGGTCGAGTGCCTCAAAGACAGCATTCCGGCTGACCTTGTCGCATTCCGAGATTTCGGTAATGGAATAATCCATCAGATAATAGAGTTCCATCCGATGATAAATGTTTTCCGTAAGCAGTCTGCCGTAAATGAGAAGAAGGGATGCATAATATTCCTTCTTCAGAAGGGAATCCTGATTTTCCTTCATAATCAGATCATCCAGGTGATGAGGTCGAGAATCAGGAAGATGATGCTGAGGAAGAGGAACGAAGACCAGAAATCCGCTGTTCTGAACTTCTCCTTCCCTCTTCCGTCGAAGCAGGAGAAGAGGAAGGCGAGGACGACGGAAGTCACCATATTCGCAAGATAGACATTCGGAATAAGAGCAGAAACGAAGAAAGAGACCGCCATGTTTATGATGAGAAGGATAAAGAGGCGGAAAAAGAAATTACCCATGTCACTCCTCCCTTCCGACAAGCAATCCGTAAAGATACTTATCGAGGTCGAACTCTTCGAGTTCATCCATCCTCTCGCCGAGGCCGATGAACTTGACCGGAAGCTCAAGGCGGTCACGGATAGAAAGGATGATACCGCCCTTGCTCGTGCCGTCCATCTTGGTGATGACGATGCCGCTGATTTCGACCGCCTCCTTGAAGACGGAAGCCTGATCGATTCCATTCTGTCCGGTATTGGCATCGATGACAAGCAGAGACTCCTGCGGGGCCTCCGGCAGAACTTTCTTCATGACGCGGACCATCTTGGACAGTTCGTCCATCAGACCTTTCTTGTTCTGCAGTCTTCCCGCCGTATCGATGAGGACAAAGTCATAGTGTTCCTGAAGCGCCTTCTTCATCGCATCATAGCATAGGGAGGCCGGATCGGAATTGGGACGGGACAGAATGTCGACACCGACTCTATTTGCCCAATAGGTGAGCTGTTCCACGGCACCGGCACGGAACGTATCGCCGGCGACCATGAGGACTTTCTTGCCACGATTCTTATACTTGAAGGCGAGCTTGGCAGCGGTCGTCGTCTTTCCGACGCCGTTGACACCGCAGAGAAAGACGACAAAAGGAACACCTTCCTTGAAATCGAAGTCAGTCGAGAAGGAACCACCCTTGTTGGCATAGGAAACGAACATCTTATCGATGAGAAGGTCGTTAAGTTCTCCGGTATCGGTGATCTTCTTCGCCGAAGCCTCCATCTGTGTTTCACGGATGAGCTCGATGGAAAGCTTGACTCCGACATCCGCTTCGATGAGAATTTGTTCGAGCGAATCGAAGTATTCCTCATTGACGACTTTGTTTGCGGAAGCGAGCTTCTTTAACCGCTCGGTAAAACCGATTCTGGATTTATCGAGCCCTGCGACATACTTATCCTCGCTCGTCCGTTCCGGTTCTTCCTTCTTAGCTTCCGAAGCCTTCTCTTCTTCAGGAAGCTTCTGCTCTTCCTTCTTTTCGTCCTTGTGATGACCGAACTTATTCTTCAGAAAATTGATCAATCCCATATCATTCACCTACTTTCTTGCTTAAGGCATCCTTGGCGGCATTGGTCTCCGCCTCTTTGATATTGTGTCCTTCGCCTTTTCCGAGGACATCGTTCCCAATTCTCGCCTCGACGACGAAATGGCAGTCTTCTTTGTTGATATTGGTCTGAGAGATGACCACATAATTGATGACGACACCATTCATCAGCTCCTGAAGTCTTCCCTTGGAATCCCGCTTCTTGGACAGATCCAAAGCGAGGGGAAGCAGAGGGGAGAAGATGTCGAGGACCATCTTTCTGACGAAATCATAGCCCTGATCGAGATAGCAGGCGGCGATAAAGGATTCAAAGACATCCTCATTGATGTGGCTGTGATTCGCCGTGTTCTTCTTCTCGCCTTCCGAATAGCGGACCAGAACGGCAAAATTGAAGATAGATTCGGAAAGTCTGGTGAGTGTCTTTCCCTCCACCATGGCCGAACGGGCCTTGCTGAGGGTGCCGGAATTGCTGTTCGGGTAATGATGGAAGACCAAATCCCCGACAACCATGTCGAGGATGGAATCCCCCAAGAACTCAAGCCGGTCATAGGACGGGCAGTCCCTGTGTTCGTTGGTATAGGAAGCGTGCGTAAAAGCCATCTCGTAAAGAGAGATGTCTTTCGGCACGATATGGAAATCCCGCAAGGTCTCTTCGAGTCCCGGAATCATTCCTTCACCTCGATTTCTTTCTTGATGGCATTCACAATATCCGCCTTGACCATGTTCTCGGAAAGGGCGATGGCCTGATAGAAGGCATAGGCGTCGCTGTTTCCGTGGGCCTTGACGGTGATGCCGTCAACGCCGAGGAGAATGGCGCCGCCGAAGCGCTTATAGTTCATCGTCTCCTTCATCTTCTTGAATCCCTTGCTGCTGAAAAGATAACCGATTTTAGTGAGGAGGTTCCGTTTGAAGGAAGCCTTGATCATGCCGTTCATCATCGAAGCCATGCCTTCGGTCGCCTTGAGGAAAATATTGCCGGCAAAACCGGAAGTGACGATGATGTCATGCGTTCCGTCGAGAGCATTTCTCGCTTCGACATTGCCGGAGAATCCGGGGAAGTTGCGTTCCTGAAGCAGATGATAGGCTTCGACCACTTCCTCGGCACCTTTCCCTTCTTCGGTCCCATTGGAAAGGGTATAGACGGACGGGTTCTTCATCGCAAGAACCTTTTCAGCATAGATGCGGCCCATCAAGGCAAACTGATAGAGATCCTCTCCGGTGTTCTTGTTGTTGGCACCGACATCAAGAATGACGGTTCCCTTGCCTTCTACGGCCGTTGGAAACGGCGTACAGAGACCGGCTCTCTGAATACCGGGAATGTTGCGTAAAAGAATCGTTGCACCGGTCAGGAATCCGCCTGTACTGCCGGCGGAAAGAACAGCATCTGCCTCCTTGCTCTTGACGGCGAGAATCGCCTGGTACATCGAAGAGGTCTTGCTTCTCAGAAAATCGAGCGGCTTGATTTCCATCGGTATGACGGAAGTCGTGGCACGGATCTCGACCCGGTCTTTCTTTTCGAAAGAATCGAATTCCTTCTTCAGTGTCTCTTCCACTCCGAAAAGCAGGAAAGACACGTCTTCGTGCTCGAGAATATATTTTCTGACCGCCTCACAGAGAACAGCCGGGCCATTATCGGAGCCCATCATATCGATTGCAATTTTAGTCATAGAAAAACCTCACTTCTTTCCACTCCGTATATGATACCAAATCCCGACAAATGATGAAACAAAGGAGATGAAAAACTCCTAAGAGAGGAGGAGGGAAAACTCCGTCCCGATGCGTTTAAGATAAGCGGAATTCTCCTCGTCTTCCGGATGGGAGAGGATTTCCGCGGCGTCTTTCTTGGCACATTCGAACATTGCGGAATCCTCGACGAAATTGCAGACGCGGAGTTCGCTCTTTCCGGACTGGGAACTTCCGGAATAAGACCCGCCGCCGCGCTGTCTTAAATCGAATTCGGAAATCTTCAGTCCGTCCTTGTTCTCTGCAAGGAACGTCAGCTTTTCCTGCGCCTCTTTCTCCTTTCCGTCATAGACAAAAAGGGCCAAGGCAAAATCACCGCTTCTTCCGATTCTGCCTCTAAGCTGATGGAGAGAGGACAACCCGAAGAAATTGGCGTCGTAGACAATGAGAAGACCGGCCTTGGAGACATCGATTCCGACTTCGACTACCGTCGTGGAGACGAGAATCAGCTTCTCCCCGCTCACGAAAGAAGAAATGATTTTATCCTGTTCTTCCTTCTTGATTCTGCCATGCAGAAGCTGGACATTGCTCTTTCCGTACCGTTCACAGAAATCAGCATAGACACTCTCAGCACTGGAGGAACCCGCCGTCCCTTTTTCGATTTTCGGAGCGATGACAAAAATCTGGCGTTTGGCTTCAAGTGCCTTGTTTATGGCTTTCGGAATCAAGGGATCGACACTGGTCACCACGGCCGTGTGGACATTTCTCTGACCATGAGGGAACATCTCCAGGGTGGAGACGTCCAAGTCGGCATTGATGATCTGGGAGAGGGTTCTCGGAATCGGCGTCGCCGACATCATCAGAAGGTCACAGCCTTCTCCTTTATGCATCAGAGCCTCTCTCTGTTCGACACCGAAGCGCTGCTGTTCATCGATGATGGCAAGGCCAATACCGGAGAACGAGAGCTCGGAGGATAAGACGGCGCTTGTCGAGATGAGAATATCGATGGTCCCGTCCTTCAGTCCCTGAAGAATTTCCCGTTTTTCCTTCGCCTTTGTCGCCGTACCGGCAAGGAAGGCGATGCGGAGTTGGAACGAAGAATAGACGCGATTTGCGTTCTCATAATGCTGTTTGGCGAGTTCAAAAGTAGGCGCCATCAGAACACCCTGTTTTCCTCTCAGGCAGTTAGCATAAAGGGCGGCGAAGGCGACGATAGTCTTTCCGGTTCCGACATCGCCCTGAAGCAGCCGGTACATGATGGTGTCGTTTTCCATGTCGGAGACAATTTCGCGGATGGCCAAGAGCTGGTCTTTTGTCAATTTATAGGAAAGGGAGGCGACAAACGCATTGATTTTATTATGGTCGATTGGGGCATTATCCTTCTTCTTGATGCGATTGGCATCCCGCTTCAGGGAGAGAGAACGGATGGAATAGGTCAAGGCCTCTTCGTATTTGAAAACCCGCAGTCCTTCCTTCAGATTCTTGTCGCTGATGGGAAGATGGACGGCCTTATAGGCGTCAAATTCGTTCATCAGGCGGTATTTCTCAATCAGGCGGTTAGGAAGAGGAGAGACGAGATAAGAAGCCTCTCTCGGATAGGAGAGGAGCTTTCTCACATAGGAAGAGAAGTAAGAAGAGGAAACTGCCTTGGGAAGTGCATAGACCGGCTTGATTCCGGTCATGACGAAATAGGAATCCATATCAAGAATGGAGTAGACCATGAAGGCCTTCCTAGGCTCAGAGTAATAGCAAACGATGAGAAGATCCTTTCCCGCACTCAGCTTCATTAGATAGAACGGCTGATTGTAGAGAATGCAGGAAACCATCTTCCCGAGTGTCGTTCGAAACTGGAAGCGGATCAGGGAATTGCCCCGCCCATGAAAATTCCTGAGACCGCACACGGTGCCTTTGAGAACAGCCCGGTATCCGTCCTCAGGTTCGTCAGGAAGAAGCGTCGGATGGAGGTCTTCATAGCGAGACGGAAAGTGACGGAGGAGCTCTTCGTCATTTTTCACCGATAACGCCTGGTATAATTCATTTTGATTCATAAAAATATTATATAACAAAAGCCCCGGTTTCCCGGAGCTTTGCAATTCATTCGACAGAGACGAAGAAGGAATAGACCGGCTGGAGACCATATTCGATGTCGACCTCGAAGTCTTCTCCATACTTCTCATTGACCTTCTTCTCAACTTCGTCTTTTTCCTTCTCGGTGACATCTTCACCACAGAGAATCGTGATCAGGGAAGAATCCTCGGTGATCAGTTTATCGAGAAGATCGAGCAAGGTGTTGACCTTGTGCTTGTGGCAGCAAAGAATCTTCTTGTGGGCGATACCCATGAACTTTCCCTTCTCGACCGTGACCCCATCGATTGTGGTGTCCTTGATGGCATAGGTAATTTCGCCGGACTGGACATTGGCGACATTTTCCTTCATGGATTCGACATTGTCATCGACATCGGCATCGGCGTTGAAAACGCCACAGGCCGTGATGCCTTCCGGAATGGTTTTCGTCGGGATGACGACGGCATTGCATTCACCATCACAGAGCTGGGCAGCCTGGGTGGCGGCAAGAACGATGTTGCCGTTGTTCGGGAAAAGGAAGACATTCTCAGCATTGACTTCATGGATGGCATTTACGAAGTCTGCGGTAGACGGATTCATGGTCTGACCACCGGAGACGATATAGTCGACGCCATAGGAGCGGAACATCTCTTCGATGCCCTTTCCGACAGCGACGGCGATTAAAGCATATTTCTTCTTTTCAACCGGCTTCTCTTCCTTGACGGTGGCAGCGGCTTTCAGTGCAACATCGAATTTTTCCTCTTCGATGGTGATGCCCTGCTTTTCCTTCTCGCTTTCGAAGTCGTCCATGAGTTCTTCGTGCTGTTCTGCCATGTTATCGCACTTCATGGTTTTGAATTCACCAAATTGCTGGGCATAGGTGAAAATAAGGCCTGGCTTCATGGTATGGATATGAACCTTGACGAGTTCATCGGTGTGAATAAAGACGATGGAGTTACCATGAGCTTCCAGAACGGCTTTGAAACGTTTTTCGTTGAAAGCTTTCTTTCCATCGAGTTTGTTCTGATCGGCAAGCTTGAGAAGGAACTGAGTGCAGTAACCGAATTCTTCGTGATTGAACTTAGCTTGAACAGAGCCGTGCCCTTCGATGGTGGAAGAGGGCTTAGCCGAAGAATAGTTGACACCTTTCTCGGTGACGGTGGCCATTTCCTTTTCGACAATCTGATTGTGCAGAGCCTTGGAAAAGCCTTCGAGAATCTTGCATAAACCAGCCCCGCCAGAATCAACGACACCGACTTCCTTGAGGACAGGGAGGAGATCCGGCGTATGATTGAGGGACTTCTTGGCTTCCTCGTAGAGATAATCCATGGCAACATCAATCGGCATATCCTTCTCTGCTTTTTCATAAAGAGCGGAAGAGGACTCACGGATGACTGTGAGAATCGTGCCTTCGACCGGTCTCATGACGGCCTTATAAGCGACTTCCTTACCCTGAAGGAACGCTTCGGCAAGCCCGATGGCATCCACTTCATCCTTGCCGGCGAGGCCTTCCGCAAAGCCACGGAAAATCTGGCTCAGAATAACACCAGAGTTGCCGCGGGCGCCCATGAGTAGACCGCGGGCGAAATCCTTGGCGACCTGACCGATGGAGGAGTCGTTCTTGCTGAAGACATCCTTGGCACCAGAGGACATGGTGAGATTCATATTGGTTCCGGTATCACCATCCGGAACAGGGAATACATTCAGTGCATCGATTTCCGGATACGAATTAAAAAGATTGTTCGCGCCGGAGATGATCATCTGTTTAAATATAACACCATCAATTTTAATCATTGTAATAACCCTTTCATAAAAAACTCGGTTCAGCGGACACCGAGGACAAAAACATTAATCACTTTAAAAGGAATGCCAAAAGACTTCTGAAGCATATAGGAAACCTGCTTCTGAACTTCGCAAGCAACTTCAGCAATTTTGACATCTTTGGAAAGGACTAGATAAAGAGAAACCTCGTATTCGTTTTTTGTCTTTTTCACCGAAACCCCATCCGAAAAGTCTTCTTTCTTTAAAAATTCCATCAGCGATCGCGAAAACTTTGTCCTGCTGACAAGTCCGACGACACCATAGACACCGGTGACCGTCATGCCAGCGAGATCAGCGACAGCCTGAAGAGAAAAATTGATTTTTCCGATTTGGTTTGATTTTTCAATGTTCATATTTATATTTATGCATATAGCCTAGAAATTATACAAAAAAAAGAGATAGAAATCAAATCTAAACAAAGTAGATAAAAATGTTCAGATTTGTCCGACGGATTGAAAAAACGGACACGAAAAAAGCGGCCGCAGCTATCTTCCCCCGAGGGG
>CAKVBX010000030.1 GCA_934725685.1 uncultured Bacilli bacterium
GTACAAGATACAAAAATCAACAGAAAAAAAGGGAATCTCGATGGATTCCCACTGTTTACTTTCTTGCGATTGCCCTAGTTCTCTTTTAGGAAAAGGGAAAATAAAAGAGAGAAAATATGGCTGCTGATTCCTGCTTTCGTTCTTGACAAAGGAGAAGTATCTTTCTAGAATCATCTTCAGGAAATGATGTCTTCCTTATAACCGCTTAATCGTTAAGCTGATGACGTCTGTGCTTTTCGCATAGATTCATCAGCTTTTTTGGAGGTATCTTATGAATTTATTCCTGACTCTCGCCATCATGTTTCTCGGTGGTTTCCTGCTGCATTATTTCTGCAGACTGATTCACTGCCCTCCTCTGATCGGCTATCTTTTCTTCGGAATTCTTCTTTCCTTCCTCAACGGGAAGGTTCAGATTGGACCTGTCTCAGTCATCGCTCCGCAGATGAGTGAAGTATCTTCCGTGATACGGAAGATTGCCCTCATTATCATTCTCTGTAAGGCAGGGCTCTCTTTGAACGTCTCTGATCTGAAGAAAGTGGGACGGCCTGCTATTCTGATGTCCTTTGTTCCGGCCGTTGTCGAAATGTGTGCCGTCGGTGTCATCGCTCCGTTTTTGCTTCCAATTTCCTATATGGACAGTTTTCTTTTAGGAAGCGTATTGGGTGCAGTATCCCCTGCCGTCGTCATCCCGATGATGAGTAAACTCATAGACCAGAAAAGAGGGACGAAAGAAGGCGTGCCGCAATTGATTGTCGCTTCATCTTCCATCGACGATATTGTCATGATTGTTTTCTATCAGGCGTTTCTCCAAATGGAAAAAGGAGAATCCATCTCCGTCATGACTTTTCTGAACATTCCGATTTCCATCATTCTTGGTATCGCCGTTGGTATTCTGTTCGGTTTTCTTTTATCTGCTCTGTTTTCCAGGGCTTCCATCCGCGATTCGATGAAACTGATTATGATATTCGGCCTCAGTTTCCTTCTTACCTTTTTGGAGGATGCAATTTCTTCTTATTTCGGATTCAGTTCTCTTCTAGCCATTATTTCTATTTGTTTTGTTCTGAAAATGAGAAACAATGAACAATCTGTTCGTCTTGCAAAAAGATGCAATAAGATGTGGGTTCTGGCCGAAATGTTTTTATTCATTCTGGTTGGAGCTAGCATCAAGATATCCTATGCCTTGGACTATTTCTTTATTGCCCTGTTATTGATTCTGATCTCACTATCGTTCAGAAGTCTTGCCGTCTCCGCCTGTCTTATCAGGACGAAACTCAATTGGAAGGAGAGAACCTTCTGTGTCCTCTCCTTCTTGCCGAAGGCGACTGTTCAGGCCGCCATCGGAAGCGGACTTCTTGACTATGCTTTGCTAGCCGGCGATACGGCACTGATACAAAGCGGAAACATAGTCTTATCCCTCAGTGTCGTCTATATTCTGATCACGGCTCCCTTGGGAGCCATTCTAATGAATGCCACCTATCGGAAACTGCTGAAAGAAGAACCGATTACAGAGGAATGAGTTTCAGGACTGTTTCTCTTCGGTAGTTTCTTCCTTGGTTTCTTCCGCCTTCTTTCTGAATACGGAACCGAGGAAATATTGTTTCATCTTCGGAGAGCGTTCCATCAGGACAAAGATAAGGCGGTTGAAAATCAGTTCATAGATGGCACAGATTAAAGACCCTTTCATCAAGTTGAACGGCAGATAGACAAAGGTGACTAGGACAAAATAGGAGTTTCCGGAAAGCCCCATCTGATTGAATCCCTGTATGACATTCTGTACGGTTTGACTGTCGAAACAGGTTGTGAAGACCCCTGAGAGATAGGTCGGAGTGATGAATAAGAGATTGCATCCGGTCAGGATCAGGCTGACGGAAATGGTGATGACTAGGTAGGAGAGAATGCGGAAGAGGAGTCCTTTTTTGAACCATTTGAGGACATGGGAAGTCAGAAACAGCATCAGGACAAAACAGAGTGAAGTGAGGAGGGCGGTGATGTTTCCGATTCCGTAGACGCCGGTCAGTCCATAGACTGCAAGGTCGAGTGCCGTCTTGAGGATGGCGACGGCGATGCCTCCCGTGAATCCGTACATCGCATAGGCGATGAGGACGACGACATCCGAGATTTCGATCATGAGCCAAGGGGCAATCGGATAGGGGATGCGGACAAATGACATCAGGACAAAACCGAGTGCCGATAGTAAGGCAATCGTCGTCAGTCTCGTCAGAACTTCGGAAGTACTTCTTCTCATAGCTTTATTTCCTTTCCGGGATAAAAAATCCCTGAGTAAAGAGACTCAGGGATCGGAACACATGAAAAAAGCATTCTGTGATTCTTTCATCCAGCCTTTACTGTCGCCTCCGGAATCGCACCGGATCATGGAGAAGTCTCCGCGCGGGGTTTACCGCCGAGAAGGAATTTCACCTTTCCCTGAATCGCAAATTGATTATAGTCGAAACAAGAGTGATTTCAATGGTCAAATTCTGTTTTCTGTTTCTTTTTTCTATGGAAGAATGGGAAAGACCAATGCTTCTTTTCCTCTTTGTCCTCGATGAGAAGCGGTTCTTCCTTCTTCTCTTTCATGGTATCGTTACCGATTTCTTTTACCTCCTCTTCGACTTCTTCGTTGATTTCATGAATGGTCGAGGAAGACATCTCCATTTCATAGTCCTTCAGGTCCTCTAACCGATAGAGTTCCTGAATCCTGTACTGAGAAAGCAGTGCGGATACGGTATATTTTCCGACCAGATAGGTCATGACTCCGTTGCCTAAGAACTGCGCCCCCATATCGATGGCCTGACCGAGAAGCTGAATCAGGAAACTGTTGGAATCCTTATTGAAAATCTTGCTGGCGATATTGGCGCTCTTCGGCATGGAGTTAAGGCCGATGGAGACACAGACATTTCGGACTACCATCGACAGAATCTTGGTCATCTCTCCGTTGGTGGGACGGAAACCATAGAGCCAAATAATGTCTTTGACGAGCTGAACGTTCTTTACTGCGACAACGCCCGCATCCACGACGGCATTCTGAGAGAGTGCCGTGAGGCATCCTGTGGAGACTGCTCTTTTCATGATGAGGGATTTTGCTTTCTTATAGATGACGCCATCTTTTTTCATGGAGAGGGACAGAGCTCCGGCGAGCTTGATGGATGGTTCGCTTTTGCTGGAAGGGGTGCTATCCGGATATTGTTCCGCATAGGCCTGAATGAGAAGGAAGGCATCCGCTTTCTTCGCCTCCTCTTTGGAGAGAAAGGTTTTATTGACAGCTTTATCGATGTAGTCGAGAACTACGGATTGGTCTTTAATGTTTCTTGCAATCTCCCAACGGACTTTGTTATTGGTCCGTTCCGGTATCTTTCCTTTCCTCTTTCTGTCATATTCCAGGTCGAAGGAATGCTTGGAGAAGATGGAGACAAGAACAAGGATGAAACAGATGGTATATAGCACAAGAAGGATACAGCCGACGATGATGCCAGCGATGTGATTCATGTTGTAGATGGTCTGAACGATGACAGCGAAAAGACCGAGTCCTAAAAGATAGACGGCAACGGAAAGTGTGATGAGAAGAATCCTTGTTCTCTTCTCTTCTTTGGCTTTTGTGATGTTCTCCTGATATGCGATAAAAGCGAGTTCCTCGTCGTGATTGGAACTGGTCTTGTCGACATTCTGCAAGAGCTTTTCGGTGTTCGTTTCTTTTTCCATATAGTTATAGTTTATTTCATTTGACGGAAAATACAAAATAGGAGATTTGATTTCTCCTTTTTCCGGGAAAAGAAAAGAGTCAGGAGAGAAAACAAGTTTTCTGTCCTGACAATAAATGACTTATTTAATATAAGAAAGGTTGTTTGTTATTTCAATCCTTCAAAAACCTTTACATTATCGAAGGAAGGTTTCCTCATTCCATCCTCGATTTCGTGGATGACACGGACGACGGTCTCGTTGTAAGGAGTCGGGACACCAGCTTTCTTTCCGAAGAGAACGACACTGCCGTTGATACTGTCGACTTCCGTCTTCTTTCCTTTTTCGAGATCCTGAAGCATACTGGCTTTGAGTGCGGCGTGCTTTTTGATGCAGAGTGGAATCAGAAGGAAGGAAATCTTTTTCTTGAATCCGTTTTTATAATCGAGGAGTTTGACGACATCCTTTCCCTGAATCGGTTCGATGGTGATATTGTTCGCCTTCGCGACATCGATGCATTCCTTGATGATTTTCTGAACACAGCGTCTGGAATCCTTTTTTTTGCTCGCTTCTCCGAACGTACTTCCGGTCACGGCGGACATACCGGAGAAAGCGGCGTTGATGAGAAGCTTGGAAAAACGCATGCCGATGAAGTTCTTCTCTAACTGAACCGGGCACATTTTTTCCAAGATCTCTTTGGCACGGAGAAGTCTTTCGTCCTCTTTTCCGTTCAGTCTTCCTAACGAGAAGGACATGCTGTCTTCTTCGCTGGTGAGTTCGGAAACTCCGTTTCCTTTCAGCGTGGCACCCCAGGCGACCGCACAGCCCATCGTTCTGTCTTCCCCGACAATCTCACTGATCAGAGGCTCCGGAAGACCATTCTGCATGGTGCAGATATCGCCGTCACTCTTCAGATGGTTTTTCAGCATCGAGACGACTTCCCTGTTTTCCAACTGTTTGGTCATGAGGAAAATCAGATCGTATTCTCCCTTCATCTCTTCCGGGTAATAGGCCTTGACCGGAATGGTGAAATCCACCTTTCCCGTGATGTGGGCTCCGCTCTTTCTCAGTCCTTCGACATGTCCTTTGTTTCTGGAAAACAGATCGACATCGACGCCGTTCTTACTCAGATACGCACCTAATACGGTTCCTAATGAACCGGCACCAAAGATTGCGATTCTCATTTTGAAATCCTCTTTCCTAACTATTTTAATCTTTTCCAAGACAAAAGCCCACAGTAATGTGCTGTGAGCTTCTGGTTGTCTGACAAATGGGAATATTTACTCTTTTTTTGTCAACGAATAAGTTCCGCCATTCGTGTTGTCGTAGAGTTTGTTCTTGTTTTTGCCGATGGAGTAGTTGATGCCGTTATAAGTGAATTCCAATTCACCATATCTGTTGGTCCCACAGTCCGTGGCTAACGTGCCATTGACAGTGATGGTTTTGTTTTCTTCATCGACAATGATAGTCATCGTTTCTGTATCGCTGATTTCGGCTTCATAGGTGCCACCGAAGCCTTTGAAAGGATTTTTCTCCTGAAGTTCTTCGACTTTGAAAGGCAGTGTTGCTTTCTTGTTGTAATCGAAAGTGGCAACAACCATGGAATCATCGAAGACCATTTTTTCGACATGGGTTTTATCCTCAGAAAGGGTGATGACGACAGATTCGGCAGTTGCGACCTGTATATCGACGAAACCCAACGTAAGGATTTTAAAACCGAAGGCACCGGCAGAGGAGGAATTGAGGAAATAGGTCCCATCTTCTTCATTGTACTCAAACCATTCAATGGCGATGGCTAAGGAAGGATAGAGCTGGCTAAGGCTGTTATATTTCCCTGACTGGTCCTCATAGACGGCAGGCTCATAAGCAAAATCATCACCGGATTTGACGACTTTATGGACGCCGTCTTCTTTCTGAATAAAAGCGGTGCCATCGGTGAATTCGGCATCGTCCTCCATATCAGCATAAATGACGCTGTTATCAAAGTAGGATTCGAATTGATAAGTCATTCCATAGTAATCGACGGTGTAGTTGGCAGTGTAGGGTTGATTCGGATCCATCAGGTTATTGAGAGCGGCCTTGAGGGTATTGTGATAGTCCTTGGTTTCTAACGGAGTGGGAAGCGGATAGCTGTGATCTGTTTCTTCGCTGTAATCAAAGTTGAGATTCCACTCGAACTGGGTTGTGGAAATGGCATCCGTGAAGGCCTTGGAAAGAATGTGCATACCGACAATCTTCTGATTCTCAATCTTGAGAGTGATATCTTCGAAGGTCTCGGAATAGGTTTGGGCAAGCGATTCGAAATTGATGTAAGTGAGATTGTTGACTAAGAAATTATAGTCTGCTTTATAGTTGTCATCATCGAGGACAACTTCATACTCACTTTCACTCTTCTCCATGAAGATGTTGGATGAGACATACTTGAACGGATTGTCATATTCTTTGAACAAGACTTCTTCACCGGCTTTTGTCGTAATGACTTCATAGTCGATGGTGTTGGTGGGAGTGATGTAATAGTGGAGCGCTTTCCCTGTCTCATTAGTGTAGACGGTGGAAATGATGGATTCGCTCTCGCCGATCTGTTCGATGTGGAAACTGTTTTCTCCGAAGAGAACCTTGATGGTGTTGTTCTGCGTGATGCTGCTGTTGTTCTTGCTGTCGATGAGGATGACCTTAGCATCACCGGTGACAGTCATCGGCTTCTTCAGATCGTCATACATGTCATCGAAGGTTCTCGGCTGGGGCGTAGTCTCGGTATCCCGAACTCCCGTATCGGGTGCTTCGGTGGCCGGGGTAGTATCGGTTGCAGGTTTTGTCGTTTCTGTCGGAACTTCGTTGCAGCCTACTACGGCAAAAAGGCTGAGCAACGTCAACGTAATCATTTTCTTTTTCATTATCAGTTTCTCCTATGCGGTATATTTTGCAAGAAGCGGGAATCGAAGTCAATAAAAACAAACGGGGATGATTCCTATCTTGAAACAAAGAAATAGAGCACAGCCGGTATGCTGTGCTCTAACCCTTTATTTTTCGCTTTTGTTTTTCAGAAGCTTCGATTTTCTGACTGTGAAATATATATTGGTGCCGATGGAGGAGATCAGAAGAATGCCGGGAAGAATCAGGAAGAGATTAATCGGCATTTCGACTTCCTTCTTTGTGAGAAGATAGTGGAAGAGGATATAGGCGACGAAGCATCCTAAGGAAATATAGGTGAAGAGGGAGAGACTCATTTTCTCTTTGTCGTTCTGATATAGGATGTGGTTATACTCTTTTCGGCTCTTGATGGCGAAGCAGAGCTGGATGATCAGATAGATGCAATAACCTGCCAAGAAAATCTGGAAGAGGACAAGCAGAGCATAGAAGAGATAGAACCAAAGGTTATCGTTGTAGTTGTCCGGTTTCTTGAAGAAGAAGTCGACGACATTGGTGAACATGGAACGCTTTCCTTTTCTCACTTCAAAGCAGGGGGTATAGATGGTTGCGACGACCATGAGGAAGACGGCAACCGTCCTTGTGAAATCGAGCCAAAACAGAACATTCATCTCTTTCTTGTTCTCTTTGATGAACTGAGATTCTTTTTCAGTTTTCTTTTCTTTTGGTTCGCTGTTCTTCATAGGTCACCCCTTTTTTGCTGTTGACGGAAGTCGGAAACCTGCTGTGTCTGATTTAATTTTAATCTCCTGTATGAAAATAGCAATGAAAAATTGCTGTCAGTCCTGATTTTTCAGAATTTCCTTTGTGACAGGGGCGAATTCCGAGGCCCAATCATAGTTGTTCATAAAGTTGAGTCCATCATAATTGCTGTCGATTCCGTTGAGAAAATCCCAGTAGTCGCAGTGAATGTTGCCGGTGGAGAGGCAGAGCTTTGCTTTACCGAACTCGACGATGTCTCTCAGACCATTGTCCTTCAGTGTCTTTCTTAGTCTCCATACGGCATCTCGGTAGAGCTTCTTGGCAAGTTCGATGTCCTTTTCCGGCCAGAGATGGAAGATGGCTTCGCTCATGGTGAGCGTTGAACCATTATAGGCGACCAAAAGTGCAAGAAGTTCTTTTGCTTTGTTGGATTTGAAAGGGACGGCTCTTCCGTTGATGAAAATGTCAAAGGGCCCGAAACACTTGATCTGGATGTCTCTTTTTCCGCCGGCAGAAATCTGACTGACGAACATGTTGAGCTTTTCGGCGTCGAAGGGCTTGTAACAGAATCCGAGAAGATTGTCTCCGAGACGGGATTCAATCTCTTCCTGGTCATAGGTGAAGCCGGTGATGAAGATGATTCTGATGTCCGGGGAGATTTCGATCAGTTTTTCTGCAAGGTCGACCCCGTTGATGACCGGCATGCGGATGTCTAAGAATGCGGCATCGACCGAATTCTCTTTGCAGTAGTCTAAGCAGTCCAGTGGATTTTTATAGAAGAACTTATATTCGATTTCTTTATCGTTGATAATCTGAAGCAGGAAGTTGCTGAGAGCTTCCATTTCGTCGTCGACAGCAATGATTCTCATATCGTTATCCTCCGTTCATTGTTTTTTTGGAATCAGAATGATGAATTCGGTGGTTTTATTATCATAACGGAAAATAAGGGTTCCGTTCAATGTGATTTTGAGCCGCTCTTCCATGTTTTTCAGTTCTTCCTGGTTTTTATCGATGAAATATCCCTCCCGATGGTCAACCAGTCGGACAACATAGTTTTTCCTGCTTTCGATGGAAATCACTTCGATATAATTGTCTGTTTCTTTCGGATTTGTGATCATATGATGGTAGAAACAGGATGCGATGGTTTCCAATGTCAGCGGGGGAACATAGAATTCCAGGGCATTGATGTCGAACAGGAATTCGATGTAGTGTCCTTCTCTCATGTTTTGGAAATCCGTATAATCCATGAGATTATTGAGCTCATTTTCGAAGGAAACGACGGTCTTCTCCATGGAATCGATGCCATAACGAAGATAATCCGAATAAAGCGTGAGAGAACGGTCTCCGATTTCTGGACTCTGGTGATAGAAGTCTTCGATGACGGAGAGCGTGTTGAAGATTTTATGGGGGTTGACCTGCTCCCGCAAGGCAAGTGCTTTGAGAGAACTCTGCTCTTCGAGAAGCTGTTTCTTCTTTTCTTCGTTTTTCTGCATGACGAAGACATTGTAGAAGAAGGAACAGTAGAGAATCAGGTTTCCGACTAACAGGGCAGAAGAAATGATATAGGAGAATTTATAGTAGAAGAAGTTGGCATCGTTGAAGATGGAAAGGGTGATGAAACCGAGAAGGAAGTAGAAGAAGCAGTAATAGATGCAGTGAACAATGCTGAGTTTCTTTTTCTTTATCAAAAGGTAGGTCTCCACTAAAACGGTTCCGATAAGAATGAAGTACGGGATGAGAAATAGACGGGTCTGAAGATGGAGGATGATGAGCGTGATGAAAAGAGTACAGGAGAGAATGTTGAGAATGAGGAACAGTTTCTTTTTCCCTGTTTTGAGAGAACTGTTGATCCAGAGATAACATCCAATCAAGAAGATGCCGAAAAAGGCAACGGAAAACAGCTTATAGAATGAATACGAAATGGATGGAATGTTGACCAATTTCAGAATGCGGAGACCTTCAGCAGAGAACAGCCAATAAAGCAGCATGGATAGGGAGGCGATGAACTGAGGAATCGTGTTCTTGACGCCTCTTCGGATGATGGAAGTGATAGTGAGGAGAAGAAGACAGCCGATAAGAATTCCGAAAATCAGGAAGAGGAAGAGTTCACCGCCTCTTCTTTGTGCCTGTGTGATTGAGGGCGAGATGATGAGGGGGCCTTTGACAAGGCCAGCCTGTCTTGAGTTTCCGACTTCGATGGTGACGACCATCGTATCGCTCGTTGTCTTGAAACTTGCTCTTCGCGTGAACCGGATGTCTTTTGCATCCGTGGATGCTTCCTTGCTCGGCGTTCCGCTGTCTCCAATTAGAACGTTGTCAAAGTAGATGCGGAAGGAGGAATAGAAATAATCGCTGTCTGCGGTCAGGGAGATTCCGATGGGCAGATTGACGATGGTGAAACGATACGTTGCAAAGCCGGAACGGGGAAGCGATTTTCCGTCGATTTTCTTTTCTGTCCAGAAGGACGGAAGAGAAATATAGCAGTCCGGTGTGGCATCCGTGATCTTGTCTCGGATGAGCCACTTGTTATAGTAAAACTCCATTTCTCCGTTAAAACGGATTCCTTCCTTGCTGTCGGAAATATCCTTGTTCTGGAAATCCATGATTCCGTTCTGAATGATATAAGGATTCGATTTTCTGTATACCTGGTCATAGAGAAAACCGATTACGCTCGGTACGATCAGAAAGAAAAGGCTGATGAAAGCCGTGATGAGACGCCTTTTTTTCATTCTTCCTCCTCCTCTTCCGCTTGGTACGGGAAGTTAATGACAATTTTTGTTCCGTTACCCACACTGCTCTCGATTTTCACTTTGGCATGAAGTGCCATATCGAGTCGTTCTACGAGATTTCTCTGACCGATGGAATTGTTCCTTACGGCGACTTTTTCATAGCCGATGCCATTGTCCTCTACGGTGATGGTGATGATGCCTTTCTCGTAGGACGAAGAGATGAGAATGTATCCGTCCTCTTTTTCGTTGACCTTGGAATAGTTCACACTATTCTCTACCAAAGGTTCAATGGTCAAAGGCGGAAGGCTGAAATCCGTGAATTCGAGATCGAAAATGATATCGAACGGCTTTTCTGATTGATAGTTTTCCAGTTCGATATATTGGTTGATGGTTTCGATTTCCTTTTCGAACGGAATCATTTCATGTTCCATATTCTGCAAAGACTGACGGAAGTTGCGGGAGAACAAGGCCATTACTTCATCACCATTATGAACATCTTTATGATATTGATAGCGGATGACTGCAAGCATATTGAAGAGAAAATGTGGCTTAATTTCCTCTTTCAGAGTATTGTTTTTGATTTGCATCTTTTCCTGATAAAGCTGTAGATATTCGTTTTTTGTTTTGATTAACAGGATATATTGTGTTATGAAATAGGCAAGGAAGAGGAGAGCGCGGAGGGCACCGACACTAGCGATGATTACCTTTGAAGTGAAGTGATAAGGAAGTATCGATTTTGTGATTTCGAAGATGACATCCCCGAAGGTGAAGGATAATGTCAGCAAGTTGAGGACGGAAAGGGAAGTCTTCACATGCTTCTCCCGGAAAAAGAGGAGGCAGAAAAAGATGAGAGGAAGCATTAGGGTGAGATAAGCGATGGACCGATAGGAGGTATTGCTTAGGAAGTACCAGGAAAGCATGGAGTTCAAGAGGGCAAAGCCGATACAAAAATAAGCTCTTTTGTGCACTTTTCTGCTAGCAATCAGATTGACAAACGTAAGAGAATAAATGAAAAGTGCGGTAAAGATGAAATGAAGCGTTTCAAAAACAAAATAGTTCGGGTAAAGGAAATATCGGTTACAGAAAATGAGACCATCTTCTGAGAAGAATGCAGAGAGAACAAGGATGAACGTGAGGGTGGCCAAATAATGATAATCGATGTTCTTTACGTTGGTGAAAAAGAAAAGAAAAGCGGTGATGAGCGCAGTGAGAATGATACCGAACGCAAAGAAGATGAGCGCCTCGGAAATGGAAGAGGTACGGCTGGAACTGGAACTTGGATAGATGATCGGCACTTCCTGAAGACCACCGTGCCCGTTGTTTCCGACTTCAATCGTCATCACGATGGTTCCGTCCTTCGGCACCGTGAGACTGGATTCGTAGTGATGCTTTCCGGAAATATCATTATCTTCCCTGTTTTTGGAAGGTACACCATATTCGTAGACGAGCTTGTCGTTGAAGTAGATGCGCATTGCATCTCCGTAATCTTGGTTGGCGATAGAGAATGTCTTTCCGGCGACGATGTTTGTCATCGTGATACGATAACTGGCATATCCCTTTTCCGGTAGTGGATAATTTTTTCCGTTCCGGACGATGGTCATGCCGTTCCAGGTGAACGGCATATCGATGTATCCGTCCATGACCGGAAACGGCATTTTGTCCGTGACAATCCACTGGTTGTAATAAAATTCGAACTTACCATAGGGATAGACGAGGTTGGAACCATAGGTGAAATCCGAAAAGTCCATCACCCCTTCTCGGAGGGTGATGTTGCTTTTATTGTTGGAGATTTTCGTCGTTGTCCATAGCAGTGCACTCTGAAAAAACACACCGAAGAAGGCGAGGAGGGCAAACAGGATACTTTTCGAAAATTTCCATGTTTTTTTCATCTTATTTATTGTACCAAACACAGCAAAGAAAAAGCGTATTTTCCCTAGGGAAACCCGAACGTATTTCCCCCTAATTTATAATTGTTAACAACAGATTTGTTTTTTGATAAAATAAACAAGGTCATAAATAAAGGAGATTGATAAAATGGCTAAGATTGTTAATGTACATGGTCGTGAAGTCCTTGATTCCCGCGGCAATCCGACTGTTGAAGTCGAAGTTTTGCTCGACGACGGAACTAAGGGAAGAGCTATTGTTCCTAGCGGTGCTTCTACCGGCGAAAGCGAAGCTCTTGAACTCAGAGACGGCGACAAGGCTAGATATTGCGGAAAGGGAACCCTCAAGGCTGTTGAGAATGTCAACACCAAGCTCGCTCCCGCCGTCATCGGACTCGATGCCTATAATCAGGTTCTTGTCGATGAGACGATGCTGAAGCTTGATGGCACTCCGTTCAAGAAGAACCTCGGTGCCAACGCCATCCTCGGTGTCTCTCTCGCTGTTGCCCACGCTGCCGCTGATTCCCTCCATATGCCGTTATATCGTTATATCGGCGGAACCAACGCCAAGGTCATTCCGACTCCCTGCATGAACGTCATCAACGGCGGTGCCCATGCTCAGTCCACGGTTGACTTCCAGGAATTCTTCATCATCCCTGCCGGCTTCGAAACCTATCATGAGGCCTTGAGAGCTGGTGTCGAATGCTTCCACGCCCTTCAGAAGGTCGTCAAGTCCCATGGCTATGAGACTGGTGTCGGCGATGAAGGCGGATTCGCTCCTTCCTGCAAGAACGGAAACGAAGAACCGTTATCCCTTATTGCGGAAGCTGTCGCCAATGCCGGCTACAAGCTCGGTGAGCAGATTTTCCTCGGTATGGATGTCGCTTCCTCCGAATTCTATGAAGGAAATGGCGTCTATAACCTGAAAAAGTCCGGCGAAGGTGTTAAGACCACCGAAGAGATGATCCAGTACATGGAGAAGCTCGTCGCTGATTATCCTGCCATCATCACCATCGAAGACGGCCTTGCCGAATCCGATTGGGAAGGATGGGCTGAACTCACCAAGAGACTCGGCGGAAAGATTCAGCTTGTCGGTGATGACCTCTTTGTCACCAATCCTGAATTCGTCAAGAAGGGTATCGTCAATCATGTTGCCAATTCTGTCCTTATCAAGGTCAACCAAATCGGCACTCTGACCGAAACCCTCGACGCTATCCGTCTTGCCCAGACCAACGGCTATACCTGCATGGTCTCTCATCGTTCCGGTGAAACCGAAGATGTCACTATCGCTGACCTTGCCGTCGCTGTCAATGCTGGCCAGATTAAGACCGGTTCCGCTTCCAGAACTGATCGTATGGCGAAGTACAACCAGCTCCTTCGCATCGAAGAAGAGCTCGGCGATGAAGCCGAATACCTCGGCCTCAAGGCTTTCCAGAACAGAAAGTTCTAATTCGTTTCCTGCTGATTCCAAGGGCGGTGCTTTGGCACCGCCTTTTCTATTTGCGGGAAAATGGTTGGGGATGAAAACAACTATTGTGAATACAGTCATGCCCTTTGAATCAAACCCGAAAACCTGAAATCCCTGATGCCGACTGAAATCTTATTGCCTATTTCTATTATTATCCTTGCCAAACCTTAGCATATCCCTTGCAAGAGGAGTGTTGCGAGTTGTATGATAATAATACCCCCTGGGGGTATAGGAGGAAGGATGACAGAACAGGAACATTATGAAGTCAAAGGAATGACCTGTGCTTCGTGCCAGGCGCATGTGGAAAAAGCGGTACGGCATTTGCATGGCGTGAAACAGTGCGATGTCAATCTGATGATGAATAGTATGACGGTTAGTTATGATGACAACGTGTCTCCTGCTGAAATCATGGAAGCCGTTCGAAAAGCTGGGTATGATGCGGAACTTTCTGACAAGAACGGAGAAACACACAAAAGGACAGAAAAAAAAGATACCGGAAAAGAATCGAATAGTGCTTTGATCCGTCTGATTCTCTCTGTAATTTTGCTCATTCCATTATTTTATATATCCATGGCATTCATGACCATGGAGGAGTGGCATTGGCCGCTAGGAGCCTTCGGAGAGAATCCGTTCTATATCGGACTCGCCGAAATGATACTCTCATTATGTATCATGTTGTTGAATTACCGGTTTTTCACTTCCGGTCTCAAGGCACTGTTCCATGGTGGACCGAATATGGATACCTTGGTTAGTCTTGGAAGTCTGATTGCCTTCCTTTATTCCTTCAGCATGATGTTCGTGATGGCATTCTATGCCAAGGAAAACGATTGGTCCAAAGTCATGCAATATTCGATGAATCTTTCGTTTGAAACATCCGGTATGGTTCCGACACTGATCAGTGTCGGAAAAACGTTGGAGGCTTTTACGAAGGGGAAAACGACCTCTGCCATTGAATCGTTGCTTTCGATGGCACCAAAACAGGCATTGGTCATTAAAGACGGGGTAGAACGCCTCATCCCGGTCGAGCAGATGAGAGTCGGAGATCTCTATCTTGTGAAACCTGGAGAAACCATTCCTGCTGATGGTGTTGTCAGAGAAGGGAACACCTGTGTGGATGAATCCATTCTCACCGGAGAATCCGTCCCAGTCGACAAGAAAGAAGGAGATAGTGTCGCTTCCGGCACCATGAATACCAATGGCACAATTCTTTGCGCTGCCACAAAGGTTAGGACGGAAACAACACTACATCAGATTGTGAAAATGGTTGAAGAGGCAAGCGGAACCAAGACGAAGATATCTCAGATTGCCGATAGGGTCGCCGGTGTCTTTGTCCCGGTAGTTCTTTCGATTTCTTTCTTTGTCTTTCTCTTCTGGCTCCTCCTCGGAAAAGACTTCGTTTCCGGGTCTGGTCTCGGTGTCACCACACTCAGTTATGCGCTCGAACGGGCCATTGCCGTTCTGGTCATTTCCTGTCCCTGTTCTTTGGGACTGGCGACACCGGTCGCCATCATGGCCGCCAGTGGAAAAGGGGCGAGAAACGGCATCCTTTTCAAGACAGCCTCTTCCATGGAGGAATGCGGCAAGTGTGACTTTGTCGTTTTGGATAAGACCGGTACGATCACGACGGGAGAAGTCCAGGTCGGCAGTGTCATTCCCTATGCAGAGGAAAACAAGCTACTCACTGTCGCCTGTTCCCTGGAGTCTCTTTCTGAACACCCGTTAAGCAAAGCAGTCTCCCGTTACGGAAAGGAAAAAGGAATCGTACTCTCTTCTCTTTCTTCTTTTCATGCGCTCCCCGGTTCTGGGGTGGAAGCCGTTGTCGGCGGAAAGCGGTGCTATGGCGGAAATATGAAGATGATGGAAGAAAAAGGCCTTATCACGGATGCGGTGAAAAAGGAAGCTGAGCGGCTTGCCGATGAAGGGAAGACGCCTTTATTCTTCGCCGAGGAGAATACTTTGCTTGGCATCATCAGTGTTTTCGATCAGCCGAAGGCGGACAGTAAAGATGCCATCGAAGGTATGCACCGGGAAGGCATGAAGGTTATCATGCTTACCGGTGACAATGCCCGTACGGCAAAGAAGGTCGCACAGGATGTCGGAGTGGATGCCTATGTCTCGGATGTGCTTCCGGATGGAAAACTCTCTGTCATCCGGGAACTGAAGAAGTATGGAAAAGTCCTCATGGTCGGAGACGGCATCAATGATGCCCCGGCCCTCACCTTAAGCGATGTCGGTGTGGCCGTCAGAAAGGGAAGCGATATTGCCATCGATTCGGCCGATGTTGTCCTGATGAAGTCGAGCCTGATGGATGCCCTGAAAGCCATTCGGCTTTCCAGGCATGCTCTCTATAACATCAAAGAGAATCTGTTCTGGGCATTCTTCTACAATGTCATCATGATTCCGGTCGCTGCCGGTGTCTTCTCTTCAGTAGGGCTGACCAAGATGAAGCCTTGGATGGGTGCCCTCATGATGTCGTTAAGCTCCCTGACCGTTGTTCTCAATGCGCTGCGGATCAATCTCTTCGCCTTGGAAAAACCGAGAAAGGAAAGAAAAGGGAAAGGGCTCCCTCCTTTCCTTAAAGAGAAGAAGGAGACAGAGGCCCTCGTCCTTTCCGTGCCGGATATGATGTGCGAGAACTGTGTGAAGCATGTCGGCGATGCCCTCCTTTCTGTCAAAGGAGTTCTTTCAGCCGACGTCTCTCTTGATAAGCTTCAGGCAAAACTGATTGTGGAAAAGGGGACAGATTGTACCAGTCTTCTTGAAGTGCTGAAGAAAGCCGGATATCAAGGCGTTATAATAGATGAAAATGAATGATCGGAGGTAAAGAAAATGTCATTGTTCTCTAAGAAACAGGAAGTTCAGATTGAAGGGATGAAGTGCGAAGGCTGTGAAAAGCATATGGAAGAAGCTTTCATGAAGATCGAAGGCGTCAAGAGCGTCAAGGCTTCCCATACAGAGAAGAAAGCCGTCGTCAAGAGCAAGAACGGCATCAGTGAGGAAGATGCCAGAAAAGCCGTTGAAAGCTGCCATAAGACTTTCCTCGGAATCAAGGACCTCTGATTGATGAAGGCTGATCACAAGAAAATCAAGAAACGTCTTTCCATCGCCATGGGGCAGCTTGCCGGAATCCAGAAGATGATCGATGACGATGCCTATTGCATCGATGTCTCCAATCAGCTTCTCGCTGTCATCGCTGCATTGAAAAAGACCAACGATATGGTCGTCGCCGCCCATATCCGTGCCTGTGTCATGGAAAGCAGAGAAGAAGGGAAAGAGGAGGAAAAACTTGCCGAACTTGAAAAGCTGATGGCGAGAATGTCTGAGGAATAGGCTATTCACTTCTATAGCCACCTTCCAAGGCAAGGTTTAGATTTCTTCTGTATCCTTTTTCGTTATCATATCGATCTCCCGGAGTACGGATGGGAGATCGTTTTTGATTTCGTGTTCCCAGAAGCGGAGCACTCTGTAACCGAGTGCGACAAGCTTTTTCTCTTCTTCCCGGTCTCGCTCTTGGTTCTTTCTGATTTTGTCGCGCCAGAAATCTTTGTTCGACTTCAGCTGAATATCTGTTTTACCTAAATCATAGCCGTGAAAGAAGTCTCCGTCACAAAAAATACAGATTCTATATTTTGTCAGGACAATGTCCGGATGCCCGGGAAGTGTGGCTACGTTTTTCCGGTAGTGGTATCCTTCCTGATAGAGTGCGTGCCGGAGCATCACCTCAATGGAAGTGTCCTTTCCCTTGATCCTCGACATATTGTAGGAGACAGTCTTCTCATCTCGTTTCATGAGTGTGTATATACCATAGCAAGTTAAAAAGTTAGGTATAAGGACATTATTCTGATGGTCCGTCAGATTCCTCGGTCTTCTTTTCCGGAAGGCATTTTTCAGCCAGGGACAATGCGATTCCAAGCTTCTCAAGGACTGCGTCATGCTCCTTCTTCCTGTTGTGGAGCCGTACCCCGTTTCCGTCATCCGTCACCTTCAGATATTTCATGAGACCGATCAGCGAATTCCTCGTATATCCGAGCTTCTTCGCCGCAGTCAGCAGTCTCGCATCTATCCTTCCTGCGATCAGCATGCAGAATGACAGACCCTGGATCATGGCATGGTCATCGATGTTGAGCCCGGAGAAATCGAGCCCGTTCTTCAGCCTGTCGTAGAATGTCTCGATCTTCCATCTCTTCTTGTAATGTTCATAGACCTGCTTCGCATCCAGGTCCTTCCTGTTCGTCGTCAGTACGATGACACCGTAACCGTCCTTCTCCTTCAGGTATTCCTCTTCTGTATAGCCCTTTTTCCCGGCATCGAGTCCGTGGCGGTATGCGCGGCACAGCCTTTCCGCCTCGGAGCGGTTCACATAGTAGATGAGCCTTCTATTTCCGTCCGCCTTCTCCCTGTATCCGACCAAATCCGACCTGCCGCCTCCGGAATATAGGAATTCGCTGAGGCGGCCCGGTCTCTTCTTCGTTATTTCCTTATGCCCGCTATGGCTCTTCGGAACGGGTATGATGAAGAATCCGCCCCTGTCCTCGATCATCTTCAGGTTTTCCTCGGCTGAGAAACCCATGTCGATGAGGATGCATTTCCCCGTGATTTTCCCGATTTCCGCCATGAAATCGGAAAAACTCGATTTGTCGAGCATGTATCCCGGATACATCCTGGACGCAAAGGGAAGACCCGTATCAACATCGACTGCGGTCACGAGATTCATGTAGTCCGAACCCAGGCTCGCCGTCTTGAAGCCCGGAGACGACAGTGAGTTCTCCTCACTGAACGTCGCAATCGGATGGCCGTCCACCGCAATCTCCGAAGCCGTCTCTGCAGCAAGGCTCTGGAAGCGCGGCATCTTCGATTCCCTTCCGATGAGTTCAAGAAGCTTAGCCATCCTATGATAGCTGAACTTCAGGTCAGGGAAATCCTTTGCGAAAAGTGACCTTCCGTATAGGGAATCGGCTGCTTTCAGGCCGCAGAACCCATGTGTCGCGTAGATGACGGAAAGGGCAAAGACAAGCATGGCCTCATCAGGATTGAAGACCTTCAAGAGAAGTCCGTATTCCTGAACGGAAAGCTTCGAGGCGAGAAGATATTCCCCGTAGTCGAAGCAGGTTATTCTGTCCTCGGAGCACTTAGAGGAGTTCGGACAGTATCCGACTCCTGGAACAATCTTGCCGAGCAGCTTTCCGGAACTGGTCTTCCATTTTCCTGTCTTCTCATCCTTGTGTTGGGAATGGGAGTAGACGTAATAGCCGGATTTGATCTTCTTGACGATCGTCCCCCTCGGCTTCAGGGCCAGAATCTCTGGCGGAACGGTGTAGTTTCCCATAACGTTTCTCCTATACATATCATGTACATAACAATTATATCAAAAATTATCGTGGGACGGAAGCGGAAACCAAAGAAAAAGAGGCTTTTCAGCCCCCACAAGGTCGTTTCTTACCTCAGAATCCGATTTATGTACCTAATTCATTGACTCGTCATGATATACTCGAGTGCATCCCTCAGGACTTCTTTGTCGGAATCGTGGGTGAGAAGGCAGAAAGCCTTCTCTTCCTCTACCCACTCGAGATGATTGACCTCACATTCCTGTGGAATGAGGTGCTCCGTGATCGGCGTGGCTAGATAGAAAGTCACATCTTTCTGGACGTCCGGAAGAGGAGAATAGGTGATGGTGTGGGAGAACGCAGTATTGAGGGCGACTTCCAGGTTGGTCTCTTCCCTGATTTCGCGCAAGGCACACTCTTCTGGAGTTTCCCCTTCTTCGATATGTCCCTTTGGAAGGGATATATGGCCGAGCTTCATGAATTCGAGAAGAATCATGAGTCTTCCTTTTTCATATCGATAGACGACGGCTCCGTAACTGTATTCCTGCTTCATGATTGCTGCCTTTCTTTTTTTGATAGTATAGCCGAAAAATCCTTAAAAAACAAAACTCCGCTATACCCGAAGGTATAACGGAGAGAGCAAAAGGAATTTTTATGTTGGAACTTATTATCGATTTTAAAGCTTAGGAATTCCTAAGACGTCTTAATTTTACTTTATTTTAAGTTGGTTGTCAACACATTTTTTAAAATTCATAAAAAACACAAAAATAACTGTATTTTTAACATATATCTTCGATTTATTTATTCGTTTCAATGGAAATGTTCGATAAAACGCAACTATAAATTTATTCAGTCTTGTTTTAAATGTTGAAAAGCCTTTGAGATATTATATAAAACACGGAATTTTTGGTGCCTGACGGTTTATCTCAAATCAAGATTTTCTCCGGGGGTGTAGTTTTCGAAGAAATCCTGATGGACAATAGTATCCTGAGGACGGTTGGAGACCTGATAGATGGTGACAGCGAGCAGATAGAAGACAAAGACCGGCATTAGATATAGGGTATCATCGAGATAACCGATGACCTCCTGAATGATGAGGAAAATCAGGAAAAGAAGCCGATCTGGTGTCTTTTTCTTCATGCTGATGAAATAGACATGGAATTCGAGGAAAAGGAAAGCGAGCAATCCGAAGACACCGCCGAAGATCATACTCGTGAGGAGAGAATTCCCAGAGAAGGAAATTGAGCCGTTGCTGAGCGTCCTTCTGGCGATGGAGACACCGAGAACTGGGTTCTTTATGAACTGTTCTATGGATTCCTGGTAGAACGGAAGTCTTCCCTCTGGAATATCCGCAAGCGGATTGAGGGACTTCAGTGCATTCAGAATATTGGCATTGGCTGTTTTGTTGAAACCGATGAGGAGAATCAATACAGATCCCGTTATCACAAGGAAGGTGAGAACAAGATAGGGATACTTGTTTCCATAGGTCCTGAACGAGAGGAAAATCAGTGGGACAATAGAGAAAAGGAGCGCAATCAGACCGCTGTAGGAAGAAATCAACAGGATTCCTAGGACGGCATAGAGAAAAATGACGAGACTCTGATAGCGTTTTTTTGCAATATTCATGCTGAGGAACGGAAGCGAGAGGGCAAGGAGTGTGCTGGCAGTTGTTCCGTTCATCGCCCAGCCGAGACGGAACGTGCTCCAAATCAAAGGAGTGACGGAGTTGTCGTAGAAGAGGGAGACGATGATTTCACTGACGATGATGACATCCAGGACACTGACGGTCGAACTGAAGTAGGGAAGACTTTCCTCGTTGCCGAGTGTCGTGAAGAAAAAGATGGAGAGAAGGAGAAGACCATATAATGCGAGAATGTAGAGGATTCCGCGGAAATCGTTGCTTCCGTCTTTTACCATGTTGTAGAGGTAGGACACGAGAAGGACGGAAATAAGAATCAGGAGCGGATAGAAGAGTTCTCCTTTCTGTAGCTTCGGCTTTCTCAGAATGAGGAAGAGGATGGAGGAAAGAATCAGGGAGATGCCCGTGAGTAGGACTTCCCCGGGGATGCCTTTGAGAAGAAGAGGAGAATCCGGAAGGACAATATGGAACAGATAAAGTGGAAGATAACATTTCCCTTCCTTGGAAAACAGGGGAAGAAAACAGCATAGCGCATAAAAAACCGCCGGAAAATAGACCCGATTGCCAGGGAGAATCCAGCAGAGGAAGGCAAGGACTCCTATCGTGATGGGAAAAAAGGCGGATAAGAGATATTTTCTCGTTTCATCGAGCAGCATATTGATTTTCATAAGGATAGTATACCAATACGCAGCCATCACCGAAAGAACTTATTCGAAACCCTTTGCCTTTAGGGCAATCGCAAGAAAGTAAACAGTGGGAATCCATCGAGATTCCCTTTTTTTCTGTTGATTTTTGTATCTTGTA
>CAKVBX010000031.1 GCA_934725685.1 uncultured Bacilli bacterium
AGGAATCCCGGAGGGCCGGCTTCCCATAATGGATTCCTTTTCTTTTTGCAAGGATTTCTTTCTTGCGATTGCCATACTTTGCCTTACTCCTGATAGAAAAATGCCCCTTCAAGTGTTTTAATAATAAGGTATTTTCTATGGACATTACTTTAATAAAGAATAAGGCCTCCATCGCCTTTGAGAACATCGCCCGATACGGAAAACTGAAGCTGAAGAAACTCATCAGTGCTTTTAAGGAGCCCGGCCCGAAGATGCGGTGCTTCTACCTGCTCACCGTCGTCGCCGTTCTTTGCTTCCTTTACACCTGGATCAACAACAACTTCACGGTCCCACTTAGCGGAGACTATTCCCTCCAGGAGATGACCTTCCTTTTCAACGGCTATGACGACTGGCACTATTTCTTCCGCACCGGGGAATTCCCTCAATGGGACAGAAGTGTCTTTCTGGGGATCGATAACATCGGCGGAAACTCCTTCTATTATCTTTTCGATCCCTTCGTCCTCATCCTGTTACCGTTTCCGCGTGATTGGCTCCTTGTCCTCCAGGGACTCGAATTCGTTCCCAAGATGGTCTTGGCAGGCATGTTCTTCTACTGGTACCTCGGTTCCTTCTCCCTTTCGGAGAACAACAGAACCATCGGTGCCTTAGCCTTTGCCTTCTCTGGCTATTCGATGTGCTATATCTGGTTCCACTTCATCGATTCGGTCGCCTTCCTTCCCCTTTGCTTCCTCGGTATCGAGAAAATCATCCGGGAAAAGGACCCCAGAGTCTTTTTGGTCGGTTTTTTCCTCGTGGCGATGACGAGTTACTTCTTCTTCGTCGTCTACATGATCGGTATTTTTATGTATGCCCTGTTCCGTTATTTCCAGACCATCAGAGAACGCAACTACGACGAAAACATGTCCATCATGGGTGTCGGCATCCTGAGCTTTGTCGTTGCGGTGATGCTAGGCCTGTTTGTCCTTTTACCAGGCATGTATGTCGCAAGGAACATGCCGAGAGTTACGGAAAGTTCCTATCTGGAAAATATTCTCTCCGCTTCCTCCCTGTCGGAAATGCTGAAAGCCATCTTCACTTTCACCTCCTCTACGGCACATAACCAAGTCACTCCGCTTCTGAACTTCCTTTTTATGGCGGATGACTGCTACTATTCGAACCTGCTCAATGTCAACTGGTATGACAACATGGCCGGTTCCCTCTATGCGACGACACCAATCCTGATTCTTTTCTTTGTCTCTGTCCTTGATGCTTTCAAGAGAAGGAAAGTCTCCTATCTCATCGGTCTTTTCTTAGCCTGCCTTCTTGTTTTCACGCCAATCGGTTTCTATCTCTTCTCCGGTTTCACCGTTGGCTATGCGAGATACTTCATCCTCCCTATCGCCTGCATGATCACCTGGTGCTGCATCACTTTGGAACGCAGAAGGGAGATTCCGAAGACCTATCTCGATATCTCCATGATCATCATCTCGGCCCTCTATGCTCTGAGCTGCTATCTCATCATCTATGAAGTCGACCTGATTCCGAGCCACTTCACGGGAACCTATTGGGACGACAAAATGATCCTTATTCTTGTTTGTTCTGCCTATCTCCTTCTCTGCTACCTTGTAATGCGTCCTCTTTTCCACAAGAAGAAGTTCTCCTATGCCACCTTGGGACTGATGGCCGTCAACATCATCGGCATGGCCAATGCCACCATCATCGTCCATGGCACATCCACCATCTCTCAAATTGAGTCTTACCCCGAAGAGACCAAAATCGTCAGCATGATCAAGGAAGGGGAAGGCGGAGAAGACTATTACCGCATCTATAACACGACAGCGACGAGAAACAATTCCAATGTTCCGCTCAGAGAAGGCTATTCCGGACTGAGCGATTTCCACTCCGTCTATCCGTTCAATGCCCAGGACTTCCTCGACAGAAGCCGAATCCCGCACGGCTATCACAACTGGTCGATGGGCGTCTATAACCGCCGATCCAATCTTGAAACCTTCCTCGGTACGAAATACTATCTGGTCGATCGTGTCAAAGAGGGCAGAACCCTTTCCGTTCCGGAAGCCTATCCTTCCAGAAGAGATAAGAACGGCTATCTCGTCTACGCCCTCGATTATGATATTCCATACGGATATAAGAACATTCTCAAGCTCACCGAAGAGGAGAAAAAAGAACTCGGCGTCAGCTATTCGGAAGAATTCCTTGAATTCCTCGCTTCCGACCAGTGTACGAAATCGGTCTATATCAACACGGACTTCATCGACCTTGGCTTCTCTTTCGACACTGTGATGAATACGGCCTGGCTTGCCACGAACCTTTCCTATAAGGGATACGACGATGACTACAGCTATAACCTCTACGAAGATCTCAACGAATATCCGCTTCTCCGCTTCGCCATGCTCGACAATGAGGACTATAATCGGTTCCTCGCCCAAAAGAAGTATAATGCCGGAAAAGTGAACCTCTACGGCAGCAACTATCCGACGACGGACATCGAGGAAAACACGGATACCCTCGCCAAGAAAGCGAGCCGCTTCCAGAGTCTCTTAGTCAGCAACAATGTCGATTATGTCGCCTACGACGAAACGGTGGATTATACCGCTTCTGGTACGACAAAACCAACCAACCCAATCATCATGCTTTCCGGTGGTTCCAGCCGCTCGACAAGACTGAAGACCACCATCTATTCCGCTTCCTGGCCGGCTACGGATAGCAAACCATCCGGTGTCTATGCCGTCTGTGATTCCAATGATCCGAACAATCAGGTCTGTCTTTCCAAGTTCAGCAGTGAACACCCCTGGGAATATGCTAACGGCATCCGACCAGCCGACCTAGTCTATGATTATGACACCCTGAAGGACGGAAAAGGAAATACCGATGCTTCCTATACGAGAAGTGTCCTCTATAATTCGAAGATTCTGATTACGCCTATGGACGGAAAAGGAAATGAGACCCTCCTCTGTCCAGAAGCCGATCCTTCCAATCCGCTTTCCGGATCCTACATTTCCATTTATGACGATGACAATATCGAATGGCGTTTCTTCGACAAGGATGACCATCTCATCTCCTTTGCACGTCATCCCTATGTCGAATACAAGAAAGCCCACGGATACTATATCGACCGTCCGGTCAAGAGAATTCTTGGCATCGTCAAAGGCGGAACTAAGGATGAGCCGGTAAAGCTCGATCGTCCTTCCCTCTACATCACCAGGAATACGGAATACCAGCGTGCCATCGACAATCTGAAGGCCCATGCCATTCAGATTGAGTCAAGAAGTGAGAATACGACCACTTTCTCCGTCGACAATGCGGAAGACCGTTTCGTCGTCCTCAACTATCCTTATCAGAAAGGATGGACCGTGAAGGAAATCATCAGTAAGGATGATGGTTCCGAACAGCAGACGGAACTCGATCTTTATAAAGCGCAGGGCGGATTCCTCTCCTTTGAATCGAAGAAGGGAACACACCGCTATGTGCTTTCCTATAAGAGCCCGTATTTCTCTTTCGGCTGTATGGCGACTGCAATCGGACTTTTTGTCACCTTCCTCTGTATGGGTTATTTCGGTTATCGGAGAAGAATGGAAAAGATGATTTCCGAAACTTCTCTTCATCATTGTGTCGATCAGTATCTCATAAAGGAGAAATACCGCTATGACGAATTCGAAACATCCGTTAGAAGGTAACTGTCTCTACTTCCAGTCCGGAGGTCCGACTGCCGTTATCAATACTTCGTTCTTAGGTATCTATGAAACTTTTCTCTCCCTGAAAAGGGAGGAAAAGTTTTTTGTTTCCCGATACGGCATTTCCTCTCTGCTTGACGAAAGCCTGGAGGAAGTGAAAGGAGATTACTCCTTCCTCCGTGCAAAAAACGGCGCCCATTTCGGATCTCTTAGAAAGATGCTTCCGATGGAAGAAGATGCGGAGCTCGGAAATGAGATTATTTCCCATCTTCAGAAATATCAGATTCGTTATGTTTTTGTCAATGGTGGAAATGATTCTATGGATACTGCCTATAAAATCAATCGCTATTGTCTTTACCATCATTTTCCTGCCAAAGTGTTCGGAATTCCGAAGACAATCGACAATGACCTTTTCGGAACAGATCATACCCCGGGTTTTGGTTCTGCCGCCAAGTTTGTCGCAAACAATGTTATCACTCTCACCAGGGATGAATATAGCTATAAGAAGGGAAAAATTCTCCTCATCGAGACGATGGGAAGAGATTCCGGATACCTGGCTGCCTCCAGTTCCTTAGCGGCATTGAGAGGATGCAAACCGGACTATATCTATGTCCCGGAAGCGGAATTTGATATCGAATCCTTCCTCAGCAAGGCGATGTCTCTCTATGAAAGAAAAGGACATGCGGTCATCGTGTTGAGCGAGGGCATCAAAGACAAAAACGGCGCTCTTGTCGCCGGTCAGGGTAAGTCGGATGCCTTTGGGAATATCATCCCCGGCGGTGTTGCTGGGTATCTCGCTTCCCTTCTTCAAAAGCAGGGATTCCCTACCCGTTTTGTCGAATTGAATACGTTGCAGCGCTCTGCTTCCTACCTTCTTTCGAAGACGGACAGCGAGGAAGCCTATGAAGTCGGGAAAAAGGCGTTACTTTCCGCCTTGGACGGAGCGACCGGCAAGATGGTCGGTATGAAGAGAATCTCCGAGGAGCCCTATCAGATTGAATACATTCTCGTCGATCTGGCAAAGTGCAGGAAGGATGCGACTTCCATGCCCGTTTCCTATCTGAATGAAACAGGTGACAATATCAACGATTCCTTTTTGATTTATGCCGCTCCGCTAGTGCGTGGCAACGTTCCCGTCCTTGAAAAGGATGGCCTGCTTTCCTGAATCATCCTTGCTGAAAACGAAGACTTAAGCGACTAAAATATAGAAGAGGTTTTTTCCATGACTGATAATTATCGTGATTATATTGTTGTAAAAGGGGCACGTGAGAACAATCTGAAAAACGTCTCCGTCGAGATTCCGAAGAATTCCCTGGTTGTTTTCTCCGGTGTCTCCGGAAGTGGAAAATCGACACTCGCCTTTGACACTATCTTTGCTGAGGGACAGCGCCGTTATGTCGAGTCTCTCTCGTCCTATGCGAGAATGTTCTTAGGTGATTTTTCCAAACCTGATGTCGATTCCATCGACGGACTCTCTCCGGCCATTTCCATTGACCAGAAGACCACTTCCCACAACCCGCGTTCTACTGTCGGCACGGTGACGGAGATTTACGATTACCTGAGATTGCTCTATTCCAGAATTGGTGTCCCCTATTGTCCGGAACACCACATTCCGATTCAGGCTTCCTCCCTTCAACAGATTTATAATGCGGTAAGGAGTAATCCCGATGGAAGCAAACTCACCATTTATGCACCGGTCGTCCAGAACGAAAAAGGAACCCATCTTGCCACATTGCAGAAATTCTTCAATCAGGGCTATACCAGAATCCGGATTGATGATAAGCCCCTCACAAGATATGACGAAGTGCCACAGTTGGACAAAAACTACAAGCATACGATTGCCTTTGCAGTCGACCGCCTTCTTCTGAACGAAGACAATAAGGACCGACTTTTCGAATCGCTGAGAACTGCGCTTGATTTTGCAAAAGGCTATGTCACCATCGATGTCGATGGGAAAGAGACATTGTATAGCGAACATCAGTCCTGCCCTGTCTGCGGCTTTTCCGTTCCTCCGTTGGAGCCTAGGCTTTTCTCTTTCAATAATCCCCTCGGTTGCTGCCCGGACTGCCATGGCCTCGGTGTGAGAATTGAAGCGGATCCTGACCTGATGATTGCGGATCCGACCAAATCCATTGAAGATGGGGCACTCGCCTGCCTTCCGAAGAATAATCATGAGACGATTGAATGGAATGATTTCTATGCGGTGTTGGAAAAATATAAGATTTCAACAAAGACTCCGTTCAATAAGCTTTCACAGCGTCAGAAGGAAGTTGTTATTTATGGGCCGAAAGAGCCAGTCAAATATGTCTATGAGTCCACTTCCGGTTCCAAGATTGTGAAAACAGTTACGGAAGGCCTAAAAGGCAGGATTGACCGCCTTTATATGACGACAAAGTCGGAATTCATGAAGCAGTATTATGAAGGCTTCATGCGGGAAGTGGAATGCCCAACCTGTCATGGAGCGAGACTCAATGACATGGTTCTCTCCGTCCGTGTCGGAGGACTCAACATTCATGAACTCTGTTCACTCTCTCTGAGTAAAATCTACGATTTTTTCCAGAATCTTGCCCTTACAGAAATGCAGCATAAGATTGCCGATCTTGTCATCAATGAAATCAAAAACCGTCTGAAGTTTCTCATCGATGTCGGATTGGATTATCTGACGCTCTCCAGAGAGGCTTCTACTCTTTCCGGCGGTGAATCCCAGCGCATCCGCCTCGCCACCCAGATTGGAAGCCGTCTCACCGGTGTCCTCTATGTTTTGGATGAACCGAGCATCGGTCTTCATCAGCGCGACAACGACCGCTTGATCAATACGTTGAAGGAAATGAGGGATTTAGGCAATTCCCTTATCGTCGTGGAACATGATGAGGATACGATCCTTGCTGCTGATTATGTCGTCGACATCGGCCCTGGTGCTGGTGACAGAGGAGGCAATATTGTCTTTGCCGGTACTCCAAAGGAACTGGTTGCTGATAAGAATTCTTTGACCGGTGATTATCTGAGCGGCAGGAAATCGATTCCCGTTCCTTCGAAGCGGCGCGATTTCACAAAATCTCTCCTCATAAAAAAGGCACACTGCCACAATCTGAAGGATGTCGATGTGAAGATTCCGCTCGGCATCTTTGTCTGTGTAACCGGTGTCTCCGGAAGCGGAAAATCCTCTCTTGTCGATGAGGTTCTTTATAAGACAATCCGAGGAAATCTCGGCTTTAAGAGCGATAAACCAGAATGTGAAGGAATTATCAATCTGAATGAGGTGACAAAAGTCATTAATGTCTCCCAGGAACCTATCGGAAGGACACCGAGAAGTAATCCAGCAACTTACATCAAGGTCTTTGACGATATCCGTGAGGTGTTTGCGAATGCGAAGGATGCGAAAATCAAAGGTATGGATAAATCCATGTTCTCCTTCAATGTCCGTGGTGGCCGCTGTGAAGCCTGTCAGGGTGCGGGCGTGAAGAGAATCACGATGAACTTCCTTCCGGATGTCTATGTCGAATGCGATGTCTGCCACGGGAAACGGTATACGGATGATGTTCTTTCCGTCTATTTCAAGGAGAAAAACATCGCCGATGTTCTCGATATGAGAGCGGAAGAGGCACTGACTTTCTTCTCGAGTTTTCCGAACATCAAGAAGAAGCTGCAGACTCTTGTCGATGTCGGACTTGGCTACATTAAGTTAGGCCAGTCTTCCACGACCCTTTCCGGTGGCGAAGCTCAGCGTGTGAAGCTCGCCTATGAACTGGAGCGCCCGAGTGATGGAAAGACGCTCTATATCCTTGATGAACCGACGACAGGTCTCCATCCTTATGATATTGAGAAACTCATCCATGTTCTTAACCGTCTTGTCGATAACGGCAATTCCGTCATCGTCATCGAGCATAATCTCGATGTCATCAAATCGGCCGATTATCTGATTGATCTCGGACCGGAAGGCGGAGACAAAGGTGGCGATATCGTCTTTGAAGGTACTCCGGATGATATCGTCAACTGTAAAGACTCTTTTACCGGTATCTATCTGAAACGGGAAATGGAAAAAGAAAAGTACAGGAAGAGTTAAGCATCTTTCCTAGCCTTGATTTCTTGTGCCTCATTGATGAGGAACTTTTTGATTGTAATCAGCCATTAGTTAATTTTGTTAGTGACAATTGTATTAGACGATTGAAAACAAGGGTTAATCCAATCAAAATGGATCGCGGGAAAATATATCATAGACGAGTATCAACTTGATTTCCTTTATTCTTGTAAGTTGTTTTCTTGAAGCAGTCTTAAAAGATAAAAAACACCTTATCAATATCCATATTTATCTGTTTGACAATATTTAGCATTTGTCAAAAGAATGTGATTGAAAGATTATTGAACATAGTGGAATGAAGTGTACAGACTCAAGTGGACTTTTATGCAAAATCATTCAGATTGTTGCTGATTATCGTCACATGATTTTTACTTTTTATGGCGGTATTTTTATGTCCCAAACAAAAGCTAGACTTTAGCTAGACTTTCGACACTCTTTGATTTATAGTATGGCCACATGACATACAGGAAAAGGAAAAGCCATGAAAAAAATACTATTGCTTGTCACACTGGGTGTGATTTTCTCTTTTTTCTCTAACCAGACCAATCCAATCAATCTCAACATCAACCGGAAATTCCGGATTCAGCAAATCGCGGACGAAGCAGGCATCAAGGAAGATGGCTATGATTATCCCTTTGATGCGGAAAACAAATTCAAGGGCGAAAGCGACCGCTATGAAACGAGAAGCCCTCTCAATGATTCGGAAGCGGAAATCTATGATATTTATGAAGATGGCAGAAGGGAAAAGGTGAACAGTGCTTCGAATTCCGGGATAGAAACCTATTCCTCTACGGACGATAAGTATGAAAACAACGATACGTTTGAGAATGCGACCGTCGTCTACAAGGTCAACAACAGCATAGGAATGGTGGAAAACACAAGCAGCCTTTCAGGGACAATCAGTCAGAAAACAAGCGGATGGGGTCCATGGAAAAAGACCTACATCGATAAGGACTTCTATTGCTATGATGCAGTCGTGACCGGCACCCTGGAGGTCACCCTGACCAATATTCCTTCCGGTTGTGATTATGATCTGAGACTGTATCGATTGTCCAATGACTTAAACACATCCTATGAAGAGCTTTCCTTCGATAGTTATCTTAAGATAAGCAACAAAGGTGGAAACTCCGATGAGCATCTTTCGCTCAATGTCACACCTGGAACCTTTTATGTCTGCGTTTACGCTTACCAGGATGCGACATGGGACAATGACCACTCCTATACGCTGACCTTTGAACAGGTCGAAGACGATTCCAGTGCGAACAGGTACTACAACATCACGGAAGGCAGAAAGAAAGGAGACCTCTGTGCCATCTGGACCAGCGGTTATAAGCCTTTAGGCATCACGCCTACAACACTTAGCAATTCCAATGCGCAAGTGAACTTTGATAATTACAGCAAATATCCTTTCATTCACAATTTCTATGATGTCTATCATGATCAGGACATCACCTATCAGAAAATCTATGTTTGGGATTTGACCTTGCGAATCGCAATCTACACCGTATTAAATGAAATATTGAATTCCGTGGAAGAATACGATGCCTGGAAGGATGATAAGCAGCAGGCATTTAACATTGCAATTGATTCCACTGGACTTGGTTTGACAATAAGTGGCATTGTCGTTTCAAAGCTAACAAAATTGGCACTCAAAACTGCAATTGCGTCAGCTTTAGGTGTTGTAGGTATCGTTATCGATGTCGCATCAGTAATTGTATCACTTGTTTCTTTGATTGCCACCTGTGTCATGACATCGCCTTTTGATATCAAGAAGAGTCAGCTCAGAGAATACTTGATCAACGCGAAAGCGGCACTTGAGGTAGGAAGGGGCACATCCGATCAGGAAGTGGTTGTCTTAACCTATCGCTATCATTTCGGAAAGAACGGAAAACACTTCATCGATTATTCACCGGTCTATAAAGCAAACGAAAGCAATCTCTACAATCGCACTTACATCGATAAACTGGATGAAGGAAGTAGATTCACTGGTACGATCGAAGGAATGAGTGACTACGAAGAAGTCATGGGGTACATCAAATGAAAAAAGTATACCGGTTTCAATCTGATGGAAATTTGAAATATCCGAACGCGATAAGCCAGCAAATTCCATCTTTAATTATCGTACTTAGTTTGTGGTTTGCCTTTTTGATTATCCATACTATTATCATTTGTAACGAAAAGCATATGCCGATAGGAATTCCAATAGCCTCTTTAATCCTTTTTCTCATCATGACAATCGTTCTCTTTGTTTTTCTTTTCCGTTTTTTCTTCTTGTCATACAACAATTCCATCACCGAGACACATTGGGATTTTAACCAGGAAATCACAATCGATGGGAACAGGATCGTTTCGAAGCTCACATTCGGAGAGGATACTTTTGAGGAGGAGTTAATCCTCAAAAAGGTCATCAAGAAGAAAAAGGTAACCATTTATTATCAGGACAGACATCACTATGTCTCCATTCCCAATGAAATCATTCCTGTATCGGAAGAGGAGGGCAATCAAGAATGAAACAGGTTTATTCGTTCTATTACACCGCTGAAGAACATCGTGCTTCAGTAAAAAAAGAACAGCTGTTTGACCTTCCTAAATTTCTTTTCCAATTCTGCTTTGTTGTCTACAATATCATATTTGTCTTCTTTTACGCACTAAACCATTCTTTTTCCGATGAGCAAAGCTTCATGATTATATTTTTTGCTATTCTTCTAGGTCTTATCATCATCACTTTATCAATATTGGGTGGATGTTACAGCAATACAAGTCCGACGCGACTATTTTGGAATGGAAAGCAAGAATGTACCATAGACGGAAACAAGGTTACGGTACACATCACAATGCCGAATGAATCAAAAACCGATACGTTTATCATCAAAAAGAAAGTGGAAAAACCGGAAGGTACCTATCTCTATAAAGCGTTCAATTATTATGTCTTCCTTCCGAACCGTGTCAAGCCGACCATCGTCAATGATTGAGGTATTGCTTCCCCTATACTTTTCGCGTCTTTTGTCTTAGGTTCTTCTTGGAGCGGAATGTACTCCGGTTATAAGTTTTTTGCTTCTTTGATATACGATATTTTTTGCATTCGTCTTTTTTTCTTTACTGGTTTGAAGGAGTGGAATGTTTTTAAGATAGCTACTAGAAAAGTTTTGCTGTTTCATATGGTGAAACTCCCGGTTTTATTATTCTTAAAACACTAGGGTTTCGGTTATAATATGGTGATAATGAGGTGTGCCCATGTTAACCAGTTTAGAATTAGCAAACCATTTTGGATTTAAGATTATCAACGGAGACGTCAATGCCCTCGCTCGTCCTGTCCTCGTCGCGGAACTCGACCGCCCTGGCCTCGAACTCCTCGGACTGTTCCAGTTCCATGAAAAAGACAGAATCATTCTTATTGGGAACAAGGAGATGGCCCTCATCAAGGATTCCGATCCCGAGAAAATCTATCATAACTGCCTGAGGATATTTTCTAACGAATGTCCTTCCGTCGTTATCACACATGATAATCCCTGTCCGGAATGCATCATGAAGGCGGCAAGGGAGACGAACGTTCCGCTTTTCTCATGCAATCAGGATACTTCCGAACTTTCCTCTTCGATGTACATCTATCTTTCCGAGGCACTCGCTCCGAGAACTGCCCTCCATGCCTGCCTTTTGGAAATCTATGGTATCGGTGTTCTTCTCATGGGGGAATCCGGCATCGGCAAATCGGAAATTTCCTTGGAACTCATCCGCAAGGGACATCGTTTGGTCGCCGATGACCGCGTCGATATCGCTGATGTCCGCGGCAAACTCATCGGCACCTGCCCGGAGACCATCTATGGCATGATGGAAGTCCGCGGTATCGGCATCATTAATGTTTCCCGCATGTTCGGCATCAATTCCCTTGCCAAGCGAAGCCATATTAATCTCATCATCAATCTTGTCCAGTTCAAGAGCGACGAGCCGATGGAACGTATCGGCATGAAGACCAATCATTACGATATTCTGAACGAGTCGATTCCGCTCATCAAACTTCCAGTTTCTGCTGCTAGAAGTATGGCGGAAATCATTGAAACGGCAGTCACCAATTTCAAACTGAAAGATGATGGCTATGATACCGGATATGAATTCCAGAAGCGGCTTCTGGAAATCCAGGGACGCCGTCAGGAAGAAAAGAAGCGCAGAGAGGAATATGCCTCGATGCACGTCGCAAAACAGGAAAACCATTCGAAGGAGTGAAAGCCATGACTATCGATTCTCTCGGTTATTATGTTGGGTTTCCGTTCGGAAATCCTGTGATCCGTTTCTATGCCATCTGCATTCTTTTCGGCGCCTGTGTTGCCCTGTTTCTGTCGAACTACCGCGCGCATAAGGATGGTTATGATTGGCATTTTTTCGATACGGCATTTCCTCTTTCTTTGATTGCCGGTATCATCGGCGCCAGAATTTGGTATGTCGTCGCCTCCTGGGATCAGTATGCCGGAGGCCCCTTCTGGAAAATCTTTGACATGAGGGAGGGCGGACTGGCTATCCAGGGCGGAGCTATCGGCGGTGTTTTAGTCGGTGCCACGTATTGTATTTTCCGCAGGAAAGGCACATCTATCCTGAAAATCATGGATTTTGCCGTTCCGACCATCATCGTCGCACAGGCAATCGGGCGCTGGGGCAACTTCTTCAACCAGGAAGTCTTCGGACATGCCGTCTCTCCGGATGCCTGGTCCTTCCTTCCTTCCTTCATCACGGACAACATGCAAAACGGAAGCATGGCAATGGGTACTTATGTTTATCACGGAGAGACCATCACGGCGGCCAGTAACGGAATCTATCTTCCGGAAGGCAGTATTGCTGCACCGATGTTCTTGGTGGAAGGCGTCGTGAACATTTTGTTCTTTTTCCTGATTACCAGAGGGGTCCCTGCTGTCTTCGGGAAGCATTACCGCAACGGAGACCAGGCATTTGCCTATTTCCTTTCCTATGGTATCATCCGTATGACCTTGGAACCTTTGAGAAATGCCCATTTCATCATGGGAGATGCCTCTGCCGGCAAAGTGGATTACAAATCCTATATGATGGCGATTGCCTTCATTGTCGCCGGTCTTCTTCTCATCGTCATCAATCATTTGTTTCATCGCTTTGCCGAGAAAGGCAAGTTCGATAAACATCCCGGATTCAAATCCGTCTTCATTGAATCTGAACTTCAGGAAGTGATGGAAGTCTCTTCCGCTTCCGTCAAGGAAGAAGAGAAGAAGGGAAATGATGCGGGAATTGGGAATGACGGTTCCGATTTCCTTGCAAAGCTGAAATCCAAGGACCAGGATTCCGAAAAGAAGGAGTGACCTATGGACAGGAAAGAAGTCGCTATCATCGGCATGGGGCCTTCGGGTGTCTCGGCTGCCATTTATCTGAAACGTTATGGAATGACGCCGGTCTGCTACGAGAAGGAACTTGTCGGCGGAAAGGTGAACAAGACCGAGAAAATCGAGAATTATGCCGGAATTCTTTCTGTGGCTGGCCCCGATCTCGGCATGTTATTAGAAGACCAGCTGAAGAAGTTTTCCATCCGCCCCAATTATCAGGAGGTGAAGAAGGTTTTTCTCAACGGGGACGGGACTTTCACTATCTCCACGAAGAAAGAAGATCGTGTCTTTGCCTATGTCATCCTCGCTAATGGGCTCGGCGAGAAGTCGTTTGTGATTCCTGGGGAAGACAAGTTCCACAAGAGAGGAATCTCCCGGTGCGCCATTTGCGATGGGAGCTTCTATCAGGGAAAGGATGTCGCCGTCATCGGCGCCGGTAATTCCGCGTTCGAGGAAGCGACGTATCTTTCCGATATCTGCTCGCATGTCACCCTCATCGCAAGAAGAAGGGTATTCCGTGCCCAGGAAGCGGTCGTCGACGAGTTCCGCTCACGGAAGAATACCGAGACTCTTGCTCCCTATCAGGCGGTCTCTGCGGATGGGACGGACTCTATTTCCTCTCTCACCGTGAAAAACAGCGAGACCGGCGAAGAGAGGACTCTTCTGATTTCCGGCCTTTTCCTTTATGTCGGAGAGGAAGCCTGCAGCGGATATGTCGATATCGAGGGAATCAAGGATGGTAAGGGAATCTATAAGACCGATGCCCGGATGGAGACGGCTGTCAGGAATCTTTATGCCATCGGAGACTGTCGCGACACCTATCTAAGACAGGTCGCCACGGCGAGCAATGACGGCGCCATCGCCGCCACCGCCATTCATGAGGATTATTTGAAGACAAGATGAATTGTTGCCTATTATATTGAAACATAGATAAGGAGAAGAGAAGATATGCCTACGGAAATAGCATTTGCCAAAAAAGTCAAAGAGGAATTGGCGACAAATCCTTATACGTTGGAGCAGAAGAAATTCATCCTTTCCGGCTTTGCCAGGAACGGAGGCTCTTTTTCCATCGGCAAAATTCCGTCCCTTGTCCTTCATACCGAAATCGGCAGTGTCGCAAAGCTTCTCTACTCCTGCCTGAAAGACTGCTTTTCTCTGTCTCCGGAAATCGACTATCAGAAAGTGAACCGCTTCGGAAGAAGGTTAGTCTATGTCGTCCATGTCAATGACCCTTCCCTTTATCAGGTGATGGAGGAAATGGAGATTCTGAAGGATGGGTTCGAACGAATCCCTCCCAAGGCCGGACTCTATGTCAAGAATCTGAAATATCTCTGCATCGGCTGCTTTTTGGCCAATGGTTCCGTCAACAACCCTTCCTCTTCCAAGACATCCTATTTCCTGGAGATGGCTTTCACTGATCAGAACGATGCCCAGGCCATCAAGAGAAAGCTTCTTTCGTTTCGCCAGGAGAGAACCATGTCTTTTAAGTCCATCAAGAGAAGAGAGAAACATGTTCTTTATCTGAAGAAATCCGATCAGATCACGGTCTTCCTTTCTTATCTTGGTGCCATCGAATCCATGTTCGACTATGAAAACGCCCGTTTGATGAAGGATGACATGAATCTTGAGAACAGAAAGACCAATTGTGATATGGCGAACTATAAAAAGACCATCGCCGCAGCGGAAAAGGATATCGAGGATATCAACCTGCTCCTGTCCGTGACGCCGATCACACTCTTTGACGAGAAGACCCAGGCGGTGATGCTTGCGAGAAAAGAGTTCCCGGAATCCAATTATAAGGAACTTGCGGAATATCTGACGGAAGAGAAGGAAATCAATATCACAAAAAGCGGAATATCTCATATTCTCACGGCGATTCGGGAAAAAGCCAGAAAACAGCGCCTTCTCGATAAATGAGCATTGAAAATCGATAATTGCGCATAATTATGCGTAAGCCAAACTTAAGAAAATTGAAGAAAATATGGTACTTTTGTACATAATTCTTTGATTTTCTTTTATTTTGTAAAAAATAGAATGAGCGTTGCGCGCTCACTTTTATTTAAAGTGATTCATTTTTGCGCTCTCATAGAGCAATTTTTCCTTTGAAACCCCTATTTTTATAAAAAAGTTATCGAAAAACTTTCATTTTCGTATTTAGTTTGTATAATGATTGTGTAACTAGGAGGACATTAAAAATGTCAGTTAAAGTAGCTATTAACGGTTTCGGTCGTATTGGTCGTTTAGCCTTCAGACAGATGTTCGGCGCTGAGGGTTATGAAGTTGTCGCCATCAATGATCTTACCAGCCCTAAGATGTTGGCCAACTTATTGAAATATGATACTGCCCAGGGCGGCTATGCCGGTCACATCGGACAGAATCTCCACACTGTCTCTTCCAAGGAACCTGTCCTTGGCGAAGACGGCAAGACTGTTGTTGTCCCTGGTTCCATCACTGTCGATGGACACGAAATCACCATCTATGCCCAGCCTAAGGCTGAACTTCTCCCTTGGGGTGAAATCGGTGTTGATGTCGTTCTCGAGTGCACTGGATTCTATACCTCCAAGGAAAAATCCATGGCCCATATCAAGGCCGGTGCCAAGAAGGTCGTCATTTCCGCTCCTGCCGGAAAGGATTTGAAGACCATCGTTTTCTCCGTCAACGAGAAGACCCTCACTGCCGATGATCAGGTTATCTCCGCTGCTTCCTGCACCACTAACTGCTTAGCCCCTATGGCCAAAGCCCTCAATGATGCTTTCCCAATCCAGTCTGGTATCATGACCACTGTCCACGCCTACACTGGCGATCAGATGATCCTCGATGGACCTCACAGAAAGGGCGATCTCCGCAGAGCCAGAGCTGGTGCTGCCAACATCGTTCCGAACTCCACCGGTGCCGCCAAGGCCATCGGTCTTGTCATCCCTGAGCTCAACGGCAAGCTCATCGGCTCCGCTCAGAGAGTCCCGGTTGCCACTGGTTCCACCACTATCCTTGTCGCTGTTGTCAAGGGTGAAGATGTCACCGTCGAATCCGTCAATGCCGCTATGAAGGCCGAAGCTTCCGAATCCTTCGGATACAATGAAGACCCCATCGTCTCTTCCGATGTCATCGGTATGAGATATGGTTCCCTCTTCGATTCCACCCAGACCATGGTCACCAAGATTTCTGAGGGACTTTATCAGGTCCAGGTCGTCTCTTGGTATGACAACGAGAACTCCTACACCTCTCAGATGGTCCGTACCATCAAGTACTTCGCTGAACTTGCCTAATCTCTTTTCTTCTAAGGAATTAGGGCAGCTCATTTCGTAACGCACTACGAGAAAGCGCCCAGTGATGGGCGCTTTCTTAATATCCAAAAAGGAGAAATCAATGAAAAAATTAGTCACTGATCTTGCCGTCGAAGGCAAGAAGGTCCTTGTCCGCGTTGACTTCAACGTTCCGCACAAGGGAAGTGTCATCTCGGATGACAATCGTATCGTCGGTGCCATCCCGACCATCGCCGAACTTGTCAAGAAGAATGCCAAAGTCATTTTGATGTCCCACCTCGGCAAAGTCGCCTGGAAGAAGCTCAAGAAGGGCGAAGCCACGATGGAAGATATCGAAAAACAGATGAAGAAGAACGATCTTTCCATCGTTCTCGAACCGCTTAAGGCTCACCTCAGCGAAGCCCTCGGCCACGATGTCAAGGTCACATTCTGCCCGGCTACACACGGCGAAGAACTTAAGAATGCCATCGATGCTCTCGAAGCTGGTGATGTTCTCTTGGTTCAGAATACTCGTTATGAAGCCGGAGAAGAAAAGAACGATCCCGCTCTTGCCGGGGAATGGGCTTCCTATGTCGATGCTTTCGTCATGGATGCCTTCGGTTCTGCACACAGAGCCCACGCCTCCACTTATGGTGTCCCTGCCGCTCTCAAAGAGGCTGGCAAGGAAACTGCTGTCGGCTTCCTCATGGAAAAGGAAATCAAAGGACTTGGCCGCTGTGTCGAACCGAAGGAAGATCAGCGTCCTTACATCGCCATTTTAGGCGGTGCCAAGGTCTCCTCCAAGATTGAGGTCATCGATTCTCTTCTCAAGAAGTGCGACATGATCCTCATTGGCGGCGGTATGGGCTACACCTTCAAGAAGGCCGTCTTCCATATCAATGTCGCCAATTCCCTCTGCGAGGATGATCAGCTCGAATATGCCAAGAAGTGTTTCGACACTGGCAAGATCAAACTCTCCCTCGATACCATCGTCGCTAAGGGATATGACTTTGAAAATCCGGAGAAGAAAGTGGAAGATATCAAGTATATCGACAATAACGAAACTGACTTCCCCGAAGGATATGAGGGAATCGATGTCGGTCCTCTCACCAGAAAGTTCTATGCCGAGGAAATCGCCAAGGCAAAGACCATCTTCTGGAACGGCCCTATGGGCGTCTTCGAAAACGAAGACTTCCAGGGTGGAACCAAGGCTGTCTGCGAAGCCTGCGCCGAAGCGACTGCCAATGGTGCATTTACCGTCATCGGTGGCGGAGATTCCGCCGCTGCTGCCAAGAAGTTCGGTTACAATGACAAATTCTCCCACGTCTCCACGGGCGGCGGAGCTTCCCTTGAACTCATCCAGTTCGATGGTCATCTCCCGGGAATCGATGTCATCGAGGATAAGTAATTATGGCCAGAAAAAAATTCTTAATGGGTAACTGGAAGATGAATCACACCATTCAGGAAGCCAACGCTTTCTGTGAAGATGTGAAGAATGCCGGTCTTGTCAAGATTGCCAGAAGCAAAGGCGTCATGATCGGTGTCGCTCCTTCCTATCTTGCCCTTCAGTCTGTCCGCAAACATGCGCACAGCCTTATCGTCGCTTCTCAGGACTGCCACTATATGGATCACGGAGCCTATACCTCCTGTGTCTCCATCCCGATGTTGAAGGAAATCGGTGTCGATTGGTCCATCATCGGTCACTCCGAAAAGAGAACCTATGAAGGCGAAACCTCCTTCACCTGCAACCGTAAGATCAAAGCCCTTGTCGCCAACGAATTTCACGTCATCTACTGCGTGGGTGAGACCGCCAAGGAATATGACGAGAAAATCACCAAGGATGTCATCCGTGAACAGATTGTCACCGGTTTGGCCGGACTTTCCAAGGAAGACATGCCTTATATCGTCATCGCCTATGAACCGGTCTGGTCCATCGGTACCGGCAAGAATGCCTCGGTCGAAATTGCCGAGGACATCTGCGCCTATATCCGTTCCCTCATCAACGATCTTTTCGGAAAGATCGCTGCCCAGAAGGTTCAGATTCTCTATGGTGGAAGTGTCAAACCGGAGAATGTCCACGCTTATCTGAGCGCAGAGGATGTCGACGGCGCCTTAGTCGGCGGTGCCTCCCTCAAGTCCGAGTCCTTCAAGGCTCTTCTCGAGAATATCTAAACGGTGTTTTCCACTCCTGGCGGATTTTTCCGCCGGGAGTGTTTTTAATCCTTTGCTTTTTTGTTTCCTTCGACTACAATGATAGCGTTCAATGAAAGGACAACAATCTATGGAACAATTCACTCCTGAAACCACACAGCAAGTCAAAACCAAGAACAAAGTGACATCCTCGTCTAGCTTCAGCTATGCAAAAGTCTATCTCTGGATGACGCTCGGTCTTGTCATCACCGGTCTTGTCGCCTTTTTCCTTCCGAGTCTTATCACGTTGATGGCCACGCAGTTCTCCTGGTCTTCCGAAACCCTCGGCAATGTCTATCTTGGTCTTCTGATTGCCTCTGCCGTCTTGATGCTTCCGGCGATGTTCCTCATCACTTTCAAGGCGTGGCAGCCAAAATCGGCTCTGATGACGGCATCTTATGTCTTCTATACCTTCCTGATGGGAATTCTCCTCTCTTCCGTCTTCCTTACCGTTCTCGCCACTTCCGATAGTTATGGGGACTATATCAGTACCATCGGTGTCAGCTTCCTGATCACAGCTCTCTCCTTCCTCATCATGGGACTTATCGGTCTGTTCAGCAAACGGAACCTCGGCGTTCTTCTTCCGCTTCTCATCACACTCTGCCTAGGAAGCTTAACCATCTCCTTAGTCAATGTATTCCTTCGCTCGCCGATGATTTACTGGATTATCGATTTCGTCAGTTTCGCCATCATTCTCATTGTCACGGCCATCGATATGAACCGCATGAAGCAGCTCGCTGAGAATGGAGGCCTTTCCTCCGAAACCAATATCGCACTCTACTGCGCTTTCAACCTCTATGTTGACTTCATTAATATCTTCCTCCGTGTCCTCTACTATGTGATGGCTTCGAAAAACAGAAAGTGAGAATTGCCTGAAAATCAGCCTCTTTTCTTATTCGCCATGTAAGGTTGTATTTACAACAAAAATACATTGTCTTATAATGGTACAAAAGGAGATGTATGTGATGAAAATTGCGTCTAGATTTCTGCTTGCTGCAACAATAGCTTCAAGTAGTGGGGCCGGTTATACATTTCCGGGTTCTGTTCCGTCTATTTTTGAAAAAGATGACGGCATGAATACAATGAAACTTTTTCAAAATGACTCGTATGGTTATGGATATTATGGAATTCAGATTTACAGTACACCATTTGCAAAAAATGATGTTGTTCATTCTAGGTTGTTTTTAGTTCATACAATTGTTGACTTTACTCCTGGATATGCGGCATATAAAAACGATGAAAAAGAGTTCCTTTCGAATTCTTATTTGAAAAGCGGATATCTTCACCTTTCTTTTTTCGAATATGAAGATGAAGATAGAATGGCTAGGTCCTCATCCTTTTATTTGAAGGACATGCTTCCAAGAAGTTCCGCAATTAAGAAGACTATCACATCAAGTACTGGGACTGATTATTCATTTTGAAAAGGAGAAACAATAGTGTTGCTTGCCGATTCCGAAAAGGCCCAAAGTGGTAGAATATTGATGCTGCATTGA